>JAICWC010000073.1 GCA_025934995.1 Thermoleophilia bacterium | reverse complement strand
GGCCGGACATCGGCTCCCGCTTCACGCGCCGCTCGAACATCTGCCGCTTCACCGGCACCGCGGGCCCCGATCGGCTCGCCGGCTCGCAGTACTTCGACCGCATCAACGGGCTCGGAGGAAACGACGTCATCCACGGGCTCGGCGGCAACGACGCGATCTACGGCGAGAACGGCAACGACACTATCTTCGGCGGGGCAGGGAACGACTTCATCCTCGCGGGGCCCGGCGACGACCGCATCTTCGGGGGCGCTGGCAACGACACGATCATTCCGGGAAACGGGCACGACGTCGTCGACTGCGGGCCCGGCATCGACACGGTCGAAGGCTCGGGCCCGCTCGATCACATCGCGAAGAACTGCGAGCATGTCCGGCACTGATGCCGGGCTGCTGCGCGAGCGACTACCGCAGATTCTTCAACCGCAAGTTCGCCGCCGCCGACCTGCGCCGCTACCGCAGGCGAGGGCTGAGCGAGACGGAACGCGATCTCGTCGCGCTCGCCGGTGACCTCCGAGGCGCAAGCGTGCTCGAGGTCGGCGGCGGCATCGGCGCGCTCCAGCTCGAGCTGCTCGACGCGGGCGCCGCGCGCGCGACGAACGTGGAGCTCTCCGCCGGCTACGAGGATGCAGCCGCCGAACTCTTGGGAGGACGCGACGTCGACCGACGGGTCGGCGACTTCGTCGTCGACGACACGACACCACACGACGTCGTCGTCATGCACCGCGTCGTCTGTTGCTATCCGGACGTCGATGCGCTCGTCGGCAAGGGAGCTGCCAACGCGCAGCGACGTCTGCTCCTGACGTATCCGCGCGAGCGGTGGTTCATCCGACTCGGGCTGCGCGCGGTCAATGCATTCCTCGCGCTGCGCCGCTGCGGCTTCCGCGCGTACGTCCACCCGGTTGCGCGCATCGTTGCCGCCGCCGACGCGCAAGGGCTCCGTCTGGAGAGGCGCGTGACGCACTCCCTGTGGGAGTCCGCCGCCTTCTCGCGTTAGCGCAGGATGCCGGTGTGCCCGATCGAGTACCGCCCGGGCTCGGGCCAGACGCAGAGGCCGTGGGGGCCGGCGCCGACCGGGATCCGGGCGAGCAGCTTCCCGGTCGTCGTGCTGATCGCGTAGACCACGCTGTTGTACCGGCCCGAGAGCCAAAGCACCTTGCCGTCGGCCGAGACGTTCCCCATGTCGGGGCTGCCGCCCCCGGGTATGTGCCACGTCTTCACGATCCTCCGCGTCGCGAAGGAGATGACGGAGATGCTGCCCGCGAGGCGATTCGTCACGTAGAGGTACTTCGCGTCACGGCTCGGATAGAGGCCGTGCGCACCGTGGCCCGTCGGTAGGAAGCGCAGCACGCGGAACTGCCGCGCGTCGACGATCCACACGCCGTTCGCGTCCATGTCGGCGACGTAGAAGACGGAGCCGTCGGGCGAGAGCTTCACGTCCTGCGGCGCCGCGCCGGCCCTCAGCGTCAGGACGCCGACGACGCGCTCGTGCACGAGGTCGAGCTTCACCAGCTGGCCGGAGAACTCGCAGCTGACGACCGCGAAGCGCCCGTCTGCCGAGAAGTCCATGTGGTCGGCGCCGCTGCACGGAACGGGGACCGACTTGTGCAGCCGGAACGTGTGCGCGTCTCGGAAGTCCAGTCGATGCAGTCGCTCGGCGACGACGATCGCATACCGCCCGTCGACCGTGAAATACATGTTGTACGGGTCATCGACCGGAATCGTCCGGCCCGGCGCGCCGGTCTTCGGGTCGATCGCGGTCAGGCTGTTTCCGAGATCGTTCGTCACGTACAGCGTTCGCAGGTCCCACGCAGGGACGACGTGCTGCGGCAGCGCTCCGACGGCGAAGTGGCGCACGACCTTGAACGTGTGCTGGTCGATCACGTCGACCGTGTTGCTGTCGCTGTTCGGGACGTACACGTACGCCTTCGCGCCTCTCGTCGCCGGGGCGAAATTCCCGACGCGGTCCGCGGCATAGACGTTTTCGACGCGGGCCACGCGGGCGACGTGACGCGCAGGGCCCGGCACGAGCTCCGTCAACGACGAAACGGTGCCGTTCGCCGAGCGGCCGCCGGCCAGCAGGATCCCGCTGCCGCTCGGAACGGCGGCGAGATCCGAGAGCGGCGTCGAGAGCGTCCCCGCGGCGCGGATGCGGCGGTGCGCGACGTCGACGGCGACGATCCTGTCCGTGGGCGTGCCGGTTGCCGCGCCGCGGCCGCCGATCACGTACGCGGTGTCCCCGCTCGCGGCGGCGGCGGCATGCGTGGTCGGCGCGGGCAGCCGGCCGATCCGGGCGACCCGGCGCGTTATCGGGTCGAAGGCGTACACCGCGCTCGACGCGGTGCCGGAGACGAGCGAGCCGCCCGCGATGACGACGCGACCGTCGGCCGCGGTGACGGCCGCGTAGCGGACGGGTTGGGGCAGGTGGGCGACGACGCGTGCGTGCGCACCGGGCCGCCACGCGACGATGGTGTCGAGCCAGTGCGTGCCGGTGTAGCCGCCGACGATGTACGCGGTTCCGCCGACGGCGGCGCCCGCCTGGTCGGAGCTCGGTGCAGGCAGCGTCGAGATGCGCTCGGACGCGCCGTCACGTGGATCGATGCGGAGAATCTGGTCCAGTTGCGCGACGCCGTTCCCACCGCCGAACGCGTATGCGAGCTTGCCGATCCGGACGAGCGCGGAATCGTGGAACGCGCCGGGGACGCGCCCGACGACGCGGGCGCCCGCGCGCGTCGACACGACGATCTGGTCCGTCGACACGTCGCTGGCCGTGAGGCCGCCGACGAAGACGCCGCCTCCGGCCCAGGCTGCCGCGGCGGCGTCTTGCAGCGGCGCGGGAAGCGAACCGGCGGCGCGCGGATGAAGCTCCACGACCTTTCGTTCCGCGACGCGCTTCCTGTGCGATTGAAGCGTCGCCGGCGCCGCGGGAGCAGCACCTCGGTGGCCGCCGCAGCCGGCGACCAAGACACACGATGCGACGAGGAACGTCGCCAGGAAGCGCGGCTGCATCTGGGCATCTTGACGACGATCAGATGAGAACCGCATTAGAGCGCTAGCATCGGCGCATGCGCCGGGCCGTCGTCGCACTAGCCGCACTCGCGCTCGCGCCGACGGCCGGCGCGTGGACGACGATCGGCTCGGGCGTCGGCGTGACCACGATCCCGTCCGTGATCGTCACGCAGGCCGGGACGGTGCTCGCTTCCTTCGATACGCCGAACGGCACGATCCAGGTCACCCGGAACGGCGCCCCGCCGAGGACGATCGTCACGGGCGATCCGGTCCCCGGCCGCACGCAGGTCGTCCAGCAGCCGAACGGGATGCTGCAGCTCTATTTCCCGAACGCACAGGGTGTCGGCCGCATGACGTCGGTCGACGACGGTCAGACGTGGACCGGGCCGATCCAGACGCAGTCGCACACGACCGGGCCCGTCGAAGGGGCGGCGGTCGCACCCGACGGCACGCCGTATTTCGCGCAGGACGGGACGGGCTTCGTGAACGTCTTCCGCGGGCTCGACGGCGAGCAGGTGAAGAACGTCTACACGCGCTGCTGCGGCTACCACGAGTCCCTCGCCGTCGACACGAACGGCGTCGCGCAGATCGCGTTCTACTCGAACGCCGATCCCGACGCCGCGACCGTGTACGAGAAGCTCGCCGCCGATCTGACGCCCGGCACGCCCGTCGTGCTGAAGCCGGTCGCCGAGCACGAGGCGCCCCTCGTGGCCGATCGCCAGGGGAACACGTTCCTTGCCTGGGCGCCCGGGTACCCGACCGCGACCTCGCTCTCCGTCGTCCCGTTCTCCGGCGGCTCGCCGTCGGGCGACGGCGTCACCTTCCGCGGGGCGTTCTCCGGGCCCGAGCCGCACATGGCGCTCGCGGTCGACCGGAGCGACCGCCTCTGGGTCGTGTGGACACAGGGCGGCAAGGTGCGCGCGGCGCGCTCGCGCACGCACGGACTGAGCTTCGGCGCCGCCGTGTCCGCGGCGGAGCCGGGCACCGTCTACGAGCTCGCCGCCGCCGGAGTCGCGTCCGGCGTCGGCACCGCCGACGTCGTCGTCGACACGGGCACGGCGCTCGTGGCACAGCGTTTCGAGCCCGGCCTCTCGGTTCGGGTGACGAAGAAGGGCAAGTCGCGCTATGCCCAGGCCCTCGACGACGGCTTCGGCGTCGCCGGCGCAACGTTCCGCGTCGGCGGCCGCACGTTCAAGGCGAACGCCTCGGGAAAGGCGAAGGTTCCGAGCGGCCGCGGCACCGCCTCCGCGTCGGGCTACGTCTCCGCCTCGTTCCGCGTGCCCTAACTACCATGAGGCCGTGGCAGTGACGGCCGACAGCAAGACCCTGAACGCGCATGCGATCCGCGCTGACTTCCCCATCTTCGAACAGCTGATCCACGGGAAGCCGCTCGCGTATCTCGACTCGGCGAACAGCTCGCAGAAGCCGCGGCAGGTGATCGACGCGATGACGACCTTCTACGAGACGTCGTACGCGAACGTCCATCGCGCGGTCCATGTCCTCGGCGAGCGTGCGACGGCCGGCCTCGAGGGCGCCCGCGAGAAGGTGCGCGCGTTCATCAACGCGCCCGAGGCGCGCGAGGTCGTTTTCGTCCGCAACGCGACCGAGGGTCTGAACCTGATCGCATACGCGTGGGGCGGCGCGAACCTCGGCCCGGGCGACGCGGTCGTGGTCACCGAGCTCGAGCACCATTCGAATTTCGTTCCGTGGCAGTACATCGCGCAACGGAACGGCGCCTCGTTCCTCATGCTCGAGATCGACGACAACGGCGACCCGGATCTCTCCCAGCTCGATGCGATCGCACGGGACCATACGGTGAAGGTCGTCGCGACGAACCTCGTCTCCAACTCGCTCGGGACGATCCACGATCTCGGCCCACTCGTCCGGTGGGCGCACGAGCAGGGTGCAATCTTCGTCTGCGACGCGGCGCAGGCCGCGCCGCACATGCCCCTCGACGTGCAGGCGCTCGATTGCGACTTCCTCGCGATCTCGGGGCACAAGATGTGCGGGCCGTCGGGGATCGGCGCGGTCTGGGGGCGCGCGCGGCTCCTCGAAGCGATGGAGCCGTTCCTGCTCGGCGGCCACATGATCAATTCGGTTCGCTACGACAAGACGACGTGGGGCGAGCTGCCGCACAAGTTCGAAGCGGGGACATCGCCGATCGTCGAGGCGTACGGGCTCGGCGTCGCAGTCGATTATCTGTCTGCCGTCGGGCTGGACGCGATCGAGGCGCACGAGCACGAGCTGGTCGCATATGCGCTCGGACGACTGGGCGAGGTTCCCGGGCTGAAGCTCTACGGGCCGCCTGCCGACCGCCGCGCCGGGGTCGTGTCGTTCAACGTCGAAGGCATCCATCCGCACGACGTCGCGCAGATCCTCGACATGCAAGGCGTTGCGATTCGCGCCGGCCACCATTGCTGCCAGCCGCTGATGCACAAGCTCGGGCTTGCCGCGACGAACCGCGCGTCGTTCTACCTGTACACCGTGCGCGAAGAGATCGACCAGCTCGTCGAGGGCCTGCACACCGTGCAGAAGGTGTTCGCGTGAACGAATTCGACCAGATGTACCGCGAGGTGATCCTCGATCACTACAAGAACCCGCGCGGGCACGGGACGCTCGACGACGCCGACGCGCACGCCGACGGACAGAATCCATTGTGCGGCGACGAGGTGTCGATCTACGTCGCGTTCGACGAGGACGGCGAGACGATCGACGAGGTGAAGTTCTCCGGCCGCGGCTGTGCGATCTCGCAGGCGGCGACGTCGATGCTGACCGAGATGGTGAAAGGCAGGAAGGCGACCGAGGTCGCGACGCTCGACAAGGACGAGCTGCTCGAGGAGATCGGCATCCCGCTGACGCCGGTGCGGCTGAAGTGCGCGATGCTCGGGCTGACGACGCTGAAGGTCGCGCTGCACAAGGCGAAGGGCACGCCGCTGCCGGACGGGCTCGCCGGTTTCGACGACCTGGAGCTCTCCTGATCGACGTCGCGGCGGCGGACGAGTTTCCGCCGGGCTCGATGAAGCTCGTCGTCGTCGGCCCGGGGACGTTCGTCGGCGTCTACAACTGCGGCGGCTCGCTCTACGCGATCGAGGATCGGTGCTCGCACGACGACGGCCCGCTGTGCGAGGGCGAGTGGGACGAGGACATGTGCCGCGTCGTCTGTCCGCGCCACGGCTCGCAGTTCGACCTGACGTCGGGACGCCCGCTCGGCCCGCCGGCCTACGAGCCGGTGGCGACGTATCCCGTGTCGATCGGCGACGACGGCATCGTGCGTGTCGACGTCGGCTGACGCAGTCGTCCGCTGCTGGGCGACGACCGACCCGGCGTACAACGACTACCACGACTTCGAGTGGGGCCGCCCCGTCACCGATGAGCGCGGCCTGTTCGAGCGGCTGTGCCTCGAAGGCTTCCAGTCAGGGCTGTCGTGGCTGACGATCCTGCGCAAGCGCGACAACTTCCGTGCAGCGTTCGCGTCGTTCGACCCCGACGTCGTCGCCGGCTTCGACGAGCGCGACGTCGAGCGGCTGCTCGGCGACGCGGGGATCGTGCGGCATCGAGGGAAGATCGAGGCGGCGATCGCGAACGCGCGCGGCGTGCTCGCACTCCGCGAGTCGGGAACGCCGCTCGACCGGCTGATGTGGGAGTACCGCGACCGCGACGAGGCTGCGGCGCACGAGCTGTCGAAGCGGTTGAAGGCCGCCGGCTTCCGCTTCGTCGGCCCCACGACCGTGTACAGCGCGATGCAGGCGTGCGGGATCGTCAACGACCACCGCGCCGACTGCCACGTCCGCGCAGAGGTGGAGGCCTCTAGGTCTCGAGCAGGCGCTTGAGCCGCTCGAAGTCCTTGCGGAACTGCTTCTCGGCGCGGCGCGCCATGATCCCCGCGGCGAAGCCCGGCAGCATGCCGGCATCCCCTTCGCCGACGACGGTCAACCGCGTCCCACCCGACGCGTCGGGCTCGAGCTCGTGGCGCACGGAGAACGGCACCGGCGAGTCCAGTGCACGGATCGCGAAGATTCGCGGCCGCTCCTCCTCGTCGATCGCGAGCGTCGTGGAGAGCTCGCGACCGAGCAGATGCCGCGATTCGTGGATGCGGTCGCCCTCGCGTCGGGCGGCGTGGACGCCGGACTGCCATGCGGGCAGGTTCGAGACGTCCACGAGATAGTCGAACACCTCTTCCGGCGTCCGGGCGATCTCGACCGTCAATTCGGCTCGCACGGTGGCACGATAGGCAAGTGAAGCGCCTCCTGCTCCTCGTGCTCGTCCTCGCCGCGGCGGTGTCGGCGCTCGCGCTCGACCGAGAGGTGCCGCGCTCCGCCGCCGCGCCACGTGCGCCCGTGACCTGGGATCGTGTCGCACCGCTCTTCGCCGCGAAGTGCGCAGGCTGCCACCAGGAAGGCGGCATCGCGCCCTTCTCGCTCACGAGCGCGCAGACCGCGCACACGTACGCGCCCCTCATCCTGCAGATGACGCAGGCGAACGAGATGCCACCATGGATGCCGGGCCCGGACTCGCCGGCGTACATCAACCAGGACCAGCGGATCCTCACTCCGGACGAGAAGGCGTTGATCGCCGATTGGGTGAAGAGCGGCGCGAAGCTCGGCAGCGCGCATCCGATCACGCCGGTCACCGCGCCGAGCACGGCGCCCGGCACGACGAGGACGCTGGAGGTCGCGCGCGCCTACCGGCCGCACCCGATCGGCGGCGGCACCGACGACTACCACTGCTTCGTGTTGGACCCGCACCTGACGCAGGATTCGTTCGTCACCGCGGCGCAGGTCGTCCCGCAGCAACCGCAAGTCGTGCACCACGTGATCCTCTTCGACGCGAGCGGAACGAACGTCGCCGACGCACGGGCGCTGAACGCGAAATCCGGCGGGAAGGGTTGGACGTGCTTCGGCGGCCCGGGCCTGAGCGAGACGCGCGCATCCGCCGACAGCGCCTCGAGCGACCGCCTCGGCGCGCCGCAATGGATCACGGCGTGGGTTCCAGGTCACACGACGTACGAGTTGCCGCAGGGCACGGGCGTCCTCGTGCACGCGGGCGACCTGATCGTGATGCAGGTGCACTACAACCTGCTCCACGACCCGACGGGGACGTTGACCGACCGCTCGAAGGTGGAGCTGAAGACGACGCCGGCTGCGGGCGCGAACCTGACGCCGCTCGACACGTATCTGCTGCCGGCACCGGTCGAGCTGCCGTGCCCGAAGGGCGTGCACAACAAGCTGTGCAGCCGCAGCGCCGAGTTCCAGGACGAGGTGAAGAAATACGGCAGCGACGCAGCGTTCATCTCGGTCGGCCTGCTCGTCCTCTGTCACGAGCAGTTGCAGCAGGTGCAAGGCGACACGACGACCTGCACGCGCACCGTCAACCGCCCGCTGAAGATCTACGGCGTCGCCGGCCACATGCACCTGCGCGGCCGGGACATCCGCATCAAGCTGAACGGCCGGACACTGCTGCACATCCCCCACTGGCAGTTCCACTGGCAGGACGCCTACTACCTCCAGCAGCCGGTGGACGCGAACGTCGGCGACAAGCTCACCGTCACGTGCCGCTTCGACAACTCACGAACGCACCAGCCGTTCGTGAACGGGAAGCAGATGACGCCCCGCTACGTCCTCTGGGGCGAGGGGACGACCGACGAGATGTGTCTGGGCCTCCTGCAGACCGCAGACCGGTAGCTCCGCTATTCTGGGGCTACCGCGGAAAGGAGGTGGTCCGGTAGTGATTTCATCAAGTACGGGCAGTGGAGGTACCAGCGGGTAGGGGCGTGTCCCCGGGACCACCGGGAATCGCCTAGCCAGCGTGGGGGACGGCGCGTTGCGCGCCAAGCGTCTCTGCTCATACCAAGCTGGTAACCGGATCAGGGGCGGCGAAAGTCGCCCCTTTTCTATGCCGGAACGCAGCTCGTTCTATGCCGGAACGCAGCTCGCTTCGACGAGGAGGTCGAGCTGCGAGCGGAGCGCATCGCGCGTCGGCTCGGAGAGGCCCTCGTGGGCCCGGGCGACCGGCACGGGCTCGCCGACCACCCGGGCGCCGGCGATGCCGAGGATCCTCCGCAGGTCGTTCTGCGCCCAGAGGGCGCCGAACTGGCCGGTCGAGGCGCCGATCACGGCCACCGTCTTGTTCAGGAGCGGCGCCTCGCCGCGCGGGCGCGACGCCCAGTCGATCGCGTTCTTCAGGCCGCCGGGGACCGAGCCGTTGAACTCCGGGGTCGCGAAGAGGATCGCGTCCGCCTCGGCCCAGGCCTCACGGAGGCGCTGGACCGAGACGGGCGCGTCGCCTTCGGCATCGAGGTCCTGGTCGTACGCCGGCAGCTCGGCGATCAACGCCCCGTCGAAGAGCTCGAGCTCGACGTCGGACGGCGCGGCTGCGGCGGCCTCCTGGAGGAGGAGCGTGTTGTAGGAGCCGGCGCGAATGGAGCCGGAGACGCCCAGGACCTTCACGATCAGCTCTCCTTCTTCAGCGCCAGGCGCGCGACTAGGCGGACGTCGTTCGCGAGGTAGTCGCCGCCGCTCTGGTTCGGCGCGTTCCAGCTGACGCCGAAATCGGTGCGGTCGATCGTCGCCTCGAGGGTGAGCCCGATGCGCTCGTTGCCGAACGGGTCGACCGACGGGTCGCTGATCGTGCCGGTCAGCTCGACCGCCTTGGTCACGCCCTTGATCGTCAGCTCACCCTTCGCCGTGAGCGCGTTGCCCTCACGCTCGAGGTGGGCGGCGGAGAAAGCGATCTCCGGGTAGCGCGCGGCATCGAAGAAGTCGGGCGCGAGCAGATGGCCGCTCAGCTGCTCGTCCTTGACGTCGACGGAGGCGACCTTCGCCGAGCCCGTCAGCGCGTCGCCGGTCAGCGTCGCCGTGAACTCCCCGAACGAGCCGCGAAAGACGTCGACGCCGGCGTGGACGACCTCGAACGAGACGTCGGAGTGCACGGGATCCGCAGACCACGTGCCGGCCGGTGCGATGGTTTCGATGGTGGACATGTGTTCCTCTCGGTCGTATACTTGAGATGTCAACCATCTTAGCGAGCGAAACTTGTCTAGTCAAGTATTGACCCCTCAAGCAATCGAGACCGCGTTCGTCCGCTTCCTGCGGGCGCATGCCGCCGTGACCCGGCAGCTGTCGGCGCGGCTCGAGGCCGACCACGGCCTGACGCTGAGCGACTACGACGTCCTCGTCCAGCTCTATTACGCGCCGGAGCGATCGTTGCGCCGCGTCGACATCGCGCGCGCCGTCCTGCTCACCGCCTCGGGCATCACGCGGCTTCTGGACGGCCTCGAGCGCGCCGGCTGGGTCGAGAAGCGCGCGTGCGCCTCCGACGCGCGCGTCAGCTACGCCGTCCTGACCGAGGCCGGCGTCGCCAAGTTCGAGGCCGCTCAGGGCTCGCATCGCGCCGACATCGAGGAGCTGTTCGCCTCGCGCTTCACCCGCGAGGAGCGCGAGCAGCTCGCCGAGCTGCTCGGCCGTCTGCCGCTCGCCGAGACGGCCGAGGCCTGCAGCGGATGAGTCACGCCTTCTCTTCACTCGACGAGCTCGGCGAGGGCCACGGCTTCCGCAAGATCCGCGCCGCACTCGGCGTCGAGGCATTCGGTGTCAACGCCATCGTCTTCCCGCCCCGCTACGAAGGCCCCGAGCACTTCCACGACACGCAGGACGAGCTCTACTTCGTCCACCGCGGGCGGATCCGCGTCGACGCCGACGGCGAGAGCCGCGAGCTCGGGCCGGGAGGCCTCTTCCATGCGTCGGCCGCAACACGCCGCCGCCTCTCCAACGCCGGGGACGAGGACGCGGTCGTCTTCGTCGTCGGCGGCAAGGACGGCTACGTCGAGCGCGACGGCCACCTCGTGAACCCCGAGGTCGACCTGCCGCGGCGGCAGGGGCTCGGTTAGAGCAGAGCGACGGTGCGCACGCCGCTCGGCGTGTGCAGCGCCTCGAGCGCAGCGGGCACGTCGTCGAGCGCGATCGTGCTCGTCACGAATCGTTCCAGGTCGAGCTTTCCCGCGAGAGCCGCATTCGCGAGGAACGGGAGATCCTGCTGCGGGACGACGTCGCCGCCGTGCGTGACCGCGATCGTCGCATGCTTCGCAAACAGGTCGAGCTCGATGTCGAGGTCGAGCGCGCGTCTCGAGGGGGGCACGCCGACGAGGCACGCGGTGCCGCCGTAGGCGAGCATCCGCACGGCGTCGACGAGCCCGGCCGGTGCGCCGATCGCCGAGAACGCGAAGTCGATGTCCGCCACCTCGTCTCCAGCCGCCACGGCTTCCGTCGCGCCGAGCTGGAGCGCGAGCTCGAGCTTCTCGGGAACCGTGTCGATCGCGACGATCCGCTCCGCTCTCGCGAGGCGGGCGCCCTGGATCGCCGCGAGGCCGACGCCGCCGCAGCCGATTACGGCGACGCTCGATCCCGGCTGGACCGGCGTCGACCACAACGCCGCTCCTGCGCCTGTCGAGAAGCCGCACGCGAGCAGGCACGCCTGCTCGAGCGGCAGCTCCGCCGGCATCTTCACCGCGCATGCGGCATGCACGACGAGCGCGTCCGCGAAGCCGCCCGTCCGGAGGACCGGCGCCAGCAGCGCGCCGTCTGCTGCGCGCCGCATCTTGCGCGCGCCGCGCAGGTAGTTGGAGCAGCGCCGCTCGTCGCCGCGCAGGCAGTTCCGGCACTCGCCGCACGGCACGTGCCAGGCGATGACCACGGGATCGCCGGGCGCGACGTGCGTGACGCCGTCGCCGGCGGCCTCGACGACACCTGCGGCCTCGTGGCCGAGCAGGATCGGGAAGCGCATGTGCCAGC
This sequence comes from Thermoleophilia bacterium, assembly GCA_025934995.1. Classification (GTDB taxonomy): domain Bacteria; phylum Actinomycetota; class Thermoleophilia; order Gaiellales; family Gaiellaceae; genus Palsa-739. The sequence goes on along the minus strand of JAICWC010000073.1, from coordinate 1,592 downwards.
CGCCGGACTCGACGACGTGCAGATCCGTATGGCACACGCCGCAGGCGGCGACGCGGACGCGCACCTCGTTCTCACCGGGCTCCTCCAGAACGATCTCCTCGAAGGCGGGCGCGGCACCGGGCTCCGCGTAGACGAGCCCGCGGACGGTCATGCCGCCGCGCGGCGGAGCTGCTCGTCGAGCGGGACGAGCGGCAGCTCGAACGTCTCGACCGCGTCGGGCGAGGTGACGACGTTGTCGCCGAGCTCGAGCATCGTCAATTGGTCGCGCGTCACCGGTGCGCCCGGGAGCTTTTCGGTGAGCGCCGCCTGCGCGCGCAGGACGCCGAAGGGCACGTGGAGCGACGGGCGCCGGGCGCCGAGCACGCGTTTCAGCCGGTCCCAGAACTCGTTCCACGTCGGCGCATCGGGGCCGCCGATCTCGAACGTGCGGTTCGCGGCGCCGGGCTGGTCGAGCGCGCGCGCGTAGTACTCGGCGACATCCTCGACCCAGATCGGCTGCAGTCGCTGCGTGCCCGGGCCGACGATCGGCGTCACAGGCGCAAATCGTGCAAGCCGTACGAACGTCGGCAGCACACCGCCGTCCTTCCCGAAGACGAATGAGGGACGGAAGACGACATGGTCGAGGGACGACTCCCTCACCGCCTCCTCCATCGCCCACTTGGCCCGGTAGTAGGGCACCCGATCCTTCGTCCGCTCGTCGAGCCCGAGCGCGCTCGCGAGGATGAACCGGCGGACGCCCGCATCCTGGGCGGCCAGCACGAGGTCGCGCGTGCCCTGCGCCATCACGCGTTCGAAGTCGGCGGGGCGGCCGGTGATGATCGCGACGAGATGGATGACCGCGTCACAGCCCTCGCACGCCGCCCGCAGCGACCTGGGATCGGTGACGTCCCCCTGTGCGAGCTCGGCTCCCCACGCCTGCAGGCGGGAGGCGCGCGCACGGTCGCGCACGAGCGCGCGTGTCGCCACCTCGCGCGCACGCAGCGCGTGCACGACGTGCGGGCCGATGAAGCCTGTCGCGCCGGTGACGAGGACGGTCACGCTATTCGCCGCTCTCGAAGTTCTTGAAGTAGCGCGACGGCGTCGGGCCTTGCTGTCCTTTGTACTTCGACCCGATCTCGCTCGAGCCGTACGGCGTCGTCGCCGGCTCCGTCATCTGCATGAACGAGATCTGCCCGATCTTCATCTCCGGGTAGATCGTGATCGGCAGGTTGGCGACGTTCGAGAGCTCGAGCGTCACGTGGCCGTCCCAGCCCGGGTCGATGAAGCCGGCCGTGGAGTGGATGAGGAGGCCGAGACGGCCGAGCGACGACTTCCCCTCGAGGCGCGCCACGAGGTCGTTCGACAGCCGGACGCGCTCGAGCGTCGAGCCGAGCACGAACTCGCCCGGATGGAGCACGAACGGGTGCCCGTCGTCGGCCTCGACGAGCTCCGTCAGCTCCGCCTGCTCGACCTTGACGTCGATGTACGGGTAGCGATTGTTGTGAAAGACGCGGAAGAGCCGGTCGACGCGCACGTCCACGCTGGAAGGCTGCAAAAGGGACGGATCGTAGGGATCGATCTCGATCCGCCCCTCCGCGAGAGCGCGGGCGATC
>JAICWC010000103.1 GCA_025934995.1 Thermoleophilia bacterium | reverse complement strand
TCTGAGCTTCGGCCGCGCGGTCGACGCGTACGAACGGGCGCGCCCGCAGTACGCCGCCGATGCCGTCGCGTGGATCGCCGAGCGGCTCCCGCTGGGGCGCGTGCTCGACCTCGGTGCAGGGACGGGGAAGCTGACGCGCCAACTCCTCGGCGTGGCCGACTCCGTCGTCGCGGTCGAGCCCGACGACGAGATGCGGTCGATGCTGGAGCGCGTGCTCCCGGGCGTCGAGTCGCACCCCGGTAGCGCGGAAGCGATCCCGTTGCCGGACGGCTCGGTCGACGTCGTCACGGTCGCGCAGGCGTTCCACTGGTTCGATCAGGAGGCCGCGCTCGCCGAGATGCACCGTGTTCTGCGACGCGCCGGCGGTATCGCATTGCTCTGGAACGAGTACGACTGGCCGGAGCTGAACGCGATCGTCGACCGTCTGCGGACGTCGCCCGCCGTCGACGACGACTCCTACGAACGGCTGCTCGCCTCGCCGCTCTTTGCCCGCTTCGAGAAGCAGAACTTTGCGCACGCGGACCGCCTCGACGCCGCTGTCGTCGTCGAGCGCGTTTCGTCGATCAGCGTCGTGGTCGCGGCGGCTGCGGCCGATCGAAGGGCGGCGTTCGACGACATCCGGGCTCTCGTCGGCGACGGCGTGATCGACTTCGCGATGATCACCCACGTGGTCGTGGCGGACCGTGTCTGATCTGCACCCGGCGACGAAGGGCTTCACGGAAGCGGCGCGCTACGAGCGCGGCCGGCCGGACTACCCGCAGGAAGCCGTCGACACGATCGTGAGCGAGTTCGGCCTTCGCTCCGGGCGGACGGTGCTCGACCTCGCAGCCGGGACGGGCAAGCTGACGCGGCTCCTCGTTCCGAGCGGCGCCAACGTCATCGCCGTGGAGCCGATCCGCGAGATGCGCGAGCAGATCACGGGCGTCGTTGCGCTCGCCGGGACGGCGGAGCGCATCCCGCTGACCGACGGCTACGTCGATGCGGTCACGGTCGCGCAGGCCTTCCACTGGTTCGACGCCGACGTCGCGCTGCGCGAGATCCATCGCGTGCTGCGCCCGGGCGGCGGGCTCGCGCTCATCTGGAACGCACGCGACGAGCGCGATCAGCTGCAGGCCTCGCTCTCGGAGATCTTCGACCGGTACGAAGGCGACACGCCGCGACGCCAGAACCGCGACTGGAAGACGCTGCTCGCCGAGAGCGGCCTCTTCGAGCGCACCCGGCGTGTGCTGTTCCCGCACGTCCAGCGAGTCGACGAGCAGGGCGTGGTCGATCGCGTCCTCTCGGTCAGCTTCATGGCGTCATTGCCGGAAGCGGAACGCGCAGAGGTCGAGCGGCGCGTGCGGGCGCTCGCGAAGGGCGCGACCCAGCTGCCGTACATGACCGAGCTGTACTACGGCTTCGCGAGCTAGTTGACGCTCGGGTCTTCCGGCATCCGGGCGACGAGCTCGTAGATCCCGCCCTTGCGCCGGAGCACGTCGGCCCACAGCTCGCCGGGAGCTTCGGTGAACGCGTCGTCCGGCTGCGCCTCCTCGAGGATCCAGTCCTCGCGCGCGAGCTCGTCCTCGAGCTGGCCGGACCCCCAGCCTGCGTAGCCGGCGAAGATCCGGCGGCGCGTCGTCAGCGGCACGACGTCGTCCGGCTCCTCGAGCGACGGGAACCCGAGCGACCCGAACAGCGGCACCGCCGCGTCCTCCGGGTCGAGGAACTCGCCGAGAACGAGCACGCCGTTCGGCTGCACCGGGCCGCCCATGAAGACCGGCTCGCCGTCATCGACGAGCGACTCGAGCGCCGGCACGATCTCCGAGACCTCCGATTCGGTCGGCCGGTTGAGCACGAGGCCCGCGGCGCCGTCCTCGGTGTGCTCGGTGACGAGCACGACCGTCCGCCGGAAGTTCGGATCGAACAACCCCGGCGATGCAACGAGCAACTGTCCCTGCAAGCTAGCCACGGGGTGTGAGCGCGACGAGCAACCCACCGTCGTCGTCGTACGCGGGGAAGAAGTCTCCGGTGACGGCCTTCGCGTGACCATTGCGGGTACGCAGCTCGAGCTTCTCGTTCAGGCGCCGCACGCCCCACTCGAGCGCGAGCTGTGCGGGGTTGCGCTCGACCTCGAACCCGCCGAGCCCGAGCCCGTCGACGACGTTCGCGCCGAGCAGCTCGGTCTCGTTGAAGCCGGTCAGCTCGAAGACGCCGCGGCCGACCGCGAGGATGCGCCCCTCCCGGTCGCAGACGACCATCCCGGTGGCGGGCGCCGGGTAGTAGTCGTCGAGCAGCTCGAAGAGGAAGCCGAAGCCGCAGTGGTGGCAGGCGACGGCCTCGTCGTACAGGCCTTCCTTGCGGTCGATGTCGACCGAACGCTGCTTGCAGTTCGGGCAGATGAAGTACGGCACCTCGGTATCAGGGTAGCCGCGAGGGTTAGAACCAGTTCTTCTTCTTGAACCACGCGAGCTGCGCCAGGGTCGTGAGCACGATCACGCCCCAGACGTATGCGTAGCCCCAGTGCCAGCGCAACTCGGGGATGTACTTGAAGTTCTGTCCGTAGAGCCCGACGATGAACGTGGGGAGGAGGAGCAGCGACGCGACGACGGTGAGCCGCTTCATCACCTCGTTCTGGTCGTTCGCGACTTTCGCCTGCGAGTAGTCGCGCACGCTCGCGAGGAGGTCGCGGGAGAACTCGAGCCCGTCGAGCGCGCGCATGAGCTTGTCGTAGGCGGCGTTGAACGCGACCTCGACCTCCTGCGGGAAGACCTCAGGGCCCTCCTCGACCTCGACGGCGTTCATGACGATGCGGCGGACGGCGTCGCGCATCGGCGCGAGCGTGCGGCGAATGTGCAGCAGGTCGTGGCGCAGGTCGGAGATGCGCATGCGCGTCAGCCCTGCAGGCTGATCCTCGACCTTGTCCTCGAGCTCGTCGATCTCGGCGTCGACGTCGTCGACGAGATCGAGGTACCGCTCTGCAAGGTCGTCGACGATGCGGTAGGCGATCATCCCCGCCGGATCGTCTGGCCGTACGACTGCGCGGACGGCGCTCGGGTCGTACGGCGGCCGTCCGCCGGGCGGCGTCTTGCGCACGGTGAGCAACGTGTCGTGCGTGATCACGACGCCGATCTCCTGGTAGTAGACGTGATCCTCGTCGGGGATCGCCACCGCGACCAGAAAGACGCCGAAGACGTAGTCGCCGTGGCCCTGCAGCGTCGGGCGCGGCTCGTCCTCGTGCGCCGGTTCGGCGGTGAGGAGCTCGAGCGCGGTCTCCTCGAGCTCGCGCGGCGCCTTCGCGCGGACCTCGTCAAGCGTCGGGTCGAGCAGGTCGATCCACTCGGCGGCCATCCGCCGCGAGTTCGACGTCGGGCGGGCTAGACCTCCGCCGCTTCCGGACGCGGAGCCGTCAGCGCCGTGCCCGCATGACCCTCCAGCTCGGCGAGAAACCGCTCGGCGTCGAGTGCCGCCATACAGCCGGAGCCCGCCGCCGTGACCGCCTGCCGGTACGTGTGGTCCTGCACGTCGCCGGCCGCGAAGACGCCCGCGATGTTCGTCTCGGTCGTCCCGGGCTTCGTGACGAGGTAGCCGGCATCGTCGTGGTCGAGCCAGTCGACGAAGAGCTTCGTGTTCGGGTCGTGGCCGATCGCGACGAAGACGCCGTCGACCTTCTGCTCCCACGTGTTGCCGCTCTGTGTGTCGCGCAGCACGACCGACTCGACCTTGCCGTCGCCCTTGATCTCGTCGATCGCGGCGTTGGTGATGAACTCGATGTTCTCGTGGTTGCGCGCGCGGTCGAGCATGATCGGCGAGGCGCGAAACTCATCGCGCCGGTGGACGACGGTCACCTTGGTGGCGAAGCGCGTCAGGAACGTCGCCTCCTCCATCGCCGTGTCGCCGCCGCCGACGACGATCAATTCCTTGCCGCGGAAGAAGGAGCCGTCACAGGTCGCGCAGGCGCTGACACCGCGGCCCTGATACGTCGCCTCGCCGGGCAGGCCGAGCCAGCGCGCGCTCGCGCCGGTGGCGATGATCACCGAGTTCGCGCGGTATTCGTCCTTGTCGACGACGACCTTGAACGGCCGCTCCGAGAAATCCACCTCGGTGACGTCGTCGGTGACGAACTCCGTACCGAAGCGCTCCGCCTGCCGGCGGAAGTCCGCCATCATCTCGGGGCCCATGATCCCGTCGGCGTAGCCGGGGTAGTTCTCGACGTCGCTCGTGATCATCAGCTGGCCGCCCCAGTTGAAGCCTTCGACGACGAGTGGCGCGAGGTTGGCGCGCGCTGCGTAGAGCGCCGCGGTGTAGCCGGCGGGGCCGCCGCCGATGATGATGAGGTTCCTGGTCTCTTCCATGAGCTCCCAACTGTATTAACGTCGGCGGCCGGACGAACGTTCCCGATGAGTAAGATCGACCGCCGCAGGCAAGACGCAAGTCGTGGGTGGGACGATGACCTGGGAGCAACTCCGTGAGCTAGCGGCGTTCCGCGCCGGCAAGGGCTGTGCGATCAGCCTCTATGTCGACCTGGACCCGAGCGACGTGCCGACGCCGCCCGACGTCCAGACGAAGGTCAACTCCGTCCTCCAGGCGGCCGAGCGGCACCTGGACGAGCGCAAGGCGCAGCTGACGCGAGACCAGCGGGAGGCGCTGAAGAAGGACCTCGAGCGGATCGCGGACTGGTTCGACGACGGCTTCGACCGCCAGGGCGCCCGCGGGATCGCCGTCTTCGCGGACGGCCTCGACAATTTCTGGGCGACGATCAGCCTGCCGGAGGCGGCGGGCGACGACGCCCGCATCGGCAACGAGCTCTACCTTGCGCCGCTGGCGCGCGTCGCGGGCCGCGACGGCGCGCTGATCGCGTTCGTCGGCCGCGAGCGCGGGCAGGTCTGGCGGCTTCGGGGCGGAGCCCTCGTCGAGATCGCAGACCAGACCGAGGAGGTGCAGGGACAGCACTCTCAGGGCGGCTGGTCGCAGGCGCGGTACGAACGCAGCATCGAGAATCAGGTCGGCCAGCATCTGCGCGACGTCGCGGCCACGCTCGACGGGTGTGTCCGCAGGCTGCGGGGCACGCGCGTCGTCCTGATCGGCGCGGAGGACATCCGCTCCGAGTTCGAGGCGCTGCTCTCGAACGAGGTGGCGTCGTGCGTCGCGGGCTGGGCGTCGGCGGAGGCGCACGCCGACGGGCCGCAGGTGCTCGAGGCGGCGCGACCCGTCCTCAACGAGTGGTGGGCCGGTCACGAGGACGAGCTGCTCGCGCGCTGGCACGAGGAGGCGGGCAAGAACGGCCGCGCTGCCAGCGGGTGGGAGAACACGCTCGAAGCCGCCTCCGACGGACGTGTCGACTTGCTCCTCGTCCAGGAGGGCGTCGACCAGCCGGCATACCAGTGCCCGCAATGCGGTCGCGCGCAGATGACCGACGGCAGCTGCCCGCTCGACGGCACGACGATGGAGGCGAAGGAGGGCGGGCTCGACCTGGCGCTCCACCAGACCCTCGCCCACGGCGGCACGGTGCACGTGATTCGCGGCGACCGGCGGGATCTCGAGCCGGTCGGCGGGGTTGCCGCCCTGCTCCGCTTCTAGGGGCTGCCGGTCAGTCGGCGAGGTACGCGCAGGGCACGTCGAAGCCCGGTCCGTCCGGGGCGACCCGCGCGACGCGGAGTCCGTCGACCAGGTCGCCGACCGCAGGCGGTGGGCCTTCGCGTTCGTCGAGCTCGTAGCCGCCCGCGCCGCGCCGAAGCACGTAGTGCATCGGCGCCGACGCCCAGCGACTTGGTGCGACGGCCGGGGGAGTGCGGAGCGCTTCGAGCTCCTGTTCCTGCTCGGTGATGCGCCGTGCGAGCGTGTCGGCGCGGCTCCGTGCGTTTTCGAGACGCCGCTCCAGTTCGCCGCCGGTTCGACGCGCGGCTGCAAGCTCGTGCCCGGCGGTTGCCTGCGACTCGAGCGCGCGCGCCGCCTCGGCCTCGCGTAGCGCGGCCCTTTCACTCACCTCCGCCAGCGCCGCCCGGAGGCGAGCGATCTCGGCGGCATGCTCCTCGAGCTCGGCCGGCGGTGTCGCCGGCTGCGCCGACGCGGCCGCGAGCTCCGTCTGGAGCGCCGCGAGCGCTTCGTCGCGCGCCGCCAGGTCGGCCTGGCGCAAGCCTTCCGCCTCGGCCAGTTCCGCGCGAAGGCGTGCGACTTCGGCGGCGTGTTCCTCGAGCAGGCTCGCGGGCCGGGCCGACGCGGCTTCGAGCTCGGAGCGGAGCGCCGCGAGTGCTTCATCCCGGGCGGCGAGCTCGGTCTCGTGTCGGGCGCCCGCCTCCTGCAGCTCTGCGAGCGCCGTCTGGAGCCGTGAGATCTCGGCGGCGTGCGCCTCGAGCTCGGCCGGCGACGTCGTGGGCCGCGCCGACACCGCCGCGAGCTCCGCGCGGAGCGCGGCGAGTGCTTCGTCGCGCGCTGCGAGCTCCGCCTGCGTCGCCGCGTGGCGGGTCGACTCGGCGTCGAGTTTCGCGCGGACGGCGTCCGCCTCCTCCTGGCGCGCCTTCAACTCCAGCTCGAGTGCCTCGATTGCTTCCTCGTGAGCGGTTTCGTCGACGGCCGGCTGCGGTGTCGCGCGCAGCTTGGCGAGGTCGGCCTGCAGCCGGGCGATCGCCTCGTCGCGGGATGCGATCGCCGCCTGCGCCTGCTCGGCCCACTGGCGGAGCTCGCCGATCGTTCGGTCTCGCTTCGCGAGCTCCGACGCCTGATCGACCGGCGCAGGCACGGGCCTCGGCCCGGGCGCGTCGTCCTTCGCCCAGCCGGTCGCGAAGCCGTATTCGGTCTTGATCAGGCCGCCGTGCTGGGTGGCGAGCGCCTGGGCGACGATCGGCCCCGGCGCGAGACCGAATCCGACGATGATCTCGCCGAGCGGCCGGCCGGTCGAACGCTGCTGTTCGAGCGCCATGGCCAGCTGTTCGCGCGTGACGATGCCACGTTCGACGAGAACCTCGCCCAGGGGGCGCCGTCCCTCGTTCGGGAAGGGTGCTGCCGCAGTCATTGCAGGAGAATCATCGACCGAAAACGGTCGGTCCTCGTCACCCTTTGCGAGGGATTTCTGAGCTTAGGCGGCGTCGACGACGCGGGGCAGCGCCGGCGGCGGCGCAGCCGCCTCGGCGGGAGCGATCTCGGCCTGCTGCTCGCTCGCTCGCTCGAGCTTCGTCTCGAAGCGATCGAGCCGCTTCTCGGCGCTCGCGTACTTGCCCTGCGCGTTCGACAGGTGCTTGCCGACGAGCTCGAAGTCTTCCTGGAACTTCTCGAAGTCGGTCTGCAGCTGGGCGCAGTACTCCATGACCGCCTGGGCGTTCCGCTCGATCTGCATCCCTTTCAACCCGAACGCGATCACCTGCAGGTAGGCCGTGAACGTCGTTGCCGAGACCGGGAAGACGCGCTTCTCGTGTGCGTACTGGAGCAGCGCGCCGGTCTTGCCGCACACGAGCTCGTAGTAGATCGCCTCCGACGGCAGGTACATGAGCGCGAAGTCGTACGTCCCCTCGCCGGGACGGATGTACTTGCCGGCGATCGCGTCGATGTGCCCCTTGACGTCCCGCGCGAATGCCTTCGCGTGCAGCTCTTGCTCGGCCTCGCCATCCGCGTCGACCATCCGCTCGAAGTTGTCGAGCGGGAACTTCGCGTCGACGGGGACGAGCTGGTCGGCGTGGATGACGGCGTCGACGCGCTCACCGCTGCGGAAGCCGTACTGGAGCTGGTACGCGTCACGCGGCAGCCGATCGCGCAGCAGGTTCTCGAGCAGGAGCTCGCCGAACCCGCCGCGTGCTTTCGGCGGGCGGAGCGCCTGCTCGAGCCGGCCGAGATCCTTGGCGCGCGCGATCATCTCGCCCGTCGCCTTCGTCACCTCGCCGAGCCGCTCGTGGATCTGGGACGTCGTCTTCGTCGCCGTCTCGAGGCGGCGGTCGACCTTCGTGTCGAGCTCGGACAGGCGACGGTCCATCGTCTCGACGACCGCCTGCAGGCGCCTGTCGACGTCGGCGTTGCGGGCCGTCAATTCCGCACTCGTCTGCTCCCTGAGCACGCCCAGCTCGCCGCGGAGGAGCCGCGGCAGGAAGACCGCGAGCCCGCCGGCGAGGGCGAGGAGGACGACGATGAGGAGAGCTGCCGTGACCATGGCCCGCGAACGCTAGAGAGCCGATCGGACGGACCAAGGAAATACCGCCTCCGACGAACCCGTGAGTCCATCGGTGGCGGCACGCGGGAGATTACGGGCCGCCCGGAGCCGGGGTCAAGCCGAAAAAACTCGCTATTTGCGCAGAACTACTGCGCCGCGTCGAGTGCGGCTTCCGTCTGCGCCAGGTCCGGGACGACGCCGTTCGCACCGACGACCTGCTGCTTCGACCCCGTCTTGCCGACGAACACGGTCGGCGTCCCGGTGACCTTGTTGACCGCGGCCTGCGCCGCGACGTCGGCGACCTGCTTCGAGACGGTGCCGCTGTTCCGGTCGCTCCAGAGCTTCTCGACGTTCAGCCCGTCGACCGAGGCGGCCGCCTGCGCGACCATCGAGTCGTTCAGCCAGCCGGTGTTCTCCGTGCGCTGGTTCAGGTAGAGAACCTCGGCGAAGTTCCACGCCTTGTTCTGCGCGGCCGCCGCGAACATCGCCTTCTGACCGCGCGTCGAGTCCGGGCCGATGAACGCCCACGGCATCACCTTGATCCGCACCTTGTTCGTGCGGACGTACTTCTTGACGAGCGTCGGCATCACCGTCGTCTCGTAGTTCTGGCAGAAGGGGCACTGGAGGTCGATGTAGATCGTCATCTGCGCCTTCGCGAACGGCGAGCCGAGGTAGAGGCCCTGCTGCGGGATGCCCTTGAACAGCGACTCGACGTCGCTACAGCCCGGAAGGCCGCTCGCCGCGCAGTTGCCGACGGCCGGCGTGCCGGCCGGGAGCTTCCCGCCGCTGCTGCCGCCGGTGAGGACGACCGCGAGCACGATCGCGACGACCACGACCGCGACGACGCCGCCGGCGATCGCGAGCACCTTCGGATCGGCCTGGCGCCGGCGCGCCGCGCCCTTCGATTGCACGGGCGGCGGCGCGGACGCGGCCGCGCGGCGGGCCTGCTTGCTCTTCTTCCCGCTAGGCATCGGCCGGAAGGGTAGCGGGGCGCTCTTCGACGCCCGACGCCGCGAGCGCCAAGAACACTGTGAGGAGGACGAACGCCGTGAGCGCGAGCGTCGGGATCGTCATGTACCCGAAGTAGTCGATCCACTTGACCGTGCAGCCGGCGCCGACCTGGCACTGCGCGGGGGTCGCGACGACGTGATTCTCGATCAAGAGGTGGTAGATGGAGACGCCGGCGCCGATCACGGGAAACGGTACGAGGTAGCGGGCGGATCGGTTGTCGCCATGCCAGGCGAGGAAGAGCAGGAGCAGCGAGAGCGGGTACATGCAGATCCGCTGGAACCAGCACATCTCGCACGGGATGAAGCCCGCGACCTGGGAGAGAAAGAGCGAGCCGCCGGTCGCGATCGCCGCCACGACGAAGGCCGTCCAGAGCTCGTACCCCCACAGCATCGTGCGCAGGCGGTCGCGTGCGACGAGGAGCAACAGGACGAGGAGGACGACGAGAGCCTGCCCCGCGACGCCGAGCCCGGCGAGGATGGAAATGACCGCATGCGTCATCGCGCGTGACGTTACCCTGCCGCTGCCGGGGTGGCGGAACTGGTCAGACGCGCCCGACTTAAAATCGGGTGGCCTTCGGGCCGTGCGGGTTCGAGCCCCGCTCCCGGCATCGGTCGTCACCGTGCACCGCTGCGCGGCCCTAGACTGCGACGGCCGTGGCCCACGCCGAGGCGACAGAGCAGCACATCGAATGGGATTCCCCCCTGTTCCTGATGGCACGGGCGCAGTACGAGCAGTCGCTCCCGCATGCCGACATCTCCGACGACGTCGCGGAGCGGCTCGCCTTCCCCGAGCGTGCGCTGATCGTCTCGGTGCCGCTGCGCCTCGACGACGGATCGATGCGCGTGTACGCCGGCTATCGCGTGCAGCACTCGAGTGTGCTCGGCCCGACGAAGGGCGGGATCCGCTACGACCCGGAAGTGTCGCTCGGAGAGTGCGCGGCGCTTGCGATGTGGATGACGTGGAAGTGCGCGCTGCTTCGTCTGCCGTACGGTGGAGCGAAGGGCGGCATCC
>JAICWC010000106.1 GCA_025934995.1 Thermoleophilia bacterium | reverse complement strand
ACGTGAAACGCCGTTCGACGGTGAAACGCCGTTCGACGGGGAGCACGGTGTGTCTCCTCATCGTCTTCATCGCAGGCGTCCTGAGCTTCGCCGGTCATGCGATCGGTGACGGCTCGCGCTCTGCGGCGACTCGGTCGCGCGTCGCAAACCTCTCGCGACTTTGGTCGCCGACGAGCCCATTCAACCGACCGCTGCCGCGCCATCTCGCCGTGCTCCCGGAGTCCGCCGGCTGGGTGGCGGCGCTCTCCGCAACGGCAGTCGCCGGCATCTACCCCAACTCGCAGGCGTGGACGACGCCGCTCTACCACGCGAACGCGTCCACGCCGCTGACGCGCTTCTACATCGCGAATCGCCATCTACAGCTGCAGCTCCCGTTCGATCCAGCCTGGCGGCCGGACCAGACTTCGGACGGATCGATTGCGATCGTCGACGATGCAACCGGCTGCTTGTACGAGATGTCGCTCGTCAATCCGACAGCGCACACGGCAAATGCAGAGGCCACGTTCAACGTCGTCGACGGAACCGGCGTGCACACGAGCATGGGCGTGAGCGGCAGTAGCCTCGCCTTCCTCGGAGGCATCATTCGGCCGCGCGACATCGCGAGCGGGGTCATTCGCCACGCGCTCAGGCTCGCAACGCCGCTCAACTCGCCGGAGCACGTCTCGCCGGCGACGTCGTCGGACGGGGCGCATCCCGGCGGTATCCCCGAGGGGCAGCTGGTTCGCCTCGACCCCACACTCGATCTCCAGCCGTACCATCTCGACGCGTTCCAGCTGATGGTCGCTCATGCGCTGCAGACGTACGGCGCGTACAACGCCGACAGCGCCGGCGGCCTCACGGTCGCCGCCGAGAACACTCTCGACGGCTCGACGTACCGCTATGCGCTTGCGCCGCTGCCGCGCGAGCTCATCTCGCACCTGCAGTTCGTACAGCCCCCCGCTTCGAAGTACCGGATCGAGAGCGGCGGCGGTCGGACGTGTCGCGTTCGTCCGGCGCCGACGCAGCACCGGCGGCACAAGCCGGGCAAATAGCCGCTACGTCAGTACGGGTTGTGACAGCCGGCCGTGTAGTTCGTCTCGGTCGGCACCGACGTCCAGAGTGGCGCCATGACCTGGAGGTGCAGGACCATGGACTTCGGGAGCCACGTGATCGGCAGAGAGTAGGAGCCGTTCACCTGCGCCGAGACCGCAAGTGACCCACCGTTGTCTCCGTCATACGCTCCGTACGTCTGCAGGGCGCGCGCAAGCATCAGCGCGAACCCTGTCAGCCCGGACTGCGAAAGGTCGAGGCTCGGGTCGAGACGGATCAGCGAGCCCTCCGGTATGCCACCCGCCACCGAGCCGTCGGAGCTCGTCGCCGGCAGCCTGTATTGCGAACTGTTGATCGGCGTTCCGATGCGCAGCGCGTGGTTGATCGCACCGGAGGCAACGTCCTGCGGTGTGATGAGCCCGGCAAGGAGCGACGTCCCTGCACCCGTGACACCCGCGTCGGCGGCGTGCGCACCGGTGCCGGTCGTGACGTGGAACACGGCGACGCTGTTCGCCCAGCGGCTCGTCAGGTTGAGCGCCTCGAACTCGTACTCGCAACCCGTCGAGTCGTCGATCACGACCATGTGTGCGTCGCTGTCAGGCGACGTCGACCACCCCGACGCATACGGCAGGTCGATGTGCTTGTTGAGGTTCGACACGTAGATCGGAATCGTCGGCGTCGTCGCGTTCGCGTGGTACACCGTGGTCGACCATGCCGTTTGGTTGACGTAGATCGAGTTGACGAGCGAGTTGTTGTACAGCTCGTTGATCCACGTCCCGCTGTTGGGATCGACTGCGGCCGCCGCCGGGATGGCCGTGTTGAACGGTGACGTCGATGTGAACCACGGCTGCGTGACCGATCCAAGTGTGGACGTCGTCTGCACCGCGCTCGTCGCCGCCGACGTTGCGGTCGATGTCCCCGCCGTGTTCGCCGCGAGGACGTTCACGCGCAGGGTCGACGAGACGTCGGCACTGACGGGCACGTAGCTCGCTGCCGTCGCACCCGCGATCATGCCGCACGATCCGCCCGACGAGTTGCAGCGCGTCCACTGGTAAGCGTACGTCGCTGCGCCGGACCAACTGCCGGCGTTCGCGTTGAGCGCCGAACCGACCGTCGGCGTTCCGCTTATCGCGGGGGCGGTGAGCGCGGTCGGGGCGGTTCCGGACGAAACGACGGCCGTAGGGGCCGAAGTCGCGATTCCCGATCCTGCGGCGTTCGACGCGCTGACAGCGACGCGGACGGTTGCGCCCGCGTCGGCCGCGGCGACGACGTAGCTCGGAGCCGTGGCGCCGTCGAGGGCGGCGCAGTTTGCGCCGGAATTGTCACAGCGGCTCCACTGATAGCCGTACGCGGTCGGGGAGCCCGACCACGTACCGGTCGACGCCGTAAGCGTCGCGCCCACGACGGCGGTTCCCGAAACGGAGGGCGCTTCGTTCGACACCGGTGCCGTCGACGGCGTCGATGCTGGGGAAGGTGCCGAGGTCGTCGTCGTGACTGCGGTGGTCGTGGTGGCACCGGTACTCGTCGTTGTCGGAACCGTCGTCGTGGCCCCCACGATCGTCGTCGTTGGATCCGTCGTCGCGCAGCCCGGCATACCCGGGTGTTTGCACGGAGGGCGACTGCTGCGCGCGATCGCGGCCCCCGACCCAGCCCCCCCGATCGTCACCAGCGCGAGTGCGATCGCGGCGGCGGCTTTCCTCGGTATCCCCATGCTGTTTTGATCGGCCGCCGCGCTCGCCTGCCGGGACCACCCGAAGGAGTGATTCGACCCCCGTTTTCGGCCGGGTTGTCGTACCGAGCATCGGGTACCGTTCGCAGGTGAGCGCGGGCGCGGCGGTCTCGACGGCCGCGATAAGGGGTGGTCTGGCGATGCGGGTCGTCCCGGCGCTGCTCGTCGGGGCCGTGCTCCTCGGCCTGGTCTCGTCCCAGGGCGGATTCTTCGCGACCTCTTGGGGCTGGAGCAGCCTCGTGCTCCTTCTTGCGATCGCGGTGGTGCTCGTGCTCCGCGATGCGCTCGCACTCGGACGCGTGGAGCTCGTCTTCATCGGGCTCCTCGCGGCCTTGACGGCCTGGACTGCGCTCTCTGCGGCGTGGTCCGGGAGTGCCGGGACATCGCTCGTCGAGGCGCAGCGGACCTTTCTGTTCGTCGCCGTGGCGGGGATCATCGTGCTCACGGCGCAGGCGGGCGACGTCTCGCGCTATCTCCTCGTCGTTCTCTCGGTCATCACGATCGTCTCGCTCTATGCGCTGCTGACGCGGTGCTGGCCGGCGCGCTATCCACTCGTCCACAACCTCGCGGGCTACCGGTTGGCTCGACCGATCGGCTACTGGAACGGTCTCGGCATCCTCGTCGCCGCAGGCGCCGTCCTTGCGCTCGGCTTCGTTGCCGGTTACGGCGCGCGCGCGATTCGCAGCGCTGCGGCGGCCACGTCCGTGCCGCTCGTGCTGACCTTGTACTTCACGTTCAGCCGTGCCGGGTGGATCGCGCTCGCGTTCGGCATCTTGGTCGCGATGGCCGCAACTCGTGAGCGCCTCCGCTTCGTCGGCTGGACGGCCGTCGCGGGTGTCGCTCCGACGCTCGCGGTCGTGGCCGCGACGCGGCTTCGCGCGCTGTCCACGCTCCAAGCCGGCGCATCCGCAGCTGCTCACGACGGAGTCAGGCTCGCGGTGCTCACACCGGTCCTCGCAGCGGTCGCCGTCGCGTTCACGCTCCTGGGCTTCGCCTGTGAGCAGCGAATCGCCCTTTCACCGCGCCGACGCCGACGAATCGGCGCCCTGCTCGTGGTCGTCGTCGCCGGCGGCGCGGCGGCGGCGCTCGTCGCGATCGGGCGGACGCCGGCATCGCTCGCGTCACGCGCCTACGACAGCTTCATCGTGCCACGGCCGACGATTCGCGGGAACCTCGACCAGCGGCTTCTGAGCTTCTCGGGGAACGGACGCATCGAGCTGTGGCGCACAGCGTGGCGCGAGTACCGCGCGCATCCACTACTCGGGTCCGGCGCCGGGACCTATGCGCGTGCATGGGCCGCCGATCCGAAGGCCGACTTCCCAGTCCAGGACGCCCACGGGCTCTACATCGAGACCCTCGGGGAGCTCGGACCGGTCGGGCTTGCCCTGCTCCTGGGCGCCGCCCTCCTCCCGCTCGCGGTCACCTTGCGACGCGGAGCGCGCCCGGCCGTCGCCGGTGCCGCCGGCGCATACGCGGCCTATCTCCTTCATGCCGGCGTCGACTGGGACTGGGAGCTCGCCGGCGTGACGGCGGTCGTTGTCGCGATCGGCGCGCTCCTCCTCGTGGAGCGCCGGCACACAGCCGTCGTGACGCCGGCGCGGTGGACACGACCCGCCGCGGTCACGGTCGTCGTCGTCTTCGCCCTCGTCGTCGCCGCCGCGTATGCGGGGAACTCGGCACTTGCACGTGCCGGCTCCTCCCTGGGTCACCATCGCTACGCGAAAGCCGCCGGCGAAGCGACGCGCGCTGCGCGTCTGATGCCGTGGTCAGCGGCTCCGCATGTCCTGCTCGGCGAAGCGGCGCTCGGCCAAGGCGCACTCCCGGTGGCGCGCGCGCAGCTGCGTAAGGCGCTCGCGCTCGACGACGGCGATTGGCAGACGTGGCTCGATCTCGCGCTCGCATCGAGGGGCCGCGCACGCGGCCGGGCGCTCGACCGCGCGAGCGAGCTGTATCCGAGCAACCCGGAGATCAAGCGCCTTCAAGAACGACGCGGCAGCTCGGGATGAGACGGCGCAACGACCCGCTGAGCGATGCGCCGCGGCTCATCCGCCGCGTCCACGGCTACGTGGCCTTCCGCATCGGGCCCGGCCCCGACGCAGAGGACGTGACGAGCGAGGTCTTCGAGCGTGCCCTGCGCTATCGCGACAGCTTCGATCCTACGAAGGGAACCCCGACAGCGTGGCTCCTCGGGATCGCACAGCGGGCGATCGACGACCTCTTCCGCCGCCGCTCGCAGCAGGCGTTGTCGACCGCGGACGACGTCGATGCGGTCGGTTGCGACGACGCGGATCCAGTCTCGCGCATTGCTGTGCAACGCGCGCTCACGCAACTCGGCGCCCGCGACCGCGATCTCCTCGCACTCCGGTACGGAGTCGGCCTTTCCACGAAGCAGGTCGCAACCGTCCTCGGTCTGAATCCCGGTGCCGTCGACGTCGCCCTGCACCGGGCTCGCGAGCGGCTGTCGGCCGCCCTGGCCGGTCAAGAGCCGCCGGGGTCTTCGGCGGCCGTGGAGGCTAATGCCGGCGGAGCGTGAAGGCGCCGCCCTTGCGGTCGATATAGACGACGCGAACCGCGTCGGCGCCGTTGTGGACCGTGCACGTGTACGAGAGCGTCCGGAGATGACGGCAGGTCGCCCTGGTGCCGGTGCGCATCAGGCGGGTCCTCGGGTCCACGAGTCGGCGCGCGACACCGCCCCACCTCCAGAAGACGCGCGGTGAGCCCAGCACGTGCAGCTCGGCGCGGTGAGCAGTCGAGGACGGCGTCGACGCCTGTGCGACCCCTACCTGCAGCACCCCCACGAGCGCAAGAAGTCCGGCACGGCGTCTCATACGTTTCCTATCGGCGTCGTGCGGAGCATCTTTAGCGCCGTGCTCGAACATCTGATCGTGCATCAATTCGACCCGCGCGAGCACATTCCCGGCGGTGTGCACGGTTTCATCGTCGATTTGGTCCGCCTCGCTCCACCCGACCATCGGTTCCGGATTGCGGGTGTCGATGCGGTCGGCGGCCGACGCCTCGGCGAGTGGACGACCGAGGCGATCGACGGACGGGAAATCGCGTTCCTCCCACTTGCGCGCCTCAGTGCGGCGACATCTCGCCGGTTCCCGCATAGCGCACGGCTCGTCGCCGGACTCGTGCCGCGGCGCGGATGGGGCAGGCCCTCCTTCGTTCATGCGCATCGTGCGGAAACCGGTCTCGCGCTGTCCCTTCGCTTCCCGCGAATCCCGCTGGTGCAGTTCCTGCACACGGACGCCGCAGAACTGCTCCGGCACCGGACCGAGTCGTTGTGGCGGCTGCTTCCGCGCACGCAACTGGCGGTCGAGTCGCTCGCCGTCCGTCGCGCCGCCGCCGCATGGGTTTTCAGCGCCGCGGCCGCGCGGCGGCTACACGCACGCGCAGGTCGCAACTGGTACGACGACGCGATCTTCCGGCCACGCCCGCGCACTCCGGGTGGCCCGTTGACCGTGGGTTGGATCGGCCGCCTCGAGCCGTCGAAGGATCCCCTGTGCGCGGCCGCGGCCCTCGGGGCTCTGACACGGTCAGGCGTTGACGTCCGCGGGTGGTTCGCGGGGTCGGGAACGCTCGAGCCGACTCTTCGGCGGGAGCTCGCAGCGCACTCGCTTGCGGACCGCGTGGACGTCCGCGGGACGCTCCGCCCCGACGAGCTCGCGAACGCGTTGCAGGAGACGGACGTCCTCCTTGTCAGCTCGCTCTGGGAGGGTCAACCCCGCGCGGTGCTCGAGGCGCTCGCGTGCGGCGTGCCCGTCGTGTCGAGGCGCGTCGGCGACGTCCCGACGCTCGTCGCCGACGGCGTGTCGGGCTTCATCGCGAACGACGGCTCCCCCGACGAGCTCGCCGAGCTCCTCGTCCGCGCCGCCCCCCTCCGGGGCGGCGAAGCGATCACCGACGCGGTCGCGGACCATCGGGCGAGCCGCGCCGTCCGCGAGCTGTTCGAGGAGCTCGAGCAGCTTGCGACTACTGCAGCGCGAGCAGCCGGCCCATGACGTACGCGACGAACGCGCTGACCACGAGCCACGCTCCAAGGCCGAGGAGAAGCTCCTGGTACCAAGGCATGGACGTATCGTGCGAGGGGGACCGGACGGATCTCAGCGGCGAGCTGCCGCCCGCGAGGGACGGGCATACTCGCCAAACGGGATGGCCGGGCCATGCACGATCTGCGGTCAGGGTGTGGTGCCCGCCCTCACGGCGCCCGAGCGGATGTTCGGCCTGGGGGGTGCCTTTACCTATGGACGCTGCGTGGGCTGCGGTCTCCTTCTCCTCCTCGACCCCCCGGACGACCTCGCGCCGTTCTATCCGCTCGGTTACTACGCATTCGAGCCGCCGCCGAGGGTAACGCGGGGTCGCATCGACCGCTGTCTCCGACGCAACCGCGTACGCTTCCGACGCCTTCCAAAGCGCCTCGGTTGGATGAACGGCCTCATCGGCCCCGATTCGCGGATCGTCGACTACGGCTCGGGGACCGGCTCCTTCGTAGCGGATCTGCGCCGGCAGGGACTCGATCGGGCCGTCGGCGTCGACGCATTCGCGCCGGCCGGGCCATACGTCCAGCGCGAGCTGCCGCCGCCCCCCATCGACCTGGTGACCATGCACCACTCGCTCGAGCACATTCGTGATCAGCCGGCGATCGTGAGGCGGCTGAGCGAGCACCAGCCCGTCGGTGGGCACCTCCTCATCCGGACCCCGCTCGCCGACTCCTTCGCCGCAGAGGAATACGGGCCCGATTGGGTGCAACTCGATCCGCCGCGGCATCTCGTCGTGCATACGCCGACGAGCCTCCGGCGGCTGCTCGAGTCCGCGGGGTATACGCTCGTCCGGCACTGGCGCGACTCGACCGGTTTTCAGTTCTGGGGGAGCGAGCTGTATCGACGAGGCCTCACACTCGCCGACTTTCGCACGCCCGCCCATGACGGCGGCCTCTTCTCGGCAGAGCAGCTGCATGCTTTCGAGGCGCGAGCCGCAGAGTTGAACGCTGCGGACCGTGGCGACCAGGGCTGCTTCCTGTTTCGTCGCAGCGCCCGGTAGCTCAGCCCGCGACGACCGTCCGACGCACCGTTCGCGCGAGCTCCCGTTCGAGCGCGCGGTCGACCGCCTCGTGGACGTGCCGATGCATCCACGGCGGACGGAACGTGTGATCCCGCCCTGGCACGAGCTCGACCGCGAGATTCGGCCAGCGGGAGTCGTCGAACAACAGCCCGCCGGCCTCGAGCTCGTCGCGGAGCGGCTCGCCGTCGCAGAAGATCAGGGTCGCCGTCCGGCCGCTGTCCCGCAGGCGGTCGAACGATCTCTTGATCTGGGCGAGCGACTTTGCGACCGGCCGGTCGGACGGCCGCAGCGCGCGCCACAGCAGCCACCGCACGAACGGCACCAGTCGCGGAGCGTAGGTCTTCGCGCGCCGTGCGTCGACCTGCCAGAACCTGAGCGTGTGCACGCGCTGGCCGAGCTTGCGTGCGTCGCGCGACGCATCCAGACGCGGATGCCAGTGCAAGATGCGGGGGTTCAACATGATCGTCGAAGAGACGCGCGGGTCGGCAAGGGCGGCGTGAAATCCCCAGAAGGCGCCCGAACAGAGTCCGAGGAGGGCGAACCGTTCGATGCCACAGCGCTCGACGAGCGCATCGAGTGCCAGTTGAACCTGCCCCACGAAGCTCGACACGTAGAGCTCCGAGACATCGGTATAGCGCTCGCCATCGCCGGTCGCGTCGCCGATCCCTTCGACGTCGAGGCGCAGCGTCGTCACGCCACGCGCCGTCCAGCGGCGCGCTATGTCGACCCACATGCGGCTCGGACCGATCCGGCGGATCGCGCCTGCGTTCAGCAACACCAGCGCCACTCCAGTCCGCGCCGTGGACTGCGGCTCGCCGAGCACAGCGAAGAGCTGCTGCCCACCGGCCTCCAGCCTCAGCGGCATCTCGCGGATGCTCACACCCTCGACCTGGAGCTCCAACGTCGAAGAAGCCGTCGATGGGGCGACGCCCTGGACGGCTTCATCGGGCCCGTCGACACCACCCAGCCACGCGTCGACCTCGGCGAACGTCCCGATCGGCGGCCGAGCCAGGTCCGGTACGGCGGTCATCGCGCCGTAGCCGGAGCCCCGACCGGTGGTCACCGTGGCAGAGCGCTCCAGCCGCGCGATCAGGGTCGCGTCGGGCGGAACGCCGTCGCGGCCGAGGACCAGGACGCGGCGGCCGTTGCCTCGCGGCGGCAGCTCGACGTCGCCGTCGAGCGCCTCGAGCGCGGCCTGGGCCTGCTCGCCCAGGACGAAGCCGCCGGGCGCGAGCGACGCCCCCGGCGGAGCCGACGGCGCTCCAAGGGCAGCGAAGCTCTCCGCCTCGAGTCGCGCGAACGCGCGCAGCTCGCGGAGCAGGCGTCGGCCGTCGGAAGGCACAGCCCAGAGAACGAGGTCGTCGATCAGAGCGTCGTCTGCGGCGGCGCGCAGCGCGAGCAGACCGCCGAGACCGATGCCGGCGGCCGTCGTCCGGCCGCGGCCGGAGGCGCTGCGAAGCCACGCGGCCGCGGTTGCGACGGCGTCGACCCATGCGTCGACGAGGTCCCCGGGTTCGCCGTATCCCGCGCTGTCGCCGGTTCCGGGCAGATCGAACCGCAGCGTCGGGTGGCCGTGCGCCGCGAGACGCTCTGCCCAAACCCTTCGGCTGCGGTAGGAGCAAACATCGTCCCATCCGAGAGGCGGGCAGAGGAGGACGGCGCACCCGGCGCCGTCGGCGGGGTGGTAGACGGCGAACATCCGCTCGTCGCCGTCGCCGAGATAGAGCGGTAGCTCGCTCACGCGATGGCAACGCTTCCCGCGAGGTT
>JAICWC010000023.1 GCA_025934995.1 Thermoleophilia bacterium | reverse complement strand
GCACTCCACGTGCGGCGTGTGCGGGAACATGTCGACGGGCCGGGCCCGGAGCAGCTCGTAGCCGTACTCGCCGCGGAGCGTCTTCACGTCGCCGGCGAGCGTCGTCGGATTGCACGAGACGTAGACGATCCGCGGCGCAGCGATCTTGCCCAGTCGGCGCAGCGCCTTTCCGGCGAGGCCCGCGCGCGGCGGGTCGACGACGACGACGTCCGGCGCGCCGGAGCGGTCGAGCAGCTCCTCGACGACCTCACCGACGTTGCCCGCGAAGAAAGCGGCGTTTGTGATCGTGTTCAGCTCGGCGTTCTCGAGCGCGCACGCAACCGACTCCTCCGACACCTCGATCCCCCACACGGTCAGGGCGTCGTGCGCCATCGAGAGCCCGATCGTGCCGATGCCGCAGTAGAGGTCCCAAACGGTCTCGCCGCCGCTCAGCTGCGCGGCGTCGCGCGCGAGCGCGTACAGCTTCTCCGCCATCCACGTGTTCGTCTGCAGGAAGGCGTTCGGCCGGACGCGGAAGCGTAGGCCTGACAGCTCCTCTTCGATCCACTCCTCGCCCCAGAGCAACTCGGTCGGAAGGTTGGTCACCTCGGCCGGCCGGTCGTTCACGGACCAGTGCACCGATGCGACGCCGGGAACCTTGCGGCACACGTCGACGAAGTAGCCGCGCTCGAACTTCTCGCCCGGGGCGGTGACGAGCTGCACGAGCACCTGTCCCGTGTTGCGCGCTTCGCGCACGACGAGATGACGCAGGTAGCCGGTGTTCTCGGCTTGGTCGTACGGCTCGAGCCCTTCCTCGCGCGCCCAGCCGCGCACGGCCTCGCGGATCGCATTGCCCGCGTCGGTGGTCAGCCAGCAGTTCTCGATGTCGAGCACCTCGTCCCACCGTCCTGCCTTGTGGAAGCCGATGACGGTGCCCGACGGAGCCGGCGCGAACGAGTACTCCATCTTGTTGCGGTAGTGGAAGATCTCCGGCTCGCACGGAACGATCGGCTGCAACGGCGGCTCGGCGATACCGCCGAGTCGTTGCAGCGCGTCGCGTACCCACGCGTGCTTCTGCGCGAGCTGCGACTCGTACGCCAGATCCTGGAAGCGGCAGCCGCCGCAGGCCGGATAGTGCGCACACGGCGCGTCGACGCGCTGTGGCCCCGCCTCGAGGACGTCGACGGCAAGTGCCTCCGCGTGCGAGCGCTTCACCTTCGTCACGCGCGCGCGGACGCGGTCGCCCGGCAGCCCGCGTCGCACGAACACGACGAACCCGTTCGTGCGCGCGACGCCGTTGCCGCCGTACGCGAGCGATTCGACGTCGAGCTCGAGCAGCTCGTCCTTGTGCACCGGGGCGACCATCGCAGCCGCAGCGTACTTACGCGTGCGCGCGGTGCTTCTCGGGGTACGGCGCGAGGATCAGCGGTGCGCGCGGGCGTTGGCGGAAGTCGAAGTCCGCGGCGAGGTCGCCGAGGATCTTCGCGTTCTCGCGCACGTCCGGGCGCGGGTCGGGCCGGCCGTCGGTCTTCGGATCGAGCCGCTGGCCGTGGAGGAAGTCGTCCTCGATGAACTTGAGGTACGCGTCCTGGCTCAGGATCTGGTGGTCGATGTACCCGCGCCTCGCGTACGGCGAGATGACGAGCCCGGGCACGCGCAAGCCGTAGCCCTGGCCGTCGACCTTCGGCGGCTTCACGTGGTCGTAGAACCCTCCCCAGTCGTCCCAGGTCAGGAAGATCGCGGTCGAGTCCCAGTCCTTCGAGCGCATGACGGCGTTGACGACGCTCGTCACGTACGCCTGACCGCGCGACACGAGACCCGGTGGATGCTCGCTCACCGACTGCGCCGGCGTCAGCCACGAAACGTCCGGCAGCGTCCCCGCCTTCGCTTCGCTGAGGAACTCGTTGAACGGAACGATGTTCTCGCCCTGCCGATCCTCGCGCACGGTGTCGAAGTACGGCAGCGGGTTCCAGATGCCGGGCGTCTTCGCGTTCTGCCCGACCGCCTTGCAGAGCATCGCGTTGTCCTCGCAGTCGGGCTGCGCGCCCTTGAAGACGAAGTACTGCCAACTGACGTGATCCTTGTGGAGCAGGTACGTCAAGTCGGTCCACGCGTAGTCGGGTATCGCGCCGGTCGTGTTCTGCGGCTCCCCCGGCGGCGATCCCGGATCCTGAATCGCGGGCTTGCAGCTCATCGGATTGCCGCGCTGTGTGCACCGCGCCGACCAGCCCGAGACGAGGAACAGGTGCTGGGGCATGCTCCACGAGGAGTCCGACTCGAACATGTGGTCCTGCAGGACGTAGTGCCGCGCGTACGTCCAGTAGTTCGGGATGTCGTGCGCCGTCTTGTAGCCCATGACGTCGGGGTTCTTCGGCGTCAGCGAGCAGGCGCCCGAATTGATGTGGAGCCGGCAGAAGCGCGTGCGGCCCTCCTCCGCCTGGCGGACGAAGCCGTTCATCTTGCCGCCGGCCACGTCGCGGACCTCGTCGACGTGGTCGTGCGGGCCGCCCGAGTTGCGGTCCTTCGGGTTGTGGTACGGACGGTCACAGCCGCCGCGCGTCGGATCCGGGACGCACACGTGCGGGGGGATGCCGTCGGCGCCGGGGAACGTGCCGAAATACGAGTCGAAAGAGCGGTTCTCCTGGACGATGACGATGACGTGCTTGATCTTGTGGATCCCGGAGTCGGGATAGCGCACGTGCGCCCCCGCAGTGGACGCCGTCAGAGCAAGCAGGAGCGCGGCCCCCGCGGCGAGCAGCCGCAGCTTCACGCGCCGACTATGGCACGACTGAATGAGAAGTCAATTAGGAGCTAGGTAAGAGACGCGACGTAGACCTTGCGGTCGCGCGGGCCGTCGTACTCGCAGAAGTAGATGCCCTGATATCGGCCGAGCGCGAGCCGGCCGTCGCGGAGCGGAATCAGCACCTGCGAGCCGGTGAGCGTGGCGCGGACGTGCGACGGCGCATTCGGCCCGTCGGGGTCCTCCGTGTGCTTCCACTGCCAGTCCTCGTGCACAACCTTCTGGAGCGCGCTTTCGATGTCCTCGCCGACGAGCGGGTCGGCGCCCTCGTTGATCGTCACCCCCGCGGTGGTGTGCGGGACGTAGACGAGCGCGGCGCTCGCCCCGTTCGCGCCGTCGAGCGCGGCCTGCACCTGCTTCGTGATGTCGACGAGCTGTGTCTTGCGCTCGGTCTTCAGGGCGATCTCCTGCACGGCGTTATCCTAGGCGCGCGAATGACGAACCCGCTCGGCCAACGAGAGCTCGACTCCCTGCGCGAAGACGCGGATCGGTTCATCGCGGAGCTCGACGAGGAGGCGTATCTCCACTTCTCGGGCCAGAAGGACACCTACGACCTCGTCCCGATCTACGAGCGCCATGAGGCGCTGACGAAGCTCGACACGGCGCTCGCACTCGGCGCATCGGTCAACGGCGGCCGCAACGTCCGCGAGCTGTGGAAGTTCGCGTGCGAGGGGTACCTCGGCAATTTCGTGGGCGAGGAAGAAGAGAAGGCCGCGGAGGCGGAGACGAAGACGGTGAAGGTCGGCGACGAGGAGATCGCCTACCGCGACCTCCGGCCGCGCATCATGAACGAGACCGACCGCGCGGTGCGCGAACGGCTCGAGCGCGCCCGGAACGAGGCGACGGAAGAGCACATGAACGCGCTCTACCTGCGGAAGCACGAGGTCGTCCATCGCGAGACCGAGCGCCTCGGAGCGCCGACGTACACCGAGCTGTACCGCCGCTTCGGCTTCGAGCTCGACCCGCTCGCCGAACAGTGCCGGGAGTTCCTCGACTCGACCGAGGGCCTGTGGCAGGAGAAGGGCGACCGTTTCTTCCGCAGCCGCATCGGCATGGGGCTGGGCGAGGTCGAGCGGTGGGACGCGGCGCGCGTCTTCCGCGGCGCGAACTGGGACGCCGCCTTCCCGGCCGACCGGATGATGCCGGCGCTCGAGGCGTCACTCGGCGAGCTCGGCGTCGACCTGCGGGCGCAGCGCAACGTCATCCTCGATCTCGAGGACCGCCCGAACAAGACACCGCGCGCGTTCTGCGCGGGCATCGAGATCCCGGACCGGATCGCACTCGTGATCAAGCCGCAGGGCGGCCCCGACGACTGGAGCTCGCTCTTCCACGAGGCGGGTCACATGGAGCACTGGGCGCACACCTCGCCGTCGCTGACGGTCGAAGAGAAGCGGCTCGGCGACAACGCGGTCACCGAGGGTTGGGCGATGCTGCTCGAGCATCTGACGATCGATCCGGCGTGGCTGACGCGGATGCTCGACTTCCCCCGCCCACAGGAGTACGCCGCCGAAGGCGCGACGCAGCTGCTCTGGGTCGTGCGCCGATACTGCGCGAAGTTCCTCTACGAGATCGAGTTCCACCAGGTCGAAGACGTGACGTCGATGCGGCCGCGCTACGCGGAGCTCCTGTACGACGCGCTGAAGGTCGCGCCGAGCGACACCGACTATCTCGCCGACCTCGACGACGGCTTCTATTCGTCGCAGTACCTGCGGGCGTGGGCCTTCGAGGCGCAGCTGCGCGGCTACCTGCGCGAGAAGTTCGGCACCGCGTGGTTCTCGCGGCGCGACGCCGGCTCACTCCTTCGAGAGCTCTGGTCCGAGGGACAGAAGCCGAACGCGGACGAGATTCTCGAAGACGTGACGGGGCAGCGGATCGAGCTCGCCGCCGTCGCCGACAGGATCAGGGAAGCGCTGGCGGCCGCCTGAGCGGCCGCCAGCGCGATCACTTCCGTTCTGCGGAGCCCTCGATCGTCTTCTGCGGCTCGGAGCCGCCGACGCCGATCTGGATCTTCCGCGGCTTCGGCTGCTCGGGCTTCGCCACGTGCAGCTCGAGCACACCGTGCTTGTACTCGGCCTTGATCGAATCCTCGGACACGCCCTGCGGCAGCCCGATCGTGCGCGAGAAGGTGCCGTACCGACGCTCGAAGCGGTAATAGCGCCCGTCCTCGACCTGCTGCTCGCGCGCGCGCTCGGCCGTCACGGTCAGCGTGTTGTCGTCGAGCTCGACCGAGATCTTGTCCTCGGGGATGCCGGGGAGGTCGAACGCGTAGACGACCTCGTTCTCCGTCTCCCACACGTCTGCGACCGGCACCCAGCTCTGGGTCTGCCGGCCGTTGCCGTCGAGCAGCCCGTTCATGAAGCGGCTCATCTCGTTGTGGAGCGAGGCGAGCTCGCTGTACGGGGCCCAGCGAACCAACGTTGCCATGCTGTCGTGCCTCCTTGCGTCTAACTTGACTACGACGTCAGGATAAAACCTCAGTGCTTATATGTCAAGTCAGGAGAAGCTTTAAACTCCCGCGATGCTGCCGCTCCGGGACAACGTCCCGACCCGCCGCTTTCCGGTCGTCACGGTCGGCCTGATCGCCGCGAACGCGCTCGTCTGGTTCTGGGAGCTCGGCGGCCGCGGCGTCGACTACCACGTCTTCCGCGACGGCTATTACCCGTGCACCGTCCAGGGCCCGTGCGAGGTGCCGTTCCACCCGTTGCCGTGGTACGAGGGGACGTTCTCGTCGATGTTCATGCACGCCAGCTGGCAGCACATCCTCGGGAACATGCTCTTCCTCTGGATCTTCGGGAACAACGTCGAGGACGCCCTCGGCCGCCTGCGCTTCCTCGTCTGGTACCTCGCGGCGGGAATCGCGGCAATGGCGGCGCAGACGGCCGCGACCTTGCTCGCCGGCGGGCCGCACGACGCGAGCATCCCGAACGTCGGAGCGAGCGGCGCGATCGCCGGGGTGCTCGGCGCGTATTTCCTGCTGCTCCCCCGCGCCCGCGTTCTGACGCTGATCTTCTTCGGGATCATCTTCATCCGGGAGATCCCGGCCGTCTGGTTCCTCGGCGTCTGGATCGGGCTGCAGATCTGGACCGGCGGTCTGTCGCTCCTCCACCCGCAGAACGGCGACGGCGTCGCCTTCTTCGCGCACATCGGCGGCTTCGCCTTCGGCCTCGCGACCGCCTTGCTCGTCGCGCAGTCGCGGCCCCGGGCGCCGACCTCGCGTTTTCCGGTCTATTGAGCTTCGACGAGATCGTCGCGCGAGCGCTGCGCTCGCTGCCCCAGGACCTGCAGGCGGCCGTTCGGAACATCGAGATCGCGATCGAGGAGCAGCATCCCGACGATCCCGACCTCTTCGGGCTCTACGAGGGTGTGCCGCTCCCGGAACGGGGGGACTGGAACGCCCAGCTGCCCGACCGGATCCGCATCTTCCGCCGCCCGCTCGTCGAGTCGTTTTCCGACCCGCGCGAGCTCGAGGAGGAGATCCGGATCACCGTCCTGCACGAGCTCGGGCACTACTTCGGGCTGGACGAGGACCGCCTGGACGACCTCGGCTATTCGTGAGGAATGAACCGACGACCCGCGGCGTTTGAGAGGGCATGAGAACCCTCGAGGGCATCCATCAGGAGATCGAAGTCCTGAGCGAGGAACGGACTGAGCTCTGGCATCGGCTCTCCGCCGAGTACGACCCCACCGTGCGGGAGGACATCCGCACGCTGGACCAGAAGCTCGACACGCTCTGGGACGAGCACCGCGCTCTCCGCGCCCGGCTGCGCTTCGGCGATCGCGAGCACATCGTGGCCCGCGCCCGCGTCGAAGAGCGGCTCGAGCGCGCCGCCTGAAGCCTGTGCAGCAAGGCGTCTGTCGATCCCGCTTTGGAGGGATCGACAGGCGCCCCCTCCAGCTCGATGCTTCATCTGTCAGCTGCGGCGTGTCGATCCGGGAGAGGGTTCCGCCGCGCTTTGACTTCCATATCGATTGACTCTTTTGCAGAGCGGGAGCTCGCCCTCACGATGCGCGAGGCCGAGATCGCCCGGCGCGAGCACGAGCTCGAGACGTCGCTCGCCGCCGACGAGCGCGTGCAGGCGCTCGCGCTCCGCGAGGCGGAGCTCGAGCGGCGCGAACGCGAGGTGGAGCGCGGCCAGGACGCGCTCGACGCTCAGCGTGAGCGGCTCGATGCCGTCCGCGCCGAATACGAGGCACGCCGGGATACGATCGCCGCGCGGGCTCGGGAACTCGACGCCGAGCGCGAGCGGCTCCGCGATCGCAGCGCTGCGCTCGTCGCGACCGGCATGGAGATCGAGCAGCGTGAGCGGGCGGTGGCGTCCGCCGAAGCAGCCCTGGTAGAGCAGCTGCCGGCGTCGCCCGCTCCGATCGACCCGACCGACGAAGGCGGCGACTGGTGGGGGAAGCAGCTCAACGGCAGCGCCGCAGCGGCTCTACACTGAACGCGCCTACGGGGCGTTAGCTCAGCTGGGAGAGCGCCGGCTTTGCAAGCCGGAGGTCGCCGGTTCGATCCCGGCACGCTCCACTTTTTCGGACATTGCGCAAACCACCGGTGTGACGAGCCGGTAGGTGGGCAGGATTTCGGCCCGGCTGTTGACGCGCAGCTCGTCGATGAGCAGGTTGAGGAGCGCCTTGGCCTTGCGCGGGTCGCCTTCGGCGCAGACGGTTTCGAGGACGTCGGCGATCTCGGCCAGGTCGGCGGGCGCGGCCGCGTGTGCGGCCTCGTGCGGCGCCTGAATCGAGAGTTCGGCTTCTTGGGCGCGGAGGTCGTCGAGGCGCGCTTGTAGGCGGGTGAGCCGTTCTTCGCAGCGCTCGGGTGAGAGCTTGCCCTGTTCGAAGGCGTCGTAGTAGCGGTCCAGGGCGTGCTCGGCACGGGTGATCTCGGCGCCGATCGAGGCGAGCCGCTGTTCGAACTCGGGCCGACGCTTCTCGGCATCTGCGTTTGCCCGTGCGAGCACATCGCTGATCACGTGCTCGTCGCGGTAGAGGGAGGCGAGCTGGTGGATCACGGCGTGCTCGATCTTCTCGCGCGGGAGCCGGTCGCCGTCGCATGCTTTCGGTCCGTACTTCTGGCGGCCGGAGCAGGCGTAGTAGTGGTAACGGCCGCCGTTGCCGTTCGCCGACATCCCGATATAGGACTTGCCGCACTTTCCGCAGCGGAGCAGGCCGGAGAGGATGAAGTCGGAGGCGTTGCCGCGCCGCTTCGCGTGCTCGCCGCGCTCGCGCATGATCGCCTGCGCCTTCGCGAACGTGAACTCGTCAACCAACGGCTCGTGGACGCCGTCGAAGACCTTGTCGCGCCAACGGATCTTCCCGACGTAGGTCGGGTTGGTGACGATCCAGTGCACCCCCGGATGACCCCAACCTGCGGACGGCGCGGGTGCTCCTTCGTCGCGGAGCTGCTGCGCGATCGTGCGGGTGCCGAGCCGCTTGCGCGCATACAAGTCGAACACGCGCCGCACGACCGGCGCCTTCACCGGGTCAGGGACGAGAACGCGCTCCGCGCTTGAGAACTGGTAGCCGAAGGGCGGACGGCCGCCGAACCAGCGTCCCTCCTTCGCGCGGCGTTCGATGCCAGCGCTGATGCGGTCGACGATCGTGGCGTGCTCGAACTCCGCAAACACGGCCAGCATCTGCAGCATCATCCGCCCAGCCGCCGCGCCGGTGTCGAACGGCTCGGTCGCTGATTTGAGCACGACGTCGAGCGCGTCGAGTTCCTCCGTAAGTTGCGCAAGCTGACGCACCTTCCGCGAGAGCCGGTCCACGCGGTAGACGAGCAGCAGATCGATCGACCCGGACCGCGCGAGGTCGAGTGCGGCCTGCAAGCCGGGACGGTCGAGCTTGGTACCGGTCGCCTGGTCCTGCTTGTGGGCGACGATCCGCCACCCCTCCTGCACCTTGCAGAACGCCTCCAACCGTTCGCGCTGCGAATGCAACGAGGTGGGCTGGTTCTCCTCGTCCGTCGAGATGCGCGTGTAGATGCAAACCCGTGTCAGTGCCATGACTCCTCCTTCTTGGCTTCCGGGTCGTCCATGAAGCCATCGATCCCGGACGGTCGCAAGTCGACCTCGGCCTCGCCCGCAACCGTGCGGCCGAGCGGCGAGAGTCGCTCCCAGAAGCCGGGCCGCTCGTGCCTCCAGCGGCGCCCGAGCGCCAACGCCGGATCGAGGGGACGGAGGTCGCGTCGGACCGGTAGCTCGGCCAACGTGCGGACGGGCACGTCGACGTCGAGCCTGTGCCAGACACGGGCGAGCGGACCAGCGGTGTGCAACTCGGTGGCCGTAGTGGCGAGGATCGGCCAACTGCCGTCGCGGTCGAGCGTGGCGCAGAGCTCGCGCACGTTCTCGAGTCGCCGGGGACCAGGAAGGACGAAGAGGATGCTGCGCGGCTCGTCGTCCTCGTACTTGAGCTTGTACTCGGCCATCCGGTAGCGGCGCAGCTTCCCGTCCAGCCGGTCGAGCGTCTCCGTGCCGCGGTCCCACTCCAACAGCAGATCGACCGGCCCCGCCGGCGTCAGCAGGATCAGCTCGCCGTCCGGGCGAACGGTGCCCCGCATCCGCTCGCCCAGCCGCGTCGCCGCCTCTCGCGTCCCGAACCACGAAGTGACCCCGAGCGCGGGGTCGTCGAGCGCTGCCGCGATCAGTTCGGTGACGAACCTGTTGACCGCGAGCCGGTGCGCGAGCTGCGGATGCGAGCCCCAGTCCTCCCGGCGCTGCCAGGGAAGGTGGCGGCGGTCGAGGTCGAGGCTGGCGGCCACCAGGTGGGCGCCAGCCTCATCGAGCAGCCAGTGCGCCTGCGGCTTCCCCACGCCGAACCGTGACGGCGGGTAGAAGCGATCGAGCACGCGCTGCCGATACAGGAACAGCAGCCGGTCCTGGGCACGACGCTTCGAGCTGAAGAACAGCAGCGTCAGCTGCTCGGTCGTCAGTAGCTGCTGGTGGTACAGGCAGAGCGCGACTTCCCGGTCGCGCTCTGTGAGATGCCGCGCCAGCTCGAACACGCGCTCGGCGCCCACGCGCCGAGCGCGCGACAACGATCCAGTCTCAGGTCCGCCCTTCGCCCTTCTTTGTCGGAGTCCGTGAGTGCGCCGGATCAAGCGGCCTCACGCCCTTTCGCGCGCTCTTGCGGGAACGGGATGACGCTGCCGATAGCGCCGTCGGAAGCGCCGTCAATAACGCCGCCAGAACGGCCCGTCCCACGCTTCGCCACGACGTCGAGCAGCATCTCGGCAAGCAGCGACACCGCCTCGTCGTACTGCGCCGCCGACAACGGAACCCGCCGCGGCGACAACAACCTGATCTCACCTCTCGCGTTCTTCTTCGCCAATCACCATCGGAGCCGGCAGAGGAGCCCACAGCGCAACAGATATGTCTGACCGGAGGCCCGAACCGAACCAGCCCCCTATACAGAGAGGCCCTTTCGACGCCCCAGAAGTGACACGCGAGATGGACCTCCCATATAGACAGGCGCTTTCCGCCCCCGAAAAATCACAGCCCCTGGACACGATTTACAGAACCTGAGCAAGATCGACCCGCGTGTCGGCCGCGCGTCAGCGACGTGTCAGCGGTCGGTCACGACGCCGAGAGCCGGCGAAGTGCGACGCGGAAGCGGCATCCTTCGCACGATGACGATGATTCGGGACAGGTGGGCCGAGTGGCTGGCGGTGCGCCGGTTTGGCGGCGACCCGGAGACGCGGCGCCGGTTCCTGGCGCAGTTGTCGGCCAGGCGCGACAAGGTCTTGGACCTGGCGCAACTTGCCGAGAGCGAGACGCTCCTCGACGTTGGCTGTGGCGAGGGTCTGATCGCATTCGGCGCACTCGAGCGCGGCGCAGCCAATGTGATCTTCAGCGACATCTCTGACGACTTGCTCGCGTTTTGCCGCGAGGCAGCGAGCGACCTCGATGTTCTCGACCGTTGCAAGTTCGTTAAGGCGCCGGCGGACAAGCTGAACCCAGTCGACGACGGCTCGGTCGACGTTGTGACCACCCGCTCGGTGCTGATCTACGTGGCTGACAAGCGCAGCGCCTTCGCGGAGTTCGCCCGTGTACTACGGCCAGGCGGACGCATCTCGCTCTTCGAGCCGATCAATCGGTTCGCGCTCGGCACCGCGGACACATGGGCGGGGTACGACCTGGCCCCATTGGGTGAAATCGCGGTGAAGCTCCGGGCCATATACGAGGCGCTCCAGCCCCGTGACTCTGACCCGATGCTCGACTTCGACGAGCGTGACCTGATCCGCCTCGCAGAGGAGAAGGGCTTTTCCCCCATCGAGCTCTACCTTGACGCCGAAATTAAGCCGGTCGAACCGCGGACCTGGGAAGGCTTCCTCAACAGCTCCGGCAACCCGAACATCCCGACCGTTGCCGAAGCGGTGGAGCAGGCGCTTACGCCGGACGAACGAGAGCTCTTGGCCAGACACCTGCGCCCACTTGTCGAGCAGGGTCGCGGTGAGTGGCGGATGGCGAGCGCACACCTCGTGGCCAGAAAGCCGGATCGGTGACGGCCGAAAGTGCCGGATCACGCGGCCTCACGCCCTTCCCGCGCTCCTGTGGGAGAGGGATGACGCTACCGATGGCGCCGTCGATAACGCCGCCGGAAACGGCCCGCCCGGCGCTTCGCCGCAACGTCGAGCAGCCGCTCGGCAAGCAGCGACACCGCCTCGTCGTACTGCGCCGCCGTGAGCGGCACCCGCCGCGGCGGGAACAACCTCTCACCTCTCGCGTTCTTCTTCGCCAATCACGATCGGGGCCGGCAGAGGAGCCAACGTGCGCAACGGAAATGTCTGACCGAAGCGGCCTGAACCGAACAAGCCGCCGGATAAAGAAGCCTCTTCGATGCCCCAGAAGTAACACGCGAAATGGACATCCGTTATAGAAAGGCCCTTTCCGCCCCCGAAAAATCAAAGGCCGGAAGGACAGGATTTACAGACCCCGAGCAAAGCCCGGCGGCGGTGTCGGGGGCGGGTCAGCACCGTGTCAGCGGACGCGACCGACGACCTCTTCGCGGGTCGGCCAAGGCCGCCTCCACGCGGAGATCGTCATCATCTCGGTGTGGCCGACAGCCGCCGGGAACGATGACGCGTCACATTCGCGCTTGGACCTGTAGGTGTTGGTCTCGCGTAGTGGTTGAGATGGACGCTCGCGCCAGCACAGTCGCTTTTGCCGCGGTGGTGGCGGCGGTCGCCGCAATGTCCGTCTCTGCCGCGCCTACGCGATCCGTGGACACGGCCTACGCTCTGGCCGGAGGGACACTCGATCGACCGAGCCGACTGCTGGCGCTCGATCCTGCGACCCTCGCCATACGTCAGCGCGGCCCGCTTCTCCCGAGTTGGGCGTTCGGCGTCGTCTATGCGCGCTCCGCAGACGGACAGCGATTGGCTGTGCTGCCGAAGCCGAGCGACACGGCCGATCACCTATTCCTGGTCGACGCCGCGACGTTGCGCGTCACGCACGTGGTCGTGCTCGGTGAGAGCGCCTGCGACGCGAGCTGGCTCGATTCGCGTCGGCTCCTGGTCGTCGTCGCCGAGCCGATCTGTCACCCGTATCGCCCAACGCCAGCGCACCTTTCAGCAGTCATCGTCGATGCTCGCAGCGGCCGCATTGTCAGCCGCCATGCGGTATCCGGGTCCTGGTCGCTTCTGGCGAGCGCGGCCGTCCGCAGCGGGCTGCTCGAGCTCGCCGCACCGGCGCGTGGCCCAGGCGGCCTTCGCCTGATCTACGCGTCAGCGTCCGGCCCGCGAACGATCCTGCTCGGGCTCCCTTACCGCAGTCGCGACACGGTCGCGGTAGCAGCGACCCCGACCTCCTCGTCCGCCTACGTCGTCGCTCCCGGCTGGCAAATCGCGCGGATCTCTCTTTCGACGGGGGCCGTTCGGCGACACAAGCTCAAGTTGCGCTTCCCGGCATCTGAAAGACCGCGGCATCTATCAGCGCCGACCGACCGGCCCCTTGGGCGGGTCGTGACTGCCGCCGTTGTCAACGGTCGGCTCGTGATCGCGGGTGGTGTCGCGCACGGACACGTGATCACTCCGGGTGGCGCCTATCTCGTCAACACAGCTACGTGGTTGCCTCGCCTGTTGCAGGCGGACGCGAGCGGGATCGCGACAACCTCGAGTCGAATCGTTGCGTACGGCCCGAGCAGCATGTCGGTGTACGACACGCACGGCCTGCTCCTCTATCGCACCCCCGTGGGGCTCACCGTGCTAAGGATCGCCTTCGGCTACGCGTACCTGAGCGACGCCAGCGGCCACGCTCACGCGCTCGACGTGCGAACAGGCAAGGAAGGCGCTCGGCCTGTCAGCGCCAGACTCCCGGCAGGCCTGCTCACCGGACTCGACGGCCACTGAGTTCGGCGCTAGACGCCGACCCGCCACGACTGCAGCAGCTTCGTCTCGCGGCACGCGGCCATCGGTCCGGCCCGCCTACAGCACTGAAATTGGCCCGGGCTGCACCTGCACGTGGTTTGCGCAATGTCTGGTTCCGCCCACTCGCTCGCGTTTCACCGGCTCCGCGTTCCGCGGGGCGCTTCTGCGCCGACCTCCGAATGCTCGCCGTCCGAGAGCGCGAGGTCGAGCGCACCCTCCACCGTCAGCGTTTGGCCCTTCGTCCACGCCTGCTCGAACGCATCGTTCTCGAGCATGGGTCGGATCAGGTCGAGGATGCCCTGGTTGACCGCGGCGATCCAGCCCTCCTGCTGCCCTGCGTCCTCGCGCATGCGCTCCGAGGCGGACAGGACGGACGCGGCGGCTTCGGGACGGCCCGTCTCGACGAGGACGCGTGCCAAACGCCTCAGGTCCCGGGCGGCCATCGTCGGATCGCCGAGGCGGCCCGCGATGCGGAGGCTGCGCTCGAGCAGCCCCAGGGCATCGTCGAACCGCCCCTGCAGGATCGCCACCTGTCCGAGCTGGCCGGAGGTCTGCGCCTCGCTCCGCTCGTCCCGAGCCACTCGCGCGCCGCGATACAGGTCCTCGAGAACCGTGCGGGCACGGTCGAGGTCTCCGAGCTCCTGGAAGTAATAACCGAGATTTCCTGCTGCGAGACGCGCGTAGTACTCGTCGCCGAGCTCGCGAAAGCGGAGCTCGGCATTCGCCGTGAAGCGACACGCGGTCTCGAAATCGTCGTCGCCGCTCGCTGCGTTGCCCAACAGCATCTCTGAGTAGGCGGCGCCCCACTCGTTGCCCAGCTCGCGGTGGAGCGTGAGCGCGGCCTGCGCGTGGGAGCGCGCCACCCCGTAATCCGCATTGTTCACGGCCATCACCGCCGCGCCGTTCAGGGCCCTTCCACGGGCTGCGGTCGGCCGATCGTCCGCGGCGAGGAGCCGCTCCAGACGCTCGCGGCCTTCCTGGAGATGGCCGCGCATGTACCAGAAGCGGTGGAGGGCGCCTGCCAGCTCGAGCGCGCGCTGGCCGTCGCCGACGGCTTCGAACCACTCGAGCGCCGCGCGGAGGTTGTCATGTTCCGCGTCGAGGCGATCGAGCCACGCTCTCGGCGTGCCCAGGAGATGGGCATGGGCCTCTTCGGCGAGCTCGAGGTAGTAGAAGGCGTGCTGCACCGCATAGCGATCGTCGCCGAGCTGCTCGGCGGCGTACTCGCGAATCGTCTCGAGCATCCAGAAGCGCTCGCCGCTGCGGCGCGCGAGGCTCTTTTCGACGAGCGACTGCAGGACGTCGAGCTCGGCGCCGACGACCCGCTCGGCCGTCTCGAGCGTGCACCCGCCGCGAAAGACGGCGAGGCGCGCGAAGAGTTGCTTCTCGTCTTCGTCGAGCAGGTCGTGCGACCAGGCGATCGTCGCGCGTAGCGTCTGCTGCCGCGGGTCGGCGTCGCGGCCTCCCTTGAGCAGGTCGAGCCGCTGCGAGAGTCGGTCGAGGATCTGTGCGGGAGAGAGGACGGGGGTTCTTGCGGCCGCGAGCTCGAGCGCAAGCGGGAGGTTGTCGAGCCGGCGGCACAGCGTGGCGACCGTCTCATCGGGATCGACGTTCGCGCGGGCCGTGAAGAGCTCGACCGCGTCCGGGTCGGCCAGGGGGAGAACGGGATAGTCGCCCTCGCCGCGGACACGCAGGAGCTCGCGGCTCGTGACGAGCAGCGTGAGGTTGGGACAGGCTTCGAGCAGATCCGCGAGCTCGGGAGCAGCCCCGATCACCTGCTCGAGATTGTCCAGGAGGAGCAGCAGCTCGCGTTCGCCGATCCAGTTGACGAGGCCGTCCTTGGCGCCGAGCGTCTGAGCCACCGTCTCGACGACGAGCGCCGGGTCGCGAAGCGACGCCAGCCCGATCCAGAACACTCCCGCCTTGAACTCGCCGACGAGCTCGGCGGCCGCCTCGATCGACAGGCGCGTCTTGCCCGAGCCTCCCGGGCCCGACAGGGTCACGAGCCGGGCACCATCCCGCACGAGCGCGACCACCTCGCCGACCTCGCGCTCACGGCCGACGAAGCTCGATACGGGTCGCGGGAGGTTCGTGTTCGAGATCGTCTTCAGCGGCGGAAAGCGCTCCGAACCGAGCTGGTAGATCGGGACCGGCTCGTCGAAGTCCTTCAGGCGGTGCTCGCCCAGAGCGGTCGCGAGCACTGCGTCACCGGCGCCGGCCTTCGTGGCTGCGGACAGCAGCACCTGGCCGCCGTGGCCGGCCGCACCGATCCGGGCGCCGAGGTGCACGTCCTCGCCGACGTAGCCCTCCGCGCTCAGATGCGGCGACCCGGTGTGCAGCCCCATTCGCACCCGGATCGGCCCCGAGCGGAGCTTCTCGGTCGCCTCTGCGGCAGCGGCGACCGCGCCGGCCGGGTCGGGGAACGCGACGAAGAACGCGTCCCCCTGCGTGTCCACCTCCACCCCACCGTGCGCGGTGAGCGCCTCCCGCAGCAGCCGCCGGTGACCCGCCAGAGCAGCCGCGTATCCTTCTGCCCCCAACTCGTGCAGCAGTCGCGTCGATCCCTCCACGTCGGTGAAGAGAAACGTCACCCTCCCGGACGGAAGATCGGATCGCACATGCGCCATCATGCGCCGACGCAGGGCCGACGTCACGTAGAGGAGTCACGTGCCGGGACGGTCGCGGCGCCGATTCCGTGCTCAGATCCGGAACCGGTAGACGCGCGCGTTGTGGGGCGCGAACGGGCTCGGGTCGGTGAACGCGCCGTGCGCGACCGGGATGTGGCGTGCCGGGTTCCCGCCCGGATGCTCGAGGACCGTCGTTTCGGTGACGGTCGGCGGAAGACCCGAAAAGTGCACCCGGCCTTCCGCCCTCGGGCTTTTCCTGATCGCGATCAAGTACAGGAAGTCCGGCGTGAGGCGCGCGCTGATGCCGATGTCAGCGGCGCTCGCCGTGACCGACGTGTGTGCGGGCGGCGCTGTCAGCGCAGGCGTGTGGTCGGCGTCGGTGAGCTCTTCGAGCAGAGGGCGTTGCACCCGGTGCCAGTAGGTCCAGTTCCAGCCGAGCGCACGGTCGCGCGCATTCATCACCTGCTTCAGGTGGCCGCCGAAGAAGAAGAGACCGCGCGCGCCGGCGACGATCGCGTCGTAGGCCATGAACCGCGCCTGCGGCAGCGTCGGAAAGACGATCGGGTGCGGCGGCAGGACGCCGCTCCACGCGATCTGCAGCGTCGTCCAGATCGGCTTGCCGGCGCTCGCCTCGGCGACGATCCGGGTCATGTCGCCGACGACGCTGATGTCGGTGTTGACGGGCGGCCCGCCGGCGTGCGCCCCGCGGGGGATCGGATACACGTCGACGCCGTGGATGTCGCACGCCGCGGCGTAGGGACGCACCGCGGCCGCGGTCAGCGGGCCGCCGCCGCGGCGCCGCGGGGCTTCGATGATCGCGATTGGATGCGCAGGGTCGAGCGACTTGACGTGCCGGTACACCGCGACCATGCCCTCCGCCGGAACGCCTGCGTGCGCCGGCTCGTCGACGCCCTTCCACGCACCGAGACCGGGATGGCGCTTGAACGCGTTGACGATCTCGTCGAGCAGCGGCCGCCGGTCGAGATTTGCGTCGACGCCGGCAAGCGCGAGCCACACGCGCAGGCCGTGCTGCTCGGCGGCGTCGAGCTCGGCCGCCACGGGGATCATCTGCCGGTCGACCGTCGCCGCGCTCCACACGGTGTAGTTCCGCACGAAGTTGACGCCGGCGCGTGCGATCTCCGCCCACGCGTCGAGACCGCTGTCGGGCGCCTTCGTGTCGAGCGGGGGCGGGTCGGACAGCCCGATCGGAAAAGAGGCCGCCGGCTTCGTCAGAGCCACTCGGTACAGAAGGTCGGGCTGACGTGGATGTCGATCTGCCGCAGTTGATCGTCGCCGCTGTTCGTAAAGGCGTGCGGCGTCTCGGCCGGCACGATCACGACGTCGCCGGGACCTGCCCGCACCTGCTCGTCGCCGACGGTGAACGTCGCGCTTCCCTCGAGTGAGATGAACACCTCTTCGTAGGGATGCCTGTGCAAGCCGGGCCTGCCGCCCGGCGGCGCGTCGACGAAGATGACGCACACCCGCGCGCCGTAGTCGGCTCCAACCAGCTCGTGCGCGATCTCCGACCACGGCAGGTCGTCGCGCTTCAGCACACGTGCGTCCATCCCGGAGATTGCAACACAAAGGGCCGCCCCGGAGGCGGCCCTTTGTCAGTCGCATGCTGCGGACGGCTAGATGCTCAGCCTGAAGCCGCCGCGGACGACCCGGCCGCTCGCCTTGAGGCGCGACGACCTGATCGCGATGTGATCGTTCGAACCACGGTCGACGAGGCCGAGGACGATCCCGTGACCGGTGATGCGCACACTCGCTGCACCGAACGACGCCTTCATGCCGCTCGTGAAGTCCAGATGGATCCGACGGCTCGCGTCGTCGAGCCGCACACGCACATGGCCGGCGTTGTCGGCGCGCACGGTCACCCAGGCGAGGCCGGAGCGGGTCATGATCGCGCCGTGGCCGACGAACGTCGACTTGATCGACGTCGTCGTGCCGAGGACGCCGAACGA
Source organism: Thermoleophilia bacterium (assembly GCA_025934995.1). Lineage (GTDB taxonomy): Bacteria > Actinomycetota > Thermoleophilia > Gaiellales > Gaiellaceae > Palsa-739. The sequence continues at coordinate 10,947 of JAICWC010000023.1, read as the reverse complement.
GAACTGCGGCTGCTGCTTCGGGAGCGCCGGCTGGCCGGCCGGGCCGGTGCCGATCTCACCGCTGTACTGCATCGGGTTCGGGTCCTGCAGGTCGCCGGGCGAGCACACGCGCACGCCGTACGTGCCGCCGGACGTCGTGTCGTACGAGCCGTTCGCAGAGCGAACCGCGCCGCTGCTATCGAGGATCTCGATCCAGTAGCGGTTGCTCGCCGACGTCGTCGACACCGCTGCATCGATCCGTGACGGCCCGTTGACGGTGACGCTGTGCGTCTGCCCACAGCCGCCGTTCGGGAACGTGCCGCTGAACACTGTCGTGGCGGCGAGCGCGGAGCCCGTCCACACGAGGAACGCGAGCCCCGCTGCCAAAGGCAGCATGAGGGCTACGAGACGCTGTCTCATCCTTATCCCCTCCTGCCGAATACGATTTACGAGTAGTAAACGTTTGCTGAGCGGAATCCGATACTCATCGTGGCGCGGCCTATCGCTCGTCCCGTGCGACGCGTACATTTCGCCCGGTTAATCGCGGTCAGCCTGCTGGGGGGCGGCAGTGCACTACGCACTACGAACGTTCCACACGATCAACCTCGTCGCATTTCTCGCGCTCGGGGTCGTCGCGCTCGTCACCTGGCGGCGGCGCCGCGACCGCGCGAGCGTGTGGGCGGCGGCCGCGTTCGGATCGCTCGCGGCGATCGAGTTGCTCAGCCTCATCCCCGCGCACGAGCACAACGTCGGCGAAAAGATCGTCGTGCGCGTCGCGATCGCGCTGCTCGTCCTCTTCCCGTACCTGCTGTTCCGGTTCACGAACGCGTTCCGCCGGCCCGGACGCCCGCTCGCGCGTGCCCTCTTCGGCCTGACAGCCGTGCTGATCGTCTGGAGCGCCGCGATTCCCCGCTATCCACAGCCGGGCGAGTCGCGGAACACGGACTTCCAGGCGTTCCTCATCCTCTTCCTCGTCCACTGGACGGCCCTGTCGATCGCCTCGGCCGCCAGCCTCTGGCGCGCCGGTCGCGAACAGCCGACGGTCGCGCGGCGGCGGATGCAGTTCCTCGCCTTCGCGAGCTCGGCGCTCACGGTCGCGCTGATCCTCATCCTGCCGACCTCGAACTCGGATACCTGGTGGGCGCTCGGCACGCAGGTGCTCGGACTGGTGGCCGTGATGGCGTTCCTCATCGGCTTCGCGCCGCCGCAGGTCGTCCGTCTGCTCTGGCGTGCACCCGAGACCGAGCGGTTCCAGGCGGCGATGGCGAGCCTCATGACCTTCGCCGAGACGCAGGAGGAGGTGGCGAGCCGCGTGCTCGAGCCGGCGGCCGGGCTCGTCGGCGCGCGCGCGGCGACGATCCGCAACGCCGAAGGGAAGCTCGTGGCCTCGTGGAACGTGCCGGCGGCCGGTCCTGCCTGGGAGGACGCGAAGCTCGTCGAAGCGGAGGCGCCGGGCGCGACGATCGCCGTCTGGACGACGCCCGAGGCGCCGTTCTTCGGCGAGGAGGAGCTCGCGATCCTTCGCGCGCTCGGTGCCGTCACCGGCCTCGCGCTCGACCGCGTCCGCCTGTACCAGGCCGAGCACGAAGCCCGGCTGCAGCTCGAGCGCGCGAACGAGCTGAAGGCGAACTTCATCGCGCTCGCCGCGCACGAGTTGCGCACACCGATGACGACGATCCACGGGTTCGTGACGACCCTCCATCATCTCGGCGACCGGCTCGACGCGGAGCAGCGCGAGCACGTCCGCGAGGCGCTGATCCAGCAGACGAACCGCATGGCGCGCCTCGTCGAGCAGCTCCTCGACCTCTCGCGGCTCGACGCCGACGCGATCGAGATCGTCCGCGAGCGCGTCGACGTGCGGGCACAGGTCGAGGAGATCGTCCAGACCGTCGCCGCCGACCCCCAAGCGGTCGAGGTGGCCGTACCCGACGACACGGAGGCGACGGTCGACCGCAACGTGCTCGACCGTGTGATCGGCAATCTGCTCACCAATGCCTTCCGCTACGGAATGCCGCCCGTGATCGTCAGCGCCGAGCGCACCGACCGCCACCTTCGGGTCACGGTCGAGGACCGCGGCCGCGGGGTTCCGCCGGAGTTCATCCCCGACCTGTTCGAGCGCTTCTCGCGCAGCGAAGGATCGCGCGCGAGCGCCGTCGGCACCGGCCTCGGGCTCGCGATCGCACGATCGTATGCGCGCGCGCACGGAGGCGACCTCGTCTACGAGGACGCGATCCCGAGCGGGGCGAAGTTCCGACTGGTGCTGCCCGCATGAGCAGCCGCGAGGCACTGGACCTGACGCAGCTCGCCCTGCTCGGCGAAGCGGTCGAGTTCCTCGGCGACGTCGCCGTGCTCGTCTGGGACGAGGACCGCAACTACGTCGCTGCAAACCAGGCGGCGTGCAGGCTCGTCGGCAGGACGCGCGACGAGATCCTCAAGATGAAGGTCGGCGACCTCGCCCCGGACCGCGCCTCCCCGCTCTTCGAAGAGGTGCAGCGCGCCGGCATCCACACCGGCACGCTGACGGCGCCGAGCGGCGAGATCGACTTCATGACCTGCCGAACGCGCGTCGCGGGCCTTCCCTACATGGTCAGCGTCTGCTGGCCGAGCAAAGCTTCATGAGCGAGCCCTGGGAAGACGGCTTCGACACGTGGAAACCGCGCGATGGTGCCCCGGCCGAGACGGACACGGACACCGATCTCGATCGGGCCGAGCTCCTTCGACTCGCGCGCGAGCTCGCCACACAGCGAAACGCGGAGCAGGAGCAGTCCCGTCGCGAGCTCGAGGCGCTGAAGGAGTCGCTGCGCGAGCGCGCGAGCGCAGTCGCCGAGCGCGAGCGCGAGCTCGCCGAGCTCCAAAGGCAGCTGGAGAAGGGCAAGCCGCCGAAGACGGCAAAGCAGTCACAGGCCGCTCCGAACACCGAGGCGCTCGCTGCACGTGAGCGTGCGGCGCTCGAGCGACTGCAGGCGGTGGAGGCGCGCGAGCAGGAACTACAGGCCCGCGCCGCCGAGCTCGCTGCCGAGTCGGCGCAGCTCGAGGCGCTGCAGAGCGAGCTCGATGCGGCGCGCGAAGAGCTCCAACGCTCGGCGTCCGACCGCCGGCTCGCGACCGCGGAGCGGCAGCGGCTCGAGGAGCGGTTGGAAGAGGCGCGCCGCGCAGAAAAAGAGCTCGCGACGACCCGGCTCGAGCTGGAGCGGCAGCGCGAGGAGATCGAAGCGCGCGAGCGCCGTGTCGCGGCGATTGCTGGAAGCCCCGGCGACCCGTACGAGGAGCGCGAGGCGGAGCTGCGCAGGCTCGAGGCGAGGCTCGAAGCTCGCGAGCGCGAGCTCGCGCTGCTGCGACAGGGGCTCGATGCGCAACGGATCGAGCTGCGCGAGCGCGAGCGGACGCTGCGGCGCCGCGAGGTCGCAGACGTGCGGCAAACGTTCGAACAGCCGCTCGCGCCTCCGTCGTTTGCGGACGGCCTCGCTGCGTTCGTCTCGTCCCGCGGCCGCCGTTAGCTAACGTCAGGGCACTGCCCGCGCGGGGAAGCGGGTCATTCGCCATGTCCTCGTACGTGAACACCGTCGATCCGCCGGATCTCGGCCTTCTGCCGACGTTCGGCAGGCTGCTCCGGCTCTGGCGCCGCGAGTGGCGCCTCGGCGTGCTCGGCCTCACGCTCGCGCTCGTCTACACGCTCATCTCGATCGCGATTCCGCTGCTGACACAGCGCGCGGTCGACGACTCGATCGTCCATCACCGCAAGCCGTTGTGGCCGTACCTCGTCGCGATCGTCCTGCTCGCAGGAGTCCGGTTCGCCGGCAACTTCACGCGCCGATTCGCGACCGCGCGGATCGGCATCCGCATCGAGGCGCGGATGCGCGAGCTGCTGTACACCGCGTACCTGCGCTACCCGCGCGCGTTCTACGACCGGCACGCGACCGGTCAGGTTCTCTCGCGCGCGACGAACGACCTCTACCCGATCCGCTACTTCATCGGCTGGGGGCTCGTGCAGGGGATGCAGAGCGTGATGATGATCGTCGGCGCGTCGATCGTGCTCATCCTCGTCGACCCGCGCCTCGCGCTCTATACGGCGGTTGCGATGCCGCCGATCACGGTGCTCGCGCTCCGCTTCGCGCGCCGCGTCTCGCCGCTGTCGCGGCAGGTGCAGGAGCGCAAGGGCGACGTCACCGAGGCCGCCGACGAGGCCGTCGTCGGCATCGAGATGGTGCAGGCGTTCGGACGCGAGGACGACGTGCGCGGCCGGTTCGGCTCGAAGGCGGAGGCGGTGCGCGACACGGTGCTCAAGCAGGCGGGTGTCGAGGCGCGGCACCTGCCGGGCCTCTACTACCTGCCGTCGCTCTCGATCGCGGCGGTCGTGTTCTTCGGCGGGCGCGAAGTGATTCGCGGCCACCTGTCGATCGGGCACTTCGTCCTCTTCGAGACGCTGCTGCTGCAGCTCGTGTGGCCGCTCGAAGCGCTCGGCTGGATCACGAATCTCGCGCAACGTGCGCTCGCGTCGGCGGGCAGGTCGTTCGCGTGGCTCGAGGGAATCGATCCTCTGCCCGAGCCGTCGACGCCGCGGTCGCTGCCTTCCGGCCCGCTCGACGTCCGTTACGAGGGCGTCGACTTCGCGTACGGCGGCGAGCACGACGTGCTGCACGGGCTCGACCTGACGATCGCGGCGGGAGAGATCGTTGCGGTGTGCGGCTCGACCGGCGCAGGCAAGACGTCGCTGCTCAACCTGCTACCGCGCTTCTACGATCCGACGAGGGGGCACGTGCGTGTCGGAGGCGTGGACACGCGCGATCTCCCGATCGCGGAGTTGCGCGCCGACGTCGCGCTCGTGACGCAGCGGCCGGTGCTCTTCTCGGTGCCGCTGCGCGAGAACCTGACCGCCGGCCGGGAGGACGCGGACTGGGCCGACGTGCTGGCCGCATGCGAGGCGGCGGGCGTCGACGCGTTCGTCGACGAGCTGCCGAACGGCTACGACACGCTGATCGGGGAGCGCGGGATCAACCTCTCCGGCGGTCAGCGCCAGCGTGTCGCACTCGCGCGCGCGCTCGTGACCGGCGCGCGCGTCGTCGTGCTCGACGATCCGCTCTCGGCAGTCGACACGCTCACCGAGCGGCGCCTCGTACAGCGCCTGCGGCCGGCGCTCGAAGGCCGCACCGTCCTGATCGCGACCCAGCGGCTCTCGACCGTGGAGCTCGCAGACCGCGCCGTCGTCCTCGTCGACGGCCGCATCGTCGAATCCGGCGCGCCCGCGGAGCTGATCCGCGCCGGCGGCGCCTTCGCGGCCCTGTTCGGCGACGAGGTCGTGGCGGCGTGAAGCGGCTGTGGCGGTATCTCGAGGGGCGGAAGCTCTGGGCGGCTGTCCTCATGCTGGTCGGCACCGGAAACGCGGCGGCGCAGACGGGCGGCTGGCTGCTCGTGCGCAACGCGATCGACAAGGGAATCAGCGCGCGCAACGAGCACCACCTGACCGTCGTCGTCCTCATCTATCTCGGCGTGGCCGCCTGCGGCTGGCTCCTGCAGGCCGTGCTGATCCGCGGCCTTGCCGGTCTCGGCCAGCGAATGGTCCTCGGGCTGCGCCGCGATCTCTTCGACCACCTGACCGGGCTGTCGCTGCGGTACTTCTCGCAACAGAAAGCGGGCTGGATCATCGCGCGGTTGACGAGCGACGTCGACTCCGTCTCCGATGTGCTGTCACAGGGGATGCCGACGCTCGTCGCGAACGTCATCCTGCTCCCGGCGGCCGTCGCGGCGATGCTGATCGCCGACTGGCATCTGGGGCTCGTCGTGGTCGCGATCGTCCCCCCTGCGCTCGTCCTGACGCGCTGGTTCCAGCGCGTGTCGCACGTCGCGCTCGTCGAGTCGCGCGAGCGGATCGGCGCGGTCACCGCCCAGATAGCGGAGTCGGTGTCGGGGATGGCGGTCGTGCAGGCGTTCAACCGCGAGCGTGCGTTCCAGGCGGAGTTCGACGCGCTGAACACGGCGAACCTCGAGCAGCACGTCAAGGTGCAGAAGATCTTCTCGATCTTCTTCCCGTCGATCGAGTTCATGGGGATGATCGCAACCGGTGCGGTGCTCTACACCGGCAACCATCTGTACGCGCACCACACGATCACGATCGGAACGGTGATCACGGCGCTCTATCTCCTCCAGCTCGTCTTCCAGCCGCTGCAGGAGCTGTCGGACGTGTACGGGCAGCTGCAATCGGGCGCCGCGGCGATGGTGAAGATCGCGGGGATCCTCGACGAGGAGCCCGACATCCGCGACCGCCGCCATGCCGAGGAGCTGCCGCGCGTCGCCGGCAAGATCGACATCGACCACGTGGTCTTCTCGTACGGCGCCGAGCCCGTGCTGCACGGGATCGACATCCTCATCCCGCCCGGCGGCTGCCTGGCGCTCGTCGGCGAGTCCGGCGGCGGCAAGTCGACGCTCGCCCGGCTCGTCGGGCGCTTCTACGACCCCGACACCGGCGAGGTGCGCGTCGACGACGTCGACCTGCGCGAGGTCGCGCTTCGCTCGTACCGCCGGCAGCTAGGCGTCGTGCTGCAGGACCCCTTCCTGTTCAGCGGCACGATCGCCTCGAACATCCGCTTTGCGAAGCCGGACGCCACGGATGACGAAGTCGTTCGCGCCGCGGGCGCAGTCGGCGTCGACAAGATCGCTGCGCGGCTGAGCGGCGGGCTCGAGCATGCCGTGCGCGAAGGCGGGTCGGGCCTGTCGTCGGGCGAGCGTCAGCTGATCTCGATCGCGCGCGCGCTGCTTGCCGATCCGCGGATCCTGATTCTCGACGAGGCGACGTCGAACATCGACCGGCCGACGGAGGTGCTGATCGAGCGCGCGCTCGACCGTCTTTTGCACGGACGGACGTCGATCATCATCGCGCACCGCCTCTCGACCGTCCGCCGCGCGGATCAAATCCTCGTCGTCGAGCACGGGCGGATCGTCCAGAGCGGGACCTACGACGAGCTGCTCGCGGCGCCCGGCGTCTTCCGGCGCCTCGCTCATGACTTAGAGACTGCGGCGTAGAGCGCCGCAGTCTCTAAGTGGTTGAAAGGGAACTGCGCGCACCGGAGAGCGCGGTCTCCGGTGCGCTTCGTGCGGTCGACCTCGTCAGGTTCTCGGGACGGACGGGCTCGCAGTCCTCGTGTGCGTTCGGCGTCGCTTCGCGCCGTCGACCGCACACCGGTGCGCTCGCTACGTCTGCGTCGTAGCTCGCGCTGGCTAGGCCGAGCGGAGCTCGCTCAGGACCCGGAGGGCGACTTCGACCACACTTGGGTCGAACTGGGTGCCCGCGGCGTCGCGGAGCCGGCGCGCGGCCTCGGGATGCGACAGGCGCTTGCGGTACGGCCGGTCGGTCGTCATCGCGTGGTACGCGTCGCAGACGAAGATGATTCTCGACTCGAGCGGGATCTCGGCGCCGGAGAGGCCGTCCGGATAGCCGCGGCCGTCCCAGCGCTCGTGGCAGTGGCGGACGATCTCACGCACCTCCTGGAGCCGGTCGATCGGCGAGATGATCCGCTCGCCGAGCTCGGGATGCGTCTCGATGATGCCGCGCTCGTCCGCGGTCAGCCGCCCCGGCTTGGAGAGGATCGCCCCGGGGACGCCGATCTTGCCGATGTCGTGCAGGAGCGAGCCGAGCTCGAGTCGCTTCAGGCACGGCTCGCCGAGCCCGAGGTCGCGGCCGACGCGGAGCGCCAGGTCGGCGATCCAGCGTGCGTGCGTCGACGTGTAGTGGTCCTTCGCCTCGAGGGCGTTCGCGAGCGCCTCGACCGTCGACACGAACGTCCGCTCGAGACCTTCGAAATTGCTCGCATTCGCGAGCGCGAGCTTTGCCTGGTGCGCGAGGCCGCCGAGCAGCCGGAGCTCGCGCTCGCCGAATTCGCCGTGCGGGAGGGCGGCGACGATGCAGCCCCAACGTTCCTCGACCTCGATCGGCGCGATCGCGTACGACGCGTCGGGATCGGGCGGGTCGTGCTCCGACGACTCGTCGGGACCGAGGATGAACGGCTCGGTCCGATCGCGATGGATCGGCTCGAAGCGGCGCACCGAGATGCTCGCGCGCTCTTCCTCGGTGTGACCGTGCAGCTTGCGCGCGCTGATCAACCCGTCCTCGTCCTCGAACCAGACGGACGTGCGCGACGACTGGAGCAGTGACGCGGTCAGCTCGACCACACGGCTGAAGATCTGGTCGACGCTCGGGGCGGTTGCGAGCTCGCGCCCGAACTCGAGCAGCGCGGTCGCGCTCTCTGCCTCGCGCCGAGCCGCGTCGTACAAGCGTGCATTCTCGACGGCGACCGCGGCATGACCCGCGAGCACGTCGAGCAGCCGCTCGTCGTCCTCGTCGAACTGGTTCAGGCCGAGCTTCGACAGCACGATGACGCCGACGACGTTCGTGCCGTAACGGAGGGGGACTGCGAGCAGGGACTCCTCGATGATCGGCGTGCCGGGAATGCGATGCGCGAACTCGCAGTTCGCCGCGTCGCCGATCAGCAACGACTCTCCGAGCTCTGCGCACCGGCCGGTGATGCCGCGGCCGATCCGGCCGCGCAGCACCTCGAGGGGAAGTGCCGCTGTCTCGGCAGAGAACTCGCCGCGGAAGGAGATCGGCACGAGCTCCTCGCCGTCGACGATGAACACGCGACAGTTGTGGTAATCGATCAGTGACCGCAGCTCGATCGCGATCTCGTCGCCGATGCGGCGAACGTCGTTCGAACGATTGAGCTTTCCGCTCAGCGACTGCAGCATCTTCATGTGCGCGAGCGAGCGCACGTCACGCGCGGTCGCGGATGCGTCCGGGCGCGCCTGCTCGCCTTCCGCGTACAGAACGATGCGATTCTTGCCGTGCGCCTTCGCGGTCATCATCGCCGCTTCCGCACATGCAGCCAGCTCACGCGGGTTCATCGCGTGCTCTGGCCCGAGCGAGAGGCCGAGCGAGACTTTGAGCGGTCCGACCCCTGCGAAGTCAGAGGTGCCGAGCCGCTCGACGACGCGCTCTGCGACGCGTTGCGCGTCGACGTGGTCGCAGGAGCTCATGATGACGCCGAACTCCTCGCCGCCGAGCCGGCAGACGACGTCGTTCGGACGGACCGAGCCGCGCAGCGCTTCAGCAAGGACTCGCAGCACCTCGTCACCGACGCCGTGCCCGTGCACGTCGTTGATCAGCTTGAAGTCGTCGATGTCGAGCATCAGCACCGCGACAGGACGGTGCGTCCTGCTCGCGAGTTGAAGCGCGCCGAGCAGGTTCTCGTGGAAGCTGCGGTGGTTGAGCAACCCGGTCAGCGAATCGGTGCGCGCCTGGTGCTCGAGCCGCTCGCGGATCTGAGCGTTGTCCAGAGCGAGCGCTGCGGCGTCGCCGAAGCGCTTGGCGAGCTCCAGCTCCGCCTCGGAGAACACGCTGTCTCCGACCCGGTAGATGTTGAGCACTCCCTTGATTCGCGCGCGTGCGACGAGCGGGATGGAGATGAGCGCCTCCGGGTCGATCGGCGTGCCGGGCACGAACCGGACGCGCGGGTCGAGGTGCGCCTCATTGACGAGCGCGGCTTCCCGGTTGCGAGCAGCCCAGCCGGTGATCCCTTCCTCGAAGCGAATCGGGTTGCGCATGATCTCGTCCGCGTAGTCGTCGCGCGCGAGCACCGGGTTCAGCACCTGCTGGACCTCGTCGGCTTCGTAGATCGTCAGCGTGTCGTGCGGGATCAGCTCGGCGAGCGTGTCCGCGATCAGCACGAGCAGGGCATCGAGGCTCTGCTCGGCGAGCACCTCGTGGAAGACGTCGGCGAGGCGCCGGTACGACTCGACGATCTCGCCGGCGCCCGGTGCGGGCGCGGCAGACGACCCCGGGAGAACCCGGAGGTGCTGTTCCAAGCGATGTGCCACAGTTTTCTCAGCATCGCCCGGATTCGCATCGGCGACCCTCCCCCGAGTGAGGGAACCTGATCGGGGGAAGGCCACGGACCGTGGACGAGCTCGAGCAGCTGCGGCGCGACGCCGCCGAGTGCCGGGCGTGCCCGCTGTGGCAGACCGGCACGCAAACGGTGTTCGGCGAGGGCACCGCGAGCGCGCAGGTCGTGTTCGTCGGAGAGCAGCCGGGCGACCAGGAGGACAAGCAGGGACGGCCCTTCGTCGGGCCGGCCGGACGCGTGCTCGACGAGGCGCTCGAGCTCGCGGGCATCGACCGCTCGGCGACGTACGTGACGAACGCGGTCAAGCACTTCAAGTGGACGGCGCGCGGCAAGCGGCGCATCCATGCGAAGCCGAATTGGTCGGAGATCGCGGCGTGCAATCCGTGGCTGCAGTCGGAGCTCGAGGCGATCGAGCCCGCCGTCGTCGTCTGCCTCGGCGCGACCGCGGCGCAGGCGCTGCTCGGCAAGCAGTTCCGCGTCACGAAGCAGCGAGGCACGTGGGTCGAGTCCGACCTCGCGCCCCACGTGACCGCCACGATCCACCCGAGCTCGATCCTCCGCCAGCGCACCGACGACGAAAGGCACAAGGAGATGGCGGGCTTCGTAGCCGATCTGCGATTGGTCGCAACCGTGCTCGAAAAAGCGAGCTAAGACGCGCAGCGGCTTAGCGAGCGCCAAATGAGGGCGCGCCTCCCACGCGCGCCCGCAGAACGAGCCCTGACTGCGCGGAGCGCTCGGAAGACCGCGCTCTTCCGAGCGCGCAGCACGACAAACACGGGTCGGGGAGCCACCGGCTCCCCGACCCGAAGTCTTAGTCGCCCCAGTCGAAGTCGCGAGCGCGATCGACGGCCCAGAAGCCGGAGTCCTCGATCGACGTGCTCGTCGCCGCGGCGTTCTCCGCCGTCACGTCTTCGCCGGGCCACGGGAGCACCGACTCGGTGGAGTGCGCGACGAAGTCCGGCTCGACGCCGTCCATCGTCTCCTCCAGGCGTGCCTGCTCCTCGGTCTTGAACAGCGGATGGTTGTCGAAGGGATCGTCGTTGCGGTACCGATCGATCGGCAGCTTCGAGTCGAGCAT
>JAICWC010000035.1 GCA_025934995.1 Thermoleophilia bacterium | reverse complement strand
TCGACGTCCCGTCCGAGCCGGAGAACAGCAACTTCAAGAGCAAGGTGAAGCTGACGTCGTATCCGCTCGTGCAGGTCGGCGACATCCTGTGGACGTACCTCGGCGACCCGGCGACGCAGCCGCCGCTGCCGGAGTTCGAGTTCTGCCAGGTCGCGTCCGAGCAGACCTACACCTCGAAGCGGTGGCAGGAGTCGAACTGGCTGCAGGCGCTCGAGGGGGGAATCGACTCGTCGCACGTGTCGTGGCTCCATTCCGGCGGCCTCAAGAGCGACCCGCTGTTCAAGGGCGCCAAGGGCAACGAGTACAACCTCAACGACCTGCGCCCGTTCTTCGAGGTCGCGGAAGCCGACGGCGGGCTGTTCGTCGGCGCGCGCCGGAACGCAGAGGACGGCAACTACTACTGGCGGATCACGCCGTGGGTGATGCCGGCGTTCACGATGGTGCCGCCCCGCGGCGATCATCCCGTGCACGGACATTTCTGGGTGCCGATCGACGACCACAACTGCTGGGTCTACACGTTCGATTACCACCCGACGCGCGCGCTGACGGAGACCGAGGTGAGCGCGATGCGCGCCGGGCACGGCGTGCACAGCCGCAACATCCCCGGCACGTACCGGCCCGAGGAGAACAAGGACGTCGACTATCTGATCGACCGCGAAGCGCAGAAGCGCGGCGAGACCTTCTCCGGCGTGCGCGGGATCGCGCAGCAGGACGCGTCGCTCCAGGAGTCGATGGGCCCGATCGTCGACCGCTCGAAAGAGCGGCTCGTCTCCTCCGACACGGGAATCATCAAGGCGCGGCAGAAGCTGCGGAAGGCCGTCGAGGCGCTCCGCGACGAGGGAATCACCCCGCCCGGTGTCGATCCCGCGCACCACCGCATCCGCTCGGCCGCGATCGTCCTGCCGCAAGAGGAGTCGTTCATCGACGCCTGCCAGGACGCGCTGACCGCCGAGCTCGGCAAAGCGCACACGACCGTCTGATGGCAAAACCGATTTTGGCCAACGCGTGCGCGCTCGCGGCGACCGCGGAGGAAGCCGCATATCGCATCAACGCGGAGATCGGCAGCCGCGCGGCGTTGATCATCGGCCTGGACGAGGATGCGGCGGCGGTCGTCGACCGCGTCGCCGAGCGGCCGTGGGGCGCGGCGCGCTTCTTCCACGCCGAGGATCTGTCGCCGGAGCAGCTCGTCGCGGAGATCGACACGAGCGACGTCGCGATCATGGTCGCGACCGCCGACGCCGACGCGGCGGCCGCCGCGGCGATCGCGCGCGCCTGCTTCGAGCGCGGGATCATGACGGCGGGGCTCATCCTCGGCGAGCAGCTCGCAGTTGCAGGCTCCGTGGCGGCGTTGCGGCCCTACGCGCGCAATCTGATGGTCACGAACGACGAGGAGGACGTCGCGGAGGTCCTGCGCGCGTTACGCGCGTGACGGTCGAAGACCTGCACGCCATGAAGCGCGACGGTCGCAAGATCGTCTGCGTCGTCTGCTGGGACCAGTCGAGCGCGGAAGCCGCCGACGCTGCAGGTGCGGAGATCGTCTCGGTCGGCGACTCCGCCGTGCAGACCTGGGAGGAGCTCGTCGCATGTCTCGCCGGCGTGCGTCGCGGCGTCTCGCGCGCGCTCGTGTCGTGCGACCTGCCCGATCCGGCGTCGGTCGAGCGCGCGCGGCGACTGCTCGAGCTCGGCGCCGACCTCGTCAAGGCCGAGTCGAACGTCGAAGCGCTCGCGGCGGCGGGCATTCCGGTGTGGGCGCAGATCGAGAGCGCGGACGACGCGAAGCGGATGGAAGACGCGGGCGCCGTCCTGATCGACTTCCGCCACTCCGGTCCGGAGGCGGGCGCCGCGGCCTGCGCGGCCGTCTCGATCCCCGTGCTCGGCGGCCTCGGCGGCGGTCCGTGGCTCGACGGCCGCGTGCGCGCGATCCACCGGCTGCTCGACGAGCCGCTCGCGTCGTACGCTGCCGACGTGCGCAGCGGCCGGCCTGTCAAAGGGGACTGATGCCGGTCGCCGTCTGCGACGGGATCGAGACGCGGTACGAGGTCACGGGAAACGGCCCCCCGCTCCTGCTCTTCTCCCCGGGCGGGTTCAACGCGCAGCTCGAGAACTGGTCCGCGTTCGGCATCTATCAGCGGCTGCGCCTCGTCGAGCACCTGTCGCAGTCGTTCACGTGCATCGCGTTCGACAAGCGCGAGTCCGGCGAGTCCGGCGGGCGGCTCGAACGGCTGGCCTGGGACGACCATGCGGTGCAGGGGATCGACCTGCTCGACGCGCTGGAGATCGAGCGCGCGCATCTCATGGGCGGTTGCATCGGCTGCTCGATCGTCGTCAACGCAGCGTACGACCATCCCGAGCGAGCGCAGTCCCTCGTCCTGTATTCGCCGGCGGGCGGAGCGGCGTATCGCGCGACGCAGCTCGGCCGGTTCGCGCACCATCTCGCATACGTCGACGAAGCCGGTCTCGCGGGCGTCGTCGAGCTCGCACGCGGATCGGAGCCCACGTTCGCGCAGGATCCGCGCGTCGGGCCGTGGGTCAGCGTGCTGCGGCGGGACGCCGCGTTCGCCGAGGAGTACGCGGCGCAGGAGCCCGCCGACTACCGCACGCTCGTGCAGGACACGGCGGCGACGCTGTTCGACCGCGACACCGTCCCCGGAGCGCCCGAGGACGTGCTGCAGAACATTCCGTTCCCGGCGCTCGTGGTGCCGGGCAACGACGCGAACCACGCCACCTCGGCCGCGCAGTATCTCGCCGAGCACCTGCCGAAGGCCGAGTACTGGGACGTCATGCCCGACGAGCAGACGTCCGCGAACGCACCGCAGCGCATCGCGGAGTTCCTAGGGCAGTAGCGACTCGCCGCGCTCGAGCTTCTCGATCTGGGCGAGCCGCTCCGCGTGCCGCTCGCCGCGGAACTGCGTCGACAGCCACCTGTCGAGAATCAGCACGGCGTAGTCCGGCGCGATCGCCTTCGCGCCGGTGACCAGAACGTTCGCGTCGTTGTTCGCGCGCGCGACCTCCGTCACCCACAGGTCGAGGCAGAGCGCCGCCCGGATCCCGCGGATCTTGTTGCAGCACATCGCCTCCCCACTCCCGCTCCCACCGACGACGATCGCGAAATCGGCAGCACCGCTCACCACCTGCCGGCAGACGTCCTCGCAGAGCGGCGGGTAATCGACGACCTCCGAGCCGACATGCGCCGCACGGTCGTCGACCTCGTGGCCGCGCATGCCGAGCTCCGCGACGAGGCGCTCCTTCATCGCGACGCCGTTGTGGTCTGCGGTGATGGCGACTCTCATACCCGCGCGAACAATGCGTCGACATCGGGACGCTCGCGCAGGATCTTCTGCCGCAGCGCGTGGTCGATCAGCTCGTCGATCGTCGCCCGATTCGCCTCGACGCCGTACGGGAGCGGGTCGCCGCCCGTGATCTCCGCCACCCGCGCGTGCATGGGGTCGAGCTCGCCGCCCTCGAGATAGGCGTCCTTCGCACGCACGAACGCGTCGTAGACCGCCGGCGCGTCGGCGAGCAGCTCGTCCTTGACCACGACGAGATGGTTGATCGGGTAGTGGCCGCGCTCCGCCAGGGCGCGGAAGCCCGCCGCCCGAGCGTCGGGGATCAGCGGCTCGAACCCGTCGACGCCGATCGCCGCCGCCAGCTCGCCCTCGCGGAGCATCTCGGCGAGGTCGCGCCCCTCTGCCGAGACGACGTTCGGCGGCGGCTCGTACTCCTCGACGTGCTCGTCGCCGGACAGCACCCACTCGATCGAGTCGAGGTCGACGCCGTGCTCGTCCGCGAGCACCCCGCGCGCCCATACGCCCGTCGTCACCGTGTAGCCCCGGTTGACGCCGACGCGGCTCCCCTGCAGCGACTTCGGCGGCCGCGGCTCCGGCGCGACGATCGCTCCGTGATGGAAGCCGCGAACGAGGAAGATGGGCAGCGCCGTGAAGCGCTTGCCGTGCTCCTTCGCGACGAGGTACGTCGTGAACGCCATCTCCGTCACGTCGTACGCGCGCTCGCGCACCATCTGCCGGAACGCCTTGATCAGCGGATCGACCTCGACGAACTCGAGCTCGACGCCGCGCGGATCGACCGTCCCGTCCTTGAGCGCGCGGTTCGCGACCTGCGTACGGGTGACGGTTGTGAGGCCCATGGCTAGTCCTTCATACCATTCGCTAACGTGGCGCGCGACATGAGCGACACGGTTCTCGCGGCAGTCCGCACGGCGCCGCGCACGACGGAGCTCCGCGAGTTCCCGCTGCCGGAGCTCCCGGCCGACGGCGCGCTGCTCAAGGTGGAGGTCGCGGGGATCTGCGGCACCGACGTGAAGATGTACGACAAGCCCGTGATCGAGGCGCCGGTGATCATGGGCCACGAGAACGTCGGCACGATCGTCGCCGCCGGCCGGCAGTTCGTCGAGCGCCAGGGCCTCCGAGAGGGCGACCGGGTCTTCGTCGAGCACTACGTCGCCTGCTACCAGTGCGAGTGGTGCCGAATCGGCGAGTACCGCCATTGCGCCCTCACCGATTGGCGGACGAACCCGGACGCGCGCCGCTACGGCTATACGACGTGCGAGAACCCGTACCACCTGTGGGGCGGCTTCGCGCAGTACATGTACCTGCCGTGGAACGCCGTTCTCCATCGCGTGCCGGACAGCGTCAGCGACGACGAGGCGGGCATCATCACGCCGCTTTCGAACGGGATCGAGTGGGCGCTCTACGACTGCGAGGTCGGTTTCATGGACACGGTGCTCATCCAGGGCCCGGGCCAGCAGGGGTTGTCGCAGGTCGTGGCGTGCAAGCAGGCAGGCGCGGCGCAGATCATCGTCACCGGAACGACACGCGACGCCGCGCGGCTCGAGCTCGCGAAGAAGCTCGGCGCAGACGAGACGGTCGACGTGCAGAAGGAGGATGCGCTCGCGCGCGTGCTCGACCTGACCGGCGGCAAAGGCGTCGACGTCGTGCTCGACTGCACCGCCGGCGCAGGGACGACGCCCGTGCTGCTCGGAATCGAGGCGCTGAAGCGGCGCGCCGGCACGCTGCTCGTGCAGGGCGAGCTCGCGAAGTTTCCCGACTTCCCGCTCAAGAAGCTGACCGAGAAGGCGATCACCATCAAGAGCGCGCGCGGCCACAGCTACCGCGCGGTCGAGCTCGCGATCGAGCAGCTCGCATCGAAGCGCTTCCCGCTGCACCTGCTGACGACGCACGAATACCCGCTCACCGAGACGGACACCGCCATCCGCGCGGTCGGCGGCGAGATCGACGAAGGCGTCATCCACGTGTCGCTGCTGCCGTGGAAGGACTAGTCCGCCGCAACCCGCCGCGCGCCGACAAAGCGGTCGTCGACGCCTTCGCGCGGTTCGGCGTCGCGACGGTGCACGAGGCGCAGGGGCGAACCGGCGTCCTCGCCGCCTACATGCGGCCGATCTACAAGGGCGCGCACATCGCGGGGTCGGCGGTCACGGTCAGTGTGCCGCCGGGCGACAACTGGATGATCCACGTCGCGGTCGAGCAGTGCGGCGAAGGCGACGTGCTCGTCGTCGCGCCGACGGAGCCGTGCGAGCACGGCTACTTCGGCGAGCTGCTCGCGACCGCCGTCCAGCGCCGCGGCGTGCGCGGCCTCGTGATCGAGGCGGGCGTCCGCGACGTCGCCGAATTGGAGCGCATGAGCTTCCCGGCCTGGTCGAAGCACGTGAGCGCGCTCGGCACGGTGAAGGAGCGCCTCGGCACGGTCAACGAGGCGATCGAGATCGCCGGCGTCCGCGTCGAGCCCGGCGACGTCGTCGTCGCCGACGACGACGGTGTCGTGATCGTGCAACGCGGGCGGGCGACGGAAGTGCTCGACGCGAGCAGGGCGCGAGAGGAGAAGGAAGTGCAGTCGCGCACGCGCTACGCGGCGGGAGAGCTCAGCCTCGACGTCTCGAACATGCGCGGCGACTTGGAGCGCAAGGGTCTCCGGTACGAATGATCATCGACTGCCACGGTCACTTCACGACCGTGCCGGACGCGCACAAGCGCTACCGGCAGCAGCAGCTCGCGGGCGAGAGCCCGGAACCGGCCGAGATCGCCGACGACGAGATCCGCGCCGCGATCGAGCAGAACCAGCTGCGCGTCATGCGCGAGCGCGGCAGCGACCTGACGATCTTCTCGCCGCAGGCGTCGGCGATGGAGCACCACGTCCCGGACCCCGGGATCGCCACGGCATGGGCCCGCGCCTGCAACGACCTGATCTTCCGCGTCACGGAGCTCTTTCCCGACAGCTTCGCGGGCGTCTGCCAGTTGCCGCAGACGCCGGACGGGAATCTCGGCGCGTGCGTCGCGGAGCTGCGGCGGTGCGTCGGCGAGCTCGGCTTCGTCGGCTGCAACCTCAACCCCGACCCTTCCGGCGGGCACTGGACGTCGCGGCCGCTGACCGACGAGTCGTGGTTCCCGCTCTACGACGCGATGGTCGAGCTCGACGTCCCGGCGATGATCCACGTCTCGGCCTCGTGCAACCCGAACGCGCACACCCTCGGCGCGCACTACCTCAATGCCGACACGAGCGTCTTCATGCAGTTCGTCGAGGCCGATCTGTTCGATCGTTATCCAACCCTGAGATTCGTCATCCCGCACGGAGGCGGCGCGGTGCCGTACCACTGGGGCCGCTACCAGGGCCTCGCGACGAGGCTCGAGCGGCCGCCTCTCGACCGGCTCCTCGAGAACGTGTTCTTCGATACGTGCGTCTACCACACGCCCGGAATCGCGCTGCTCACTCGTGTCATTCCGCTCGAAAACGTGCTCTTCGCCTCCGAGATGCTCGGCGCCGTCCGCGGCGTCAACCCCGAGACCGGCAGCGGGTGGGACGACACGAAACGGTACGTGGACGCGCTCGATCTGCCCGAGGAGGCCCGCCGGCAGATCTTCGAGGAGAACGCGCGGCGGGTCTATCCGCGGTTGGACACTCGGCTCGGCCAAATGGTATAAAAGTTTTTCCTTTGGCCCGGTCTACCAACTATCTGAGCGGTCTGGCGTCCAAACGCCCGAGGGCCGAATCTCGGCCCGAGGGTCTATCTCACACGGAGGGTCCGATGCACGCTCGCATCTCCAGGCGCGTTGCGGTCACGATGACGCTGCTCGCAGCGATCGCAGTCGCGCTCGTCGCGGCAACGGTCGGCAATTCAGCGGTCCGCAAGGCGCCGCCGCCGATTCCCGCGAAGCTGAAGGCGGACATCAACACCGTCTCGAAGATCAAGAACATCGCCCAGCGCGACAAGGCGCTGGCCGAGATGGCGCAGAACGAGGGGGGCCAGCTGAACGTCTACACGTCGCTCAGCTCGCTGATCGTCAAGGCCGTCCAGAAGCAGTGGGCGACCGACTATCCGAGCATCAAGCTCAACCTCTTCCGCGGGGCGAGCGAGGACGTGGACGCCCGCGTCGTCGCCGAGCGGAAGGCGCACCCGGACAACGGTGCGGACATCATCGAGACGAACGGCACCAACATGCTGTTCTACCAGCACTTCAAGGACGCGCTCGTCCCGTACACGAAGTCGCCGTATCGCGTGGACGTCGCGAAGGCGTATCGGTTCGACACGTGGACGGCCGACCGCCTCGAGAAGTTCGTGATCGCGTGGAACACGAACCTCGTCTCGCCGGCCGACGCCCCGAAGTCGTGGGCCGACCTCGCGAATCCGAAGTGGAAGGGCAAGCTCGCGATGGAGCCGACCGACGCGGACTGGTTCGCAGCGGTGTACGAGTACCTGCAGAAGCACGGCGGCAAGAACGGGAAGCCGATGTCGACGAAGGCGCTGGACACGCTGTGGCGGGGCATCGCCTCGAACGCGCAGCTGATCCCGGGCCACACCGCGGAGTCGACGGCGCTCGCCGCCGGCCAGGTCGCGATCGTGGTCAGCGGTCACGCGCAGTCGCTCGAGAACCTGATGCAGCAGCACGCGCCGATCGCGTTCTCGCCGTTCGTGAAGCCCGTGATCGAGCGCCCGCAGGGCGTCGGCATCACGTACTGGGCTCCGCATCCGGCGGCAGCACTGCTCTTCTACGACTGGCTGCTGAGCCCGGAAGTGCAGAACCTCATGAACGCGAACGGCGTCGCTCCCGCGAACACGACCGTCGCGTCCGACACGAACTTCAGCAACACGGGCTCGTTCACCATCCACATGGACCTGCGGCCGATCGTCGCGCACATCGTCCAGTGGCAGAAGAAGTACGAGTCGTTCACGCGGCTCGGCCAGGGCGGCTGAACCGAGGAACAGCCCAGCGTTTGGCGAAGGGCCGGGAGTGATCCCGGCCCTTCGTCGTGCTGTCGCGCTCGGCTGCCGGATCCTCGCGACCGAGGATCAGGGCGACTTCGTCTGGGGCCACGTCTCCGCCCGCGACCCCGAGGGTCGCGGCATCTGGATGAAGGCGTCGGGCTACGGCTTCGACGAGGTGACCGCCGACCAGGTGATCCTCGTCTCGTGGGACGGCGAGGTGCTCGAAGGCGAGGGCAGACGGCATCTCGAGTATCCGATCCACACGGAGCTGATGCGGGCGCGACCGGACGTGCAAGCGGTTGTCCACACGCACGCCCCGTGGTCGGTCGCATTCGCGGCGACCGCGGAGCCGCTACGGCCGATATCGCACGAGGGGACGCTGTTCGTCCCACCCGACGTCGCACGCTTCACCGAGACCGGCGATCTCGTGACGACGCCGCAGCTCGGCGAGTCGCTCGCGCGCACGGTGGCCGACCGCAACGTCGCGCTCATGGTCCACCACGGCATCGTCGCGTGCGGCGGCGACCTCCCCACCGCAGTCTTCAACGCCGTCTTCCTCGAGCGCGCGTGCCGGACCAACATGCGCACCCTGATGGCGGGCGGGCCGAAGACGTGGTCGAGCGACGAGGAAGCAGTGGCGAAGCGCGGGCACGTGTACGTGCCGCAGGCTGCCTGGGACTATTTGGCGCGCCGGCTCGCGGACGGCTGAGCCGCCCAGAGCTCGAGGAGCTCGCTCTCCCGCTTCTCGAGATTCGTTCCGCGCAGGAGGTGCTTCGCCATCTCGCGCCGCGCAGTCGACCCGTCGCGCACGACGATCGCGTCGAGGATCGTCGCGTGCTCCTCGACCGTCAATGCGTACGCCTTCGCGCCTTCGCGCGTCCTGATCGGGTGCATGCTGAGCGAGCTGCGGAACGAGCTCGTCAGCCCCTCGATCGCGCCGTTGTGCGCGGCTTTCGCGACGAGCGCATGGAAGTCCCACGACAGCTCGCGCGTGTACGTCTTGCCGGCGAGCGCTGCGTGGGAGCGCTCTGCGAGGTCGTGGAGCGCAGCGAGATCCTCGTCCGTCGCGCGGGCGCACGCGAGCGTGACGGTGCCGAGCTCGACGACGAGCCTCGCCTCGACGATGTCCTCCGGCGTGACGGCGGACATCATCATCATGTCGCTCATCGTCTGGCCGACGATCGAGCCCGTCGGCACCGTGACGAACGCGCCGCCGCGGGCGCCGACCCGCACCTCGATCAGGCCCATCGCCTCGAGCGCGCGCAGCGCGTCCCGCACGGTGACGCGCGAGACGCCGAACTGCTCGGCGAGCTCACGCTCGGGCGGCAGGCGTTCTCCCTGCTCGAGCTTCCCGGTGACGATCGCCTGGCGGATCTGGTCGGCGATCGACGACGAGGCACGGGCGACGGAGACCGGCGCGAACAGTCCGGGATCGCGGGCCATGGGAGGAGTCTAGGCCGGGGACTGGACGCGAGCGGCCGTCCGGCCGAGATGCTCGGCCATGATCCGACGCGCCGCGGCAGCGTCGCGGGCGCCGACGGCGACCGCGATCGCGCGATGCTCGAGCGAGCCGACCCGACCCGCCTCGGGGTCGGCGGCGCGCGCCGCGTGCAGCGACGAGGCGAGTGGCGCGCGCAGCGCTTCCGCGAAGAGGACGAGTGCGTCGTTGTGCGAGCAGCGCGCGAGCTGCGCGTGGAACTCGGCCGACAAGACGGGGTCGTACGCGCCCGCCGCGTCGGCACGATCGCAGACTTCGTGCAGCCGCGCGACGTCTGCCTCGGTCGCACGGAGGCAGGCGAGGTCGAGCAGGCCGAGCTCGAAGATCATGCGCACCTCCGTGACGTGCGCGGCGTCGACGTCGGCGAGCAGCAGCATGTCGGCGAAGCCCTCCCCCACGAGCTGCGGCGCGGGCGCGGTGACGAAGGCGCCGCCGCGCGCGCCGACGCGGACTTCGATGAGGCCGTTCGCCTCGAGCATCCGCAGGGCGTCCCGCACCGAGACGCGGCTGACGCCGAGCTGCTTCGTCAGGTCCCGCTCCGCGGGAAGTTGATCGCCCGGTGCGAGCTCGCCCGCGCGGATCGCACCCTTGATCCGGCTGACGATCTCGCCCGAGACCCGCCCCGTCGACACCGGCTCGAACATAGGCATAATGGTACGACAATTAGCGACCGAGGAGTCTGAAATGGCGAAAGAGGGCCGCGTCTTCCTGCGCGGGATGAGCTCCGAGCAGTACGGACTGAAGGAATTCCGCAAGGAACAGCTCGCCGCTCCCCGCGTGCGCAACGACGACGTCGTCGTCGACGACGCGAAGGTCGGCCATTCCGGCGACTCCGCCGACTCGCGCACCTGGTGGCGGATCGGCCCGGGCGACGACCCGTTCCTGACGCAGAACATCCAGGTCCACTTCGTCGAGATCCCTGCCGGCAAGTCGAACCACGGCCACGGCCATCAGAACGAGGCCGCCTTCTACATCCTCCAGGGGTCCGGCTACGAGATCCACGACGATCAGAAGTACCCGTGGTCGAAGGACGACTTCGTCGTCGTGCACACCGACTCGGTCCACCGCCATTTCAACGACGGCAACGAGACCGCAAAGGCGCTCGTGATGAAAGCGAAGTCGACCTGGATGTACTTCCAGCTCATCCAGCAGGGTCGGAGCGGCCCGATCGAGGACGAGGAGCGCTTCGGCCCGCGCGAGGACTGGTCGCAGATCTGGACGGAGGGCGTCGAGGACAAGGTCAAGGTCGTGAAGCCGGCCGACACGGTCTGGGAGACGACGCGCGACGGCCGCGTGCGCGTGATCGCGTCGAAGGACACGCCGCACGTCCGCGTGTGGAGCGTCGACGTCTACGAGCAGGAGATCCCTCCCGGCAGCCGCTCCGCAAAACACTGGCACATGGCGGACGAGGTCGCGTACGTCATCTCCGGCACGGGCGAGTCGGTGCAGTGGGAGGTCGAGGCCGAGATCGCGGAGCGCTACTACGCGCGCGTCGCGAAGGAGCCGACGACGTGGGAGTTCAAGGCCGACGACACGGTCTACGTCCCGCAGAACCACCAGCACCAGTTCGTGAACACGGGCGACGAGCCGCTGCGCCTGCTGATCTGCCAGAACCGGCTGATCAAGTACCTCGGGTACGACACGGTCGTCTACCTCGAGAACGCGCCCGAGTTCGAGGGCGCGCAGGCAGCGGCGGCAACCGCGTAACGTCCACGCCATGGCCGAGATCGTTTCGCTCGCCGACGCGATCTCGGCCCTCGTGCGCGACGGCGACACCGTTGCGCTCGAAGGCTTCACGCACCTGATCCCGCACGCGGCGGGTCACGAGATCATCCGACAGCGCCGGCGCGAGCTGGCGCTGATCCGGATGACGCCCGACATCGTCTACGACCAGCTGATCGGTGCCGGCTGCGCACGCTCCCTCACGTTCTCGTGGGGCGGCAATCCGGGTGTCGGCTCACTGCACCGCTTGCGCGACGCGGTCGAGAACGGGTGGCCGCGACCGCTCGAGCTGATCGAGCATTCGCACGCGGGCATGGCTGCCGCCTGGGCGGCAGGCGCGTCGAACCTGCCGTTCGGCGTGCTGCGCGGCTACCGGGGCACCGACCTCCACGCGCCGGCGACCGTCACGTGCCCGTTCACGGGCGAGCAGCTCGCGGCCGTGCCCGCGCACCGGCCCGACGTCGGCATCGTCCACGCGCAGCGCGCGGACCGGCGCGGCAACGTGCAGCTATGGGGGATTCTCGGCGTCCAGAAGGAAACCGTCCTCGCCTCCGCGCGCGCACTTGCGACGGTGGAGGAGGTGGTCGATGCGCTGGAGCCGCTGCCCGGCGCGATCGTGCTCCCACACTGGGTGATCGAGGCGATCGCCGTCGTGCCGCGCGGCGCGGCGCCGTCCTACGCGCACGGCTACTACGACCGCGACAACGAGTTCTACAAACAGTGGGACGACATCTCCCGCGAGCGCGAGTCGTTCGCGCAGTGGCTCGACGAGCACGTCTACGCAGAGGTGGCGGCCTGATGAACGACGAGCTGATGGCGATCGAGGCGGCGCGGCGGCTGTCGAACGACACGGTGTGCTTCGTCGGCATCGGCCTGCCGAGCACGGCGGCAAATCTCGCGCGTGCGACGCACGCGCCGGACTGTGTCCTGATCTACGAGAGCGGCACGATCGGCGCCAAGCCGAACGAGCTGCCACTCTCGATCGGCGACGGCGAGCTCGCGGAGACTGCGGACGCCGTCGTCTCGGTGCCGGAAATGTTCGCGTATTGGCTGCAGGGCGGCCGCATCGACGTCGGCTTCCTCGGCGCCGCGCAGATCGACAAGCACGGCAACCTGAACAGCACGGTGATCGGGCCGTACGACAGCCCGACCGTCCGTTTGCCGGGCGGCGGCGGCGCGCCGGAGATCGCGACCAACGTCCGCGACGTCTTCGTGATGCTGCGCCAGACGCCGCGCGCCTTCGTCGAGCGGCTCGACTTCCGGACGAGTGTCGGCGATCGTGTGCGGGTGGTCGTCACCGATCTCGGCGTGTTGGAGCCCCTGGACGGCGAGCTGACGCTGACGCACGTGCACCCCGGCGTGAGCGTCGACGACGCGCGGGCGGCGACCGGTTGGGAGCTGCGCGTAGCCGACGACGTGCGCGAGACGACGGCGCCGACCGAGCACGAGCTGCGGGCGCTCCACGCGCTCCGCACGAAGGGGGACGCGTGAGCGACGTCGAAGTCGACTGGCCCGACTATCGCTCGACGGAGTTCCGAGCCCCGAAGCGACCGCTCGCGACGCTGCCGGAAGAGCTGCACACGCTCGAGGGCCCCGTCTTCGGGGAGGACGCGCTCGATCCCCTCGACAACGACCTGACGAAGCAACATGACGGCGAGCCGCTCGGCGAGCGCATCGTCGTCACCGGCCGCGTCCTCGACGACGACGGACGGCCGCTGCGCGGCGCGCTCGTGGAGGTCTGGCAGGCGAACGCCGCCGGCCGGTACCGCCACGAAGTCGATGCACACCCGGCGCCGCTCGACCCGAACTTCTCCGGCGCCGGTCGCTGTCTGACCGACGCGGACGGCCGCTACCGCTTCACCACGGTGAAGCCCGGCGCGTATCCGTGGGGGAACCACCCGAACGCGTGGCGCCCCGCGCACATCCACTTCTCCGTCTTCGGCCGGATGTTCACGCAGCGTCTCGTCACGCAGATGTACTTCCCGGGCGATCCGTTGTTCGAATACGACCCGATCTTCAACGCCGTCCGCGATCCCAAGGCGCGCGAGCTGCTCGTCGCGCGCTTCGATCTCGCCCGGACCGAGCCCGCGTGGGCGCTCGGCTACGAATGGGACATCGTCCTGCGGTCGACTCCGTTCGAATGACGCCGACGCCGTCGCAAACCGTCGGGCCCTTCTTTGCGATCGGCCTGTCGCGCCGGCAGCAGCACGTGCTGGACCCGGACGGCGTCGAGCTGCACGGCCGGCTGCTCGACGGAAAGGGAGACGCGGTGCCCGACGGCGTGATCGAGCTGTACGACCCGGCGACCCGCGCCTGGGGCCGCTCGGCGACCGACTCCCGGGGCGTGTTCCGCTTCCTGGTCCCTCGGGACGCGTCGCGCCTGTGGGCATATGTGTTCGCGCGCGGGCTGCTGCGACACCAGCTGACCGCGATCGACCTCCCCCACGACGGCCCGTTCGACATCCACCTCCAGGGCGAACGGGAGACGACCTTCTTTGCCCTTTGACGCGCTCTTCGTCCCGGCGGAGCTGCGCGCGGCCGTCTCCGACGACGCCTGGGTCGGCGCGATGGTCGACGCCGAACGCGCGCTGGCGGCGGTCGAGGAGCGGCTCGGCATCGTCCCGAAGGGAACCGCGGCGGCGATCGACGCGGCCGGCCCGTTCGACCCGGAGGAGCTCGCCGAGGACGGCCGACGCGTCGGCAATCCGGCGGAGCCGCTCGTGCGGCGACTGCCCGAGCACGCGCACTACGGCGCGACGTCGCAGGACATCGTCGACACGGCGGCGATGCTCGTCGCGCGCCGCGCGCTCGACCTGATCACCGCGGAGCTGCGTGGCGTCCAACGTGCGTGCGCGACGCTCGCCGAACGTCACCGCGACACCGTGATGGCGGGCCGGACGCTGCTGCAGCAGGCGACGCCGACCACGTTCGGGCTGAAGGCGGCGCAGTGGCTCGTCGCAACCGTCGCCGCCGAGCGTGGACTCAGCGTCTCGATGCCCGCCCAGCTCGGCGGCGCGTCCGGCACGCTCGCACCGTTCGGCGATCGCGGGCCCGACGTGCTCGCCGCCTACGCGCAGGAGCTCGGCCTCGATGTCCCGATCCTGCCGTGGCACACGAACCGCATCCCGATCGCGCGACTCGGCGCCGCGCTCGCGATCGCGGCGGGTGCGGTCGCGAAGATCGCAACCGACGTCGCGCTGCTCGCGCAGACGGAGGTCGGCGAGGTCCGCGAGGCGGCGGGCGGCGGCTCCTCGACGATGCCGCACAAGCGCAACCCGGTCGGGTCGACGCTCGCCCGCGCCTGCGCGTCGGGCGCGATCGCCGCCGGGCAGCAGCTCCTGGGCGACGTGCACGAGCACGAGCGTGCCGCCGGAGCGTGGCAGGCGGAATGGCGCGCGCTCACCGACGCGCTCGCGCTGACCGGCGGCGCGGCCGCCTCGCTGCGCGAGGCGCTCGAGGGGCTCGAGGTCGACGCCGATCGGATGCGCGCCAACATCTCCGACAACACGCTGTCGGAAGCGCGACGGTTGAACATCGACGCGGCCGCGCCCGAGGACTACCTCGGCGCAGCGGGCGCATTCGTCGATCGCGCGCTCGAGATCTATCGCAAGGCCTACGGCGGGTGAGGCTGCACCACGTCGTCCAGGGCGACGGCCCGACCGTCGTCCTGCTCGGCTCGCTCGGCGCGACCACTGCGATGTGGGAGCCGCAGCTGCGGGCGCTCCGCGACTTCCGCGTCGTCCGCGTCGACCTCCCAGGGCACGGCGGGTCACCGGTTCCGGACCGCACGTTCCAGATCGCGGAGCTCGCAGAGTCGATCGTCGAGCTCGTCGACGGCCCCGCGTCGTACTGCGGCCTCTCGCTGGGCGGGATCGTCGCGATGTGCATCGCAGCGAACGCCGACGTCGACCGCCTCGTCGTCGCCTGCACGAAGCCGTCGTTCCCGCCGCCGGAGCAGTGGGACGACCGGGCCGCCCGCGTCCGCACTGAGGGAATGTCGGCGATCGCCGACGGCGTCCTCGGCCGCTGGTTCGTCCGCGAGGTGCCGGCGTGGGCGCGCGAGATGCTGCTCGGCTGCCCGCCGGAGGGTTACGCTCGCTGTTGTGAAGCCCTGCGCGACACCGACCTCGCCGCCGACCTCACGCGGATCGTCGCGCCGACGCTCGTGATCGCGGGAGCGAAGGATCCGAGCGTGACGATCGACGAGGCGCGCACCGTGCCGGGCAAGCTCGTCGTGCTCGACGGCGCTGCACACCTCGCGAGCGCGGAGCAGCCGGAGGCGTTCAACGACGCGCTCCTCGCGCACCTGTCATGAGCGACGGCGAGCGCATCCGCCGCGAGGTGCTCGGCGACGAGCACGTCGACCGCGCGAAGATGAAGGCGAACGACTTCACCGGCGACTTCCAGGAGCTCATCGAGCGCTACGCGTGGGGAGAGATCTGGGCGCGCCCCGGCCTCGACCGGCGCATGCGCAGCGCGATCACGCTGACGGCGCTAACCGCGCTCGGCCACCACGAGGAGCTCGCGATGCACGTGCGCGCGGCCAAGCGCAACGGGCTCACGGACGACGAGATCAAGGAGACGCTCCTCCAGTGCGCGGTCTACTGCGGCGTCCCCGCGGCGAACGCCGCCTTCCGCGTCGCCGACGAGGTCCTCAGAGGAGGCGCGTGACCGCCCGGTGCTCGACGACGAGCGCCGGCTCGCGCTGCATGAGCGACAGGTACCGCCGGCCGAACGGCGTGTCGGCCTTCGGGGGCTTCAACAGCTCGCGCGCGTCCGACACGACGTCCCCCTCGTAGTCCTCGTCGTCGATGGCGAGGATGAGGTGCGAGAACGGCTTCAGCCAGCCGTAGCGCACCGGATCGGACACGATCTGGAGGAATTCCGCGTTGCCCAGTCGACCGTGGACGCGCTCGAGGTTCCGTCTCTCGACCGACAGGACGGCCTTGTGCAGGGCGAGCAGGGCAGATCGGAGCGCGTCCAACCCTCCGTTTGTATCGAACCCATCCGCACTTCGCGTAACCTCCCGACGTGGGAAATGGGGGGTCGACACGGCACAGCGGCTTGCGGGCCGTCGTCGACCCTCGCCTCGCCGAGCTCGATCTCGGTGAGCTGCTCGAAGAGCTGACGCAACGCGCCTGCGCCGCCCTCGACGCGACGGAGTGCGCGATCGTGCTCGTGGACGGCCCGGGGTACGGCAGCAGCGATCCGGCCCTGCTCGAGCTCGCGCAACGCTCGATCGTGTGTGGCGAGGTCGTGACGTCCGCCGACGGGACCGCCGTCCCGCTGCTCGCGCGCTCCGCGGTGCACGGCGCCGTCGCCGCGCGGATGCAGCACCTGGCCGACGAGGAGCTCGAGATGCTCCAGCTCGTCGCCAACCGGGCAGCCGTCGGCGTCGAGCACTACAACTCCCTCGAGGCCGAGCGGCTCGCGCGGCGGCGCCTCGAGAACGTGCAGTCGGTCACCGACGCCGCGCTCGCACACCTCGACCTGCATGACCTGCTCAACGAGCTCCTCACTCGCGTGCGGACGATTCTCGCCGTCGACACGGCGGCCATCCTCCTGCTCGACGAGGAGACGGACGAGCTCGTCGCGCGCGCGGCGAACGGCCTCGAGGAAGAGGTCGAGGCCGGTGTGCGCATCCCGGTCGGGCTCGGATTCGCCGGTCGTGTCGCCGCCGATCGGCGGCCGGTCGTGCTCCCGGACGTCGACCATGCGGACGTCCTCAACCCGATCCTGCGCGAGAAGGGAATCAAGTCGATGCTCGGCGTGCCGCTCCTCGTCGAAGGAGGGCCGATCGGCGTGCTGCACGTCGGCACGCTCACCCCGCACGAGTTCACGAAGGACGACGTCGACATCCTCCAGCTCGTCGCCGACCGGACGGCCCTCGCGATCGAGCATGCGCGCGCGTTCGAGGCCGAGCGGCGCGTGCGGCGCCACCTCGAGTACGTGCAGGCGGTCACCGACGCGGCGCTCACGCATCTCGAGCTCGACGACCTGCTCGAGGAGCTGCTGATCCGCATCCGCCCGATCCTCGGCGCGGACACCGCCGCCGTCCTCCTCCTCGACGAAGACACGAACGAGCTCGTCGCGCGCGCAGCGAAGGGGCTCGAAGAAGAGGTGGAAGCGGGCGTGCGCATCCCCGTCGGCGGCGGCTTCGCCGGACGGGTCGCCGCCGAACGGCGGCCGGTGATCCTTCCCGACGTCGACCACGCCCACGTCCTGAACCCGATCCTGCGCGAGAAGGGGATCAAGACGCTGCTCGGCGTGCCGCTGATCGCACGCGACGAGGTGATCGGCGTGCTGCACGTGGGCACGCTCTACCACCACACGTTCGCCGAGGACGACGTACAGCTTCTGCAGCTGGTCGCGGAGCGCGCCGCCGTCGCGATCGAGCGCGCGCGTCTGCACGAGGAGACCGTCGCGCTCGACGATCTGCAGCGGAGCTTTGTCGCGATCGCGTCGCACGAGTTGCGGACGCCCGCCGCGTCGGTGTACGGCGCGCTCGCGACGCTGCGTGGGCGCGCCGGAGAGCTATCCGACGAGGTCAAGCACGAACTGTCCGAGGTCGCCTGGCAGGAGGCGGACCGCATGCGCCGCCTGATCGAACAGCTCCTCGATCTCTCGCGCCTCGACTCCGGCCGCGTGCGCGTCAACGTCGAGCCCGTCAACGTCCGCGACTTCCTCACCGCAACCGCGGGCGCGCGCTCGGACGTCCTCGTCGAGGCGGACGGGGCCGTGGAGGCGATGCTGGATCCGCTCATCCTCGAGCGCGTCGTCACCAACCTCGTCTCGAACGCGCAGGCCTATGGCAAGACGCCGATCCGTCTGACCGCGTCGGCCAAGGGGGGAACGCTGACGCTCGTGGTCGAGGACGAAGGCGCGGGCGTCCCGTACGAGCTCGTGCCGCGCCTGTTCAACCGCTTCGTCCGCGGCAGCGAAGGGCACGGCAGCGGGCTCGGGCTCGCGATCGCGCGCGCATACACGCGCGCTCACGGCGGCGACTTGCGCTACGCGCGCGCGAAGCGCGGCGCGCGGTTCGAGGTCGTGCTGCCGGGCACGGTGTAGGCGCTCGTTCCTCTGACGAGGAACTCGCGGGCTATCGGTGTTCCGCGCTGCCGAGAGCGCGGTCTCGGCAGCGCTCCACGCAGTCAGGCTCGCTTCTTCGAGCGCGCCCATTGCGCCCGGGTCGGCGCGGCCTGCAGCCGGGCCGACGGCCGGAAGCCTCCGGCCAGATCTCGCTGCGCATCGCTCTGGCCTCCGGCTGGACGGACGCTACGGCGAACGAGAAACGCGGTTCCTCAGCCCAGCGAGCGCGCGGGCGCGCGAGCTGATGGGCATCATCAGGCGCATGAGCGCAGGCGCCGTTCGCATCGACAAGTGGCTGTGGGCCGCGCGCTTCTTCAAGACGCGCAGCGGAGCAACGGACGCGGTTGCCGGTGGCCATGTGCACGTCGGCGGCGCGCGCGTGAAGCCGTCGCGCGACGTGCGCGTCGGCGAGACAGTCGAGGTGACGCTCGGGCAGAGCCGCCGCACCGTGGTCGTCACGGGCCTCGGCGAGCGCCGCGGCCCGGCATCGGTCGCGGCCACGCTCTACGAGGAGACCGCGGAGTCGATCGCCCTGCGCGAGCAGCAGGCTCTCGAGCGCCGCTCGGCGCCGCGCGCCGTCGGGCGGCCGACGAAGGTCGACCGCCGGCGGCTCGACGCGCTGCGCAAGGCGCAAAGGAGGCGGTGAGCTTCTTCCTTCGGCTCGTCGTCCTCCTCACGCTTGCGTCGCTCGCCTACAACCTCGCCACGCGCAACCGCGACACGCTTCGCTACACCGGCCCGTCCGTCGTCGTGGACGGGACTCGGCTCGCGTACGCCCACTGGGGGACGCACGGCAGCGCGATCCTCCTCCTCGGTGGATTCGTCGAGCCGACGTGGGTCTGGCACCGCGCCGCGCCGCTGCTCGCGCACGACCACCGCGTGTTCGCGATCGATCTGCCGCCGTTCGGCTACTCGCAGCGGCGCGGGCCGTACTCCCTCGCGCGCTGGACGGCGCTCGCGCGCGGCTTCATCCACCGCGAGCGGCTCGGCCGCCCGGTCGTCGTCGGCCATTCGCTCGGAGCCGCAGTTGCGGTGTCGCTCGCGAAGGACGCCTCCGGCATCGTCCTCGTCGACGGAGACGCGCTGCCGGGCGGCGGCGGGCCGACGTGGCTGACCGCGCTCCTCGTGCCGCCGTGGTTCACGAGCGCGTATCGCATCGTCACCGGCTCGGATTTCGTCTTCCGGCACGTGCTGCGCATTGCGCTCGGGCCGCACTACCCGATCGACCGGGCGACGATCGACGCGTTCCAGCGCCCCTTCCGGCTCCCCGGGACCGCAGCCGCGTTCAAGGCCATGCTTCGCTACGGCATCCAGGGCGTCTCCCAGCAGGCGTTGCGCGCCGTGCGGATCCCGAGTCTCGTGCTCTGGGGCGCCGAGGACTCCGTCGACTCGCCGTCAGCGGGTCGACGGACGGCCGGGCTCCTCGAGTCCCGCTTCCAGGAGATTCCGGACGCGGGGCATCTCTCGATGCTGGTGGCGCCGGCCGCCGTCGCCCGCGCAGTCGATGAGTTTGCGGCCCGGCGGCGGTCTTAGAGGTGTGGACCTGCGCGCAGTCGACCTGCTCGCACGGCTCCGCCTTGCCGCGGACGTGCGCGTCGTCGCGGCGTCGGCCGAGCTGTGGGCCCTGATCGACCTGTGCGGGCTACGAGAGACGCTCGGGAAGCCCGAAGAGGGGGAACAGCGTCTTCGTATCGAGGAAGAACGTCAGCTCGGCGATCTTCCCGCCGATCACTTCCACGACCTGTAGCGCCCACGGCTCGTAGCCGCCCTCGTCGGAGGGCTTGTACTGGCCCCACGCCGGCAGCCCGTTCGCGGTGTGCTGCGCGGGCACGAGCTTCGAGCCGCTGCAGCCGATCCCCGGCCCGAGCCACCACGTGAAGATGTCGTCGCGGCCGCGCAACCAGAGGTCGAACGGCGGCATCGACTGGATCGCGTCCTCGTGGATGAGCCCGGTCAGCCGGTCGATGTCGTACGCCTCGAACGCGGCGACGTACCGGTGGAGGAGCGCCCGTGCCTCGGCGTCGAGCTCCGCCGGCGCCGCGATGTCCGCGGTCGCGAGCGTCGCCCGTGCCCGCTGGAGGGCGCTGTTGATCGACGCGACGCTCGTCTCGAGCAGCTGCGCCGCCTCGGACGCCTGCCATTGGAGCACCTCGCAGAGGATGAGCGCGGCCCGCTGCTTCGGCGGCAGGTGCTGCAGCGCCGCCACGAAGGCCAAGCGCAGCGTGTCGCGCTGCTCGGCCGCCTCGTCAGGCGTCGGCAGCGGCGTCAGCCAGGTCACCTCGGGCAGCTCGCGCAGGTTCTCGAACAGCGGCTCGCCGGGCCCGGCGAGATCCATCGGACGCGCGCGCTTCTTCGAGCCGTTGAGCGCGTCGAAGCAGACGTTCGTCGCGATCCGGTACACCCAGGAGCGCAGCGCCGAACGTCCCTCGAACTTCTCGAGGGAGCGCCAGGCGCGAATCATCGTCTCCTGTGCCGCGTCCTCCGCATCGGCCGCGGAGCCGAGCATCCGGTAGCAGTACGCGGTCAGCTCGCGGCGGTACTCCTCTAGCTCGGCTGCGGCACCACTCTGATGTACGGCTTCGGTGCTTCCCACTCTCCGAAGAGCTCCTTCGCTTCGTCGTCGGACACGGACCCGGAGATGATCACCTTATCGCCCTGCTTCCACTGCGCGGGAGTGGAGACCTTGTGCTTCGCCGTCAGCTGGAGCGAGTCGATGACGCGGAGCACCTCGTCGAAGTTCCGGCCGGTGGACATGGGATAGACGAGGATCAGCTTGATCGTCTTGTCCGGGCCGATGACGAAGACGTTGCGGACCGTCTGGTTCAGCGCCGGCGTGCGCTCGGCAGGATCGCCGGAGACGTCGGCCGGGAGCATGCCGTACAGCTTCGAGACCTTGTAGTCCGAGTCGCCGATCAGCGGGTAGTTGGGCCGCGTCCCCTGTGTCTCCTCGATGTCGTCCGCCCACTGCTCGTGCTTGTCGGTGGGGTCGACGGAGAGACCGATGATCTTGACGCCCCGCTTGTCGAACTCCGGCTTGATCGACGCCATGTAGCCGAGCTCGGTCGTGCAGACCGGCGTGAAGTCCTTCGGGTGCGAGAAGAGCACGGCCCACGAGTCGCCGATCCACTCGTGGAAGCGAATCGGGCCTTCCGTCGTCTGTGCCTCGAAATCAGGTGCGGTGTCGCCGAGCGCCAGAGCCATCCCAGTCCTCCTGTTGAAGCTTTCCTTTTTGAAGTGACAATCCTAATCGAGCGATGACTTTCTGCGCCAGCGTCAGTCCTATAGAAGTCTCGTAACGACGAATCGGAGGTGACACATGCCGCAGACCGTCCTGTTGGTCGGCACGCGGAAGGGCCTGTTCATCCTGGAGAGCGATGACCGGCGTGACTGGACGATGCGCGGCCCGCTCTGCGAATCGTGGCCGATCTACAACGCGATCATCGGCGAGGACGGGGCGATCTATGCCGCGGCGGCGTCGGAATGGCTCGGTTCCTCGGTGTGGCGGAGCGCCGACCTCGGCGAGACGTGGACGCAGTCGAGCGAGGGGCTCGCGTACGCCGACGAGAGCGGCCTGAAGCTGAACAAGATCTCGTCGCTCGCGCACAAGCACGGGAAGCTCTACGTCGGCGCGGAGTCGGTGGGCCTCTTCGAGAGCACCGACGACGCCAAGACGTTCTCGCTCGTGTCGACGCTGGACGGCGCGCCCGGGCGCGAGGTCTGGAACGACCCGGCGATGCAGCCGCCGGGCCACCTCGGCATCTCGGCGATCTGGCCGTACGACGACAGCGCCGACCACATCCGCGTGATCGTCCAGGGCAACAGCATCTTCGACACCGACGACGGCGGGAAGACCTGGACTCCGAGCAACTCGGGGCTCCGCCGGGAGTGGCCGGCGCCCGAGGACGACCGCGTCGGCTTCTGCGTCCACAAGCTCGCGCCGTCACCCGATGCGCAGCGCTGGTACCAGCAGAACCACGTCGGCACGTGGCGGAGCGACGACGGCGGCAGCTCGTGGAACGAGATCACCGAGGGCCTGCCGACGGAGTTCGGCTTCGCGTGCGCCGCGCACCCGCACGACCGGGAGACGTTCTTCACGACCGTGCTCGACCCCGGGCACGGCCGGACGATGCCCGACGGCCAGGTTCAGGTCTGGCGGACGCGCGACGCCGGCTCCTCGTGGCAGAAGATGGCGAAGGGCCTGCCGGGCCCCGACGCGTTCGTCGGCGTCCTCCGCGACGGCATGACGCGTGACGAGCAGGACGACTTCGGCCTCTACTTCGGCACGTCGACGGGCCAGCTCTTCGCCTCGCTCGACGAGGGCGACAGCTGGACGGAGGTCGCCGACTACCTGCCGTCGATCCAGTCGGTGCGGGTGGCGACGGTTGGCTGACGTGCACCTGCCGTCGGTGCTGCGGCCGATGTTCGCGGACCTCCCGCGGCGCGCAGTCCTACCGTGCCCCGTGGGGCGAGAGGCACTAACGGAAGTTTTCAGACGCTGGCCAGGCCGACGCGTACGCCACGGCCCGGACTGCACCGCCCGGGGGCGAGCCGTACAC
>JAICWC010000019.1 GCA_025934995.1 Thermoleophilia bacterium | reverse complement strand
CCAGACGTGGCGCGAGTACTCGCGGTAGAGCTGATGCCGCGGGCGGACGAACACCGCGTGCGGGCAACGCCGGATCGCCTCGGCGGCGCTCATCGCCGAGTGGATGCCGAACGTCCGCGCGACGTAGTTCGCAGTCGCTACGACACCGCGCCCTCGCGGGTCGCCGCCGACGACGAGCGGCTTCGTCCGCAGCTCCGGGCTCTCGAGCTCCTCGACGGCTGCGTAGAACGCGTCGAGGTCCAGGTGCGCGAGGATCACCCGAACAAATGTACGGCTATGTCACGACGGCGGGCGCCTCCGGCGGCTCGACGGTTCCCTGCAGGTGCCGCTCGACGTTTCGGTCGGGCCGGGCGGCGAAGAGATACGCGACGCCCAGCACCGCGATGACGAAGATGATGAGGAGCGTGATCCAGTCGAGGTTGACGAACGCACGCGCGCTCGAGAGGCCCGACGGGTAGACGACGTTCAGGAACATCGCCCCGAGATAGCCGGCGGCGACGATCGAGACCGGCCAGCCCCACTTCCCGAGCCTGAAGCTGCCCGTCGGCTCCCAGCCGCGGGCACGCGCGACGATCGCCGCGATCACCGTGAGCAGGAACGAGAGATAGATGCCGCTGACGCCGAACGAGACGAGCGAGACGAGCGCGTTCACGTTCGCCGGATACGTCACGAACCAGATGTGGTAGTTGCTGCCCGGGTTCACGTACACGAGCAGGCAGAACAGCACGGTGATGACCGCTCCCACGAGGAGCGCATTGACGGGTGTCTTGAACCGTGTGTTGACGCGCGAGATCCAGCTCGACCCGGGCAGCGCGCCGTCGCGCGCGTAGGAGAACACGAGCCGGCCGCCCGCCCCCTGGATCGACGAGCCGCACGAGAAGAAGGCGAAGATGATCAGCAGGAGCAGGCAGTCCTGCAGCCAGCTCGGCAGCTGGCCGAGGATGAACGGGATGCCGCCGCCCTTGATCGTCGCGCCGACCGGATCGTGCTTCGTCATCGCGAGCAGCAGCGCGGCGGTGAGGATGAACGACGCGATGCCGCCCCAGATCAGCGCCCAGCGCATCGCTTTCGGCACGTGCCGCCCCGCGTCCTTCGTCTCCTCGGAGATGTCTCCCGCCGACTCGAAGCCGTAGAAGATGTAGACCGGCGCGAGCACCGAGATGACCGCTGCGCCGAGCCAGTTGCCGTGGAAGTTCAGGCCGAGCGGGTTGTGCGACGCGTGCTGCACGCTCTGGGACGAGAAGAGGAAGCCCAGGCCGTGGTGGAAGCCGTGGATCGCCAGGATGATCGCGATGCCGAGCGTCCCGAGGATCTCGACGTAGACGCCGAACTTCGCGACGTTGCCCATGACCCGCGCACCGGTCGTGTTCAACGTCGTCTGGATCGCGAGCAGGAGCAGCGTGATGAGGAGGATCGTCCCGTGGCCGGCGGGGTTCAGGTTCCAGCCGAACCAGTTGTGCGTCAACGCCGTGACGTAGCTGACGACACCGGTGTCGACCGCCGCAACGGTGATCAGCAGCGCGAAGCCGTAGAACCAGCCGACGAACCAGCCGAAGCGAGGCCCCACGGAGAACTTGCTGTATTGGTAGAGCGCGCCGGCGATCGGATAGTGGCTCGCGAGCTCGCCGAAGACGAGCGCCACGAACAGCATTCCGATGACCGGCAGGAACGTGAGCCACACATACGCGGGACCGCCCGTGCCGACGCCGAGCACGAACAGCGAGTAGATGCCGACCATCGGCGACAAGTACGTGAACGCGACGGCAAAGTTCGCGAACAACCCGAGGACCCGGTTGAGCTGGGGCTTGTAGCCGAGACTCTCGAGCCGTGCGTCTTCACTCGCGATCATCGTGCCTCCTCGTTTGCGGTTCAGCGGATTTCGCGCAGACTCTCCCTCCTGTTGTCAATGGCCGAGACGAGCTCGTGCACGAGGAGCCGCGAGCATCTGGCGTCGGAATGGAAGAGGTCGGGGAAGTCGGAGCGAGCGCAGCCGAGCTTCGCGCCGTCGACCGTGTTCACCCACTTGAAGCCGTAGCGGTGGAAGAGCTGCGGCATGAGTCGGAGGTACGCATTCCACTGCGGCGCGAGGCGCGGATCGCTCTCGAGGACGCGTAGTGCGCGCGGCGGCTCGGGCGGGGGGAAGCCGACGACCGTCCAGTGCCGCGTCCGGGCGAGGGCGAGCGCCTGCTCGAGCGCGTGCAGCCGCGACTCGTCGAGCGCCGTCCAGTCCGCGAAGTAGCCGTTTCGCCACGTTTCGAGGTTGCCGGTGAACGCGCCGCCGTGGAACTTCGGGAACCGCGCCGGATCGAGCTCCCAGCCCCAGACACGCGAGCCGTCGAGCCGCCAGGTGATCGTGGGCTCGAAACGGTCGAGTACGCATTGCGTACCGATCCGGTCGAGCTTCCAACGATCCTGCGGCAGTTGCGCCGACTGGCGCGACAGGCTGACCGCATGCGTGAACGTCGAGCGCGCGAGGAGGTACTCGAGCTCCTTGTAGGTGCTCAGGTCCGTGGTCGGCAGCGTGTAGCGCGAGTTGAACCAGAACCCCTCGACTCCGAGCAGAACCGTTTGCGTCGGGCTCGCAGGCAACGACTTGAAGAGGCGGAGGATCGTCTCCGGCGCGCTGCCGGGATAGCCGAGGTTCGAGAAGTGCGGCCCGCCGGACATCTTCAGCACGCGGCTCGAACCGACGACGAACGTTCGCGTCGGCCGGTGGAAGAAGACGTCGCGCTTGAACGACCAGTAGCGCGAGCCGATCAGCTCCTCCGAGACGAGGCAGTTCTGCTTGCGCGCGGCGGCGAGCACGTCCGGCTTCCACACCTGGCCGAAGGGATCGACCCACCAGTCGAAGGCGGCGGCCGCCGCGAGCAGCGCGACCGTCAGGGCGAGGAACACGACGAGCCGGCGCATCAGAACCGGAAGTAGATGAAGGGATGCGCCGTGTAGACCGACGACACGGCGACGGCGAACAGCACCGCCGCCGCGGCGACCCACGCGACATGCCAGCGCTCGACGGGCCACCGCCACTCCTCCGGCAGGCCGAAGACGATCGCGAACGAGACGACGATGTAGAGCAACAGATGGCCGGGCAGCCCGCCGCCGAAGCCGTGGAGCCCGAACATCCCGGCATAGAGCGAGCCGATGCCGCCGAGGGTCCGCATGCGGAACAGCACCCACCCGAGCACGACGAGGACGAACGTCGTCGCGACCGCCAGCGGCCGCGGCAGGCGCAGCCCGCGTTCACGTGCTTCGTGCGTGCCCGCGAGCAGCGCGCCGTGATACGTGCCCCACGCCGCGAAGTTGAGTGCGGCGCCGTGCCACAGGCCCCCGAGCGCCATCGTCAAGAAGAGATTCAGATTTCGTCGCGCCTCGCCCTTGCGATTGCCACCGAGCGGGATGTAGAGGTAATCGCGCAACCACGTCGACAGCGTCACGTGCCAGCGCCGCCAGAACTCCGTCGGGCTCGCAGACCGATACGGGCGGTCGAAGTTCCAGGGCAGGTCGATCCCGAAGATGCGCGCGAGCCCGAGCGCCATGTCGGAGTACGCGCTGAAGTCGAAATAGATCTGGAACCCGAAGCCGATCGCCGCCGACCACGCGGTGAAGAAGCCGAGCTGTCCAGGGGTCGAGAGATAGTTGTCGACGTAGGCAGCGATCCCGTCTGCGAGGAGCACCTTCTTCGCGAGGCCGAGCGTGAAGAGCAACAGTCCGGAGCGCACACGGTCGGCATCGAAGCGGTGCTTCACCGTCAGCTGGGGCTGCATGATCCCGTAGCGCACGATCGGGCCCGCGATCAGGTGCGGGAAGAAGGAGATGAAGAACGCGTAGCGCAGCAGGTCACGCTCTGCGCGCAACGTGCCGCGATAGACGTCGACCATGTACGAGATCCCTTCGAACGTGTAGAAGCTGATCCCGATCGGCAGGACGATGCCGTTCAGCACCGTTCGCAGGTGCGGCAGCTTCCGGCCGGTGATGACGTGCACGAAGTCGAGTGCGTAGCCCCCGGCGAATTGGGCGTACTTGAAGTACGCGAGCAGTCCGAGACAGCCGACGACCCCTGCGACGAGCACGGCCTTGCGCGGGTTGCGCTCGAGCAGACGGCCGGTCGTGTAGCCGATCGCAGTCGAACCGGCCATCAGCGCCGGGAACCACCAATCCGCGTACGCGTAGAAGTAATAGGAGGCGCCGACGACGAGCAGGAGCCGCAGCCGATGCTGCGGCAGCGCGAAGTAGGCGACCACCACCAGGGGCAGGAAGGCCAGCAGGAAAGGGAAGCTGTTGAAGAGCACGCCGCGGGATAGTCTGCTCGCCGTGGCGGTTCTCACCTCGCAGGTGGAGCGCTCCGACGAGTTCGAGCGACGCCGGGAGCGCATGGCGGGGCTCGTCGCCGAGCTCGGCGCACGGACCGAGCAGGTCGCGCGCGGCGGCGGCGAAAAGGCCGTCGAGCGGCATCGGTCGCGGGGAAAGCTGACCGCGCGGGAGCGTGTCGACCGGCTCGTCGACCCCGATACGGCCTTCCTCGAGCTGAACGCGCTCGCCGCCTGGGACCTCTACGACGGCGACGCGCCGAGCGCCGGCATGGTCACCGGCGTCGGGGTCGTCGAGGGCCGGGAGTGCGCGATCGTCGCGAACGACGCGACGGTGAAGGGGGGCTCGTACTTCCCGCTGACGGTCAAGAAGCATTTGCGCGCGCAGGAGGTGTCCGCGCAGAACCGGCTGCCGTGCCTCTACCTCGTCGACTCGGGCGGAGCGTTCCTACCGCTGCAGGCCGACGTCTTCCCCGACCGCGAGCACTTCGGTCGCATCTTCTTCAACCAGGCGCAGCTCTCTGCCGCCGGTATTCCGCAGATCGCCGTCGTCATGGGCTCCTGCACCGCGGGCGGCGCGTATGTCCCCGCGATGAGCGACGAGACCGTGATCGTCCGCGGGACCGGGACGATCTTCATCGGCGGGCCCCCGCTCGTGAAGGCGGCGACGGGGCAAGACGTCACCGCGGAGGAGCTCGGCGGCGCCGACGTGCACACGCGCCGCTCCGGTGTCGCGGACCACTACGCGACGTCCGACGAGCATGCGCTCGCGATCGCGCGGGGAATCGTGCGGAACATCCATCTCCGCCGGCCCGAGCCGCCGTGGGAGCTCGCCGCGCCGGAGCCGCCGGCGCTCGATCCGTCCGATCTCTACGGATTGATCCCCGAAGACTTCCGCCACCAGGTCGACCCGCGTGAGCTGATCGCGCGCATCGTCGACGGCTCGCGCTTTCAGGAGTTCAAGCAGCTCTACGGCGAGACCCTCGTGACCGGCTTCGCGCGCATCGAGGGCTATCCCGTCGGGATTCTCGCGAACAACGGCGTGCTCTTTGCCGAGTCGGCGCAGAAGGGTGCGCACTTCATCGAGCTGTGCTGCAAGCGCCGCGTCCCGCTCGTCTTCCTGCAGAACATCACCGGCTTCATGGTCGGAACCGACTACGAGGCGGGCGGCATCGCGCGCGACGGAGCGAAGCTCGTGATGGCAGTCGCGAATGCGGCCGTGCCGAAGTTCACGGTCGTCACCGGCGGCTCGTTCGGCGCCGGCAACTACGCGATGTGCGGGCGCGCCTACGAGCCGCGGCAGTTGTGGATGTGGCCCAACGCACGGATCTCCGTGATGGGCGGCGAGCAGGCGGCGACCGTGCTTTCGATCGTCGGCGACGTCGACGAGGACGCGATCCGTGCCAAGTACGAGGAAGAAGGCAACCCGTACTACTCGACCGCACGGCTCTGGGACGATGGGATCATCGACCCGCTCGACACCCGCCGCGTCCTCGCGCTCGGGCTCGCTGCGGCGGTGAACGCTCCGATCCCCGAGACGACGTTCGGCGTCTTCCGCATGTGATGACGGTCGCTCGGATCCTCATCTGGAATCTCTACGACTCGAAGACGACCCTGGACGAATTGCGCGAGCACCTGCCCGAGCTGCCGGGAGGGAGTCATTGGATCTCGCACGGAGACGAGCGGTTCGGGTTGATCGCGCTCGGTGACGAGCTGCCCGATCTCGGTGAGGTGCCGCGGCTGATCGGCATCGAGCCGGTGATCGGCGAGGAGTTCGACGTCGAGTGACGCTCCGCTTCGCGGTGGCGTTGGTCGCCGCGGTGGCATGCTGGTCGATCGCGCATCACACGAGCGACCAGCGCACGTGGATGACCGACA
Source organism: Thermoleophilia bacterium (assembly GCA_025934995.1). Taxonomy (GTDB): domain Bacteria; phylum Actinomycetota; class Thermoleophilia; order Gaiellales; family Gaiellaceae; genus Palsa-739. The sequence continues at coordinate 29,303 of JAICWC010000019.1, read as the reverse complement.
CCGGGCTGTACGAGCACTACGGCGACGCCACCGCGCACGGCGAACTCCCGTATCGCGACTTCCAGCTCGAGTATCCGCCGGGGGCGCTACCGGTCCTCATCCTGCCGTCGCTCGGCCACGAGGGCAACCGGCTCGCGTACGACCGCTGGTTCGACCGCGAGATGCTCGTGTGCTGGTGCCTCGTGCTCCTCGGTGTCGCCCTGATCGCCCGCTCGCCGTTGCCGCTCGCCGTCATCGCCGCGACGCCGGTCCTGCTCGGCCCGGTGATGTTCTCGCGCTTCGACTCGTGGCCCACGGCGCTCGCCGTGCTCGCGCTCGCCGCATTCGTGCGGACGTGGCTGCCGGCCGCTGCGGTGCTGCTCGGCGCGGCGATCGCCGCGAAGTTGTGGCCGTTCGTGTTGCTGCCGTTGTTCGTCGCCCGGCTCGGACGGCGGCGCGGCGCAGCGTTCGCGGCCGGAGCGCTCGGTGTGGCCGCAGCTGTCTTCGTGCCGTTCCTCGTCCTCGCGCCGGGCGGGGTCTGGCACAGCTTCCACCAGCAGTTGTTCAGGCCGCTGCAGATCGAAAGCCTCGGCGGCGCGGTCTTGATCGCGGCGCACCACCTCATTGGCCTCCCGGTACACGTCGTGTCGTCCTACGGCTCGCAGAACGTCGCCGGCGCGCTGGCACACGTCATGCAGACGCTCGTGACGGTCGCGCTGATCGTCTCGCTGCTGCTGATCTGGATCTTCGGCCGCGACCTGATCAAGTCGTCGGCAGGCTGCGTCGCGGCGCTGCTCGCGTTCGGCAAGGTCTTCTCGCCACAGTTCATGGTGTGGCTCGTGCCGTTCGCGGCACTCGTCCCCGGGCTCGCCGCATCCGCGCTCCTCGTCGCCTCGTTGCTGCTGACGCAGACGTGGTTCCCACGCTACTACTGGGACTACGCGAACTCCCTCTACCGGCGCCAGGTTGCCGAGGTGTTTGCGCGAGATGTCGTCGTCGTGGCGCTCTTCGCGTTCACCGCGTGGCGGTCGCGTACGGCTTCAGTGCGGCTTCCAGGTCTGCGATCTCCTGTTCGCTGAGCGCGCGCAGCGGCGCGCGCACCTCGGCCGACATCCGGACACCGCGCGACGCCACGACGTGCTTGAGCGCCGAATGCCTCGGGAAACGCTCGATCGTCTCGCGCAACGGAGCCAGCTCGTCGCTGCGCCCACGCACCGCGCGCGCCACATGCTCGGGGAATGCGCTCCCGAGCGCCGACACGGCGCCGACCGCGCCCGCGGCGAGGCCTCGTCCGATGAACGCCTCCGGGCCGACGAAGACGTCGAGGCCGAGGCCGAGGTAGCGCGCGAACTGCTCGTACGGCGTGTCCGACACTTTCATCCCGGCGAGGTTGGGAGCAACGGCACGCAGTCGCTCGAGCACGGCGTGCGACACCGCGTACCCACTCGCCCGCTCGAACTCGTAGACGTAGAACGGCACCGACGCGCACGCCTGCGCCGCCGCGGCCAGATGCGCAAGCAGAGCGTCTTCGTCCAGCGGGAAGTACGGCGGGGAGATGACTGCCACCGCGTCGGCGCCGATCGCCGCGGCATGCTCCGTGAGCGCGACGGTGTCCTCCGTGCTCTGCATGCCGGTGTGGACGGCAACCTGCAGCCTTCCGCGCGCCGCGTCGACGAAGGCGCTCGCAATCGCGCGCCGCTCGTCGAGGTCGAAGAGCATTCCCTCGCCCGTCGTGCCCATGACGAGGACGCCGTCGAGACCGCCGTCGGCGAGGAACTCGACATACGGCTCGACCGCGTCTGTGTCGAGGCGGTTCTCACGCAGGGGCGTGAGTGCCGCAGCAATGGCACCGCGCAACATTAGGGTGGCAGTGTGGCGAATCTGACGGTTGAGCGCGACGGCTCGGTCCTCCGCATCGTGCTGACCCGGCCCGATCGGCGCAACGCGTTCGACGCGGCGCTGATCGCAGAACTGGCGGAGGCCTTCGTCGATATCGGCCGCGCGCGCGCCGTCGTGCTCGCGGGCGAGGGCGCGAGCTTCTGCGCCGGTGCGGACGTGGAGTGGATGCGCGCGTCGGCCGGCCTGTCGTTCGACGAGAACGTCGCGGACGCGAACGCGATGCGGCGGATGTTCGAGTCGATCGACCAATGTCCGGCGCCGGTCGTCGCCCGCGTGCAGGGCCACGCCCTCGGCGGAGGCGCCGGGCTCGTGGCCACCGCCGACATCGCGATCGCCGCGCCGACGACCCAGTTCGCGTTCTCGGAGGTGAAGCTGGGGATCATCCCAGCGGTCATCTCTCCCTTCGCCCTCGCGAAGATCGGCGTCCCTCACGCGCGTCGCTACTTCGTGACCGGCGAGCGGTTCGACGCCGCGACCGCGCTCCGCATCGGGCTGATCAGCGAGGTTGCGGACGACCTCGACGACGCGGTCGACCGTGTCGTCGGCGAGCTCCTGTCGGCCGGGCCGCAGGCAGCGCGCTGGGCGAAACGGCTCGTGCGCGAGCGTCCCGCCGGACCGGAGACCGCCCGCTGGATCTCCGAGCGCCGCACGTCCGACGAAGGACAGGAAGGTCTCGCCGCCTTCCTCGGCAAGCGCAAGCCGAACTGGCGCTAGCGCCGCGCGCAGTCGCGACTACGTACCGATGCCGTAGAGGAACGGCAGGTCGCGGATCGGCTTCGGCACGCGCCGGTGCAGCTCCCATTTCGCCGTCAGGCCGAGCAGCTCGACGATCTCTGCCGGCGTCATCCCCGCCTCGAGCGCGCGCTCGAAGAGCTCGGCCACGTGCTCGCGCCACGCCTGCTGCTCGGATGCGAGGCGGGCGCCGTCCGCGCGCGCAGAGACGAGCCGGTCGCGGATGTCGTCGCTCATGACACCTGAAGGAGACCGCGTCGGCGATGCGCTGTCAAGTAGCGGGCGCCGTCGGGGCCGGCGACGAGCGTGCGGGGCTCGCCCCGCGCGATGATCCGGGCCTCCCCTGCGCGGAGCTCCTCCCCGTTCAGCAGGAGCGAGCCGGCGAGCACGACGTAGACGACGTCGAGTTGCGAGACGGTCTCTCCCGGGCCGTCTCCGGGCGGCCACTCGAGGATCGTCGCGTTGAGCTCGGCGGTCGCGTCGCCCCACACCGGGCCGCGTCTAGTACCCAAACGACGCGAGCAGCCGCGAGGTGACGTGGACGTTCACCGTCGCGCTCGCATAGCGACCGTCGTCACCGACCTCGACGCGGTATTCGCCGGCGTGCAGCTTCAACGGCGCATAGAACGTCCCGCGCGCGTCGAGCCGCGGGTGCGCGACGACCTTCCAGCCGCCCGCGACGTATCGGAGGACGCTGATCGCGCCGTGCGTGGCCGGCTGGACCGCGCCGGCGAGGACGTTCGCGCCGGCCGGCGTCACCTCGAGCTGCGGTGCGACGTCGACGGCGACTTCGGGGCCGGCGATACCCGCCCCGACGTCGAGGCGATAGAGAGTATGGGCGCGCGGCTCGACGGTGACGCGGGCCTGTCCCCCGACGGTCGCCAGCGGCTTCCACGGTCCCGCGCCGATCCGGCGCTCGAGTCGCGCGCGACCGAGTCCTTCTACGTCGGCGTCCAGCTGAATCTTCTTGCCGAAGCGGACGCGGTCGGCCGCCGCGGTGAGCGAGACGCGGCCGAGGTCGAACCACGTGGACTGGAGGCCGAGCTGCCGGCGGAACGCGGCCGCTGCGATCGTGCGCGTGCCGATGACGATCTGCGTGGCGCGGCCGTCCCGTGCGTGCACGACCTTGAACGGGCCGGGCGGCAACTCGGCCGCGGGCACGACCACGCGCCACGAATGGTGCGGCCCGAAGTCGTAGGGGTCGCTGACCGAGCGCAGGTACGGCACGTCGCCGAGCTGCGGCCAGACCTCGCGCACGTCGGCGGTGCGGCCACCCGAGGTCGAGAAGAAGAAGGTCGACGCGGGCAGGCCGTGCCACGTGAGGATCCTGCCCGCGGTGCGCTGGATCGCGAAGTTCGTCTGGGGCGTCTCGTAGGCGATCCCGCCGTAGACCTGGCTCCGCGTGTCGGAGAAGAGGTCGAAATGCTTGTTCGGGTGGAGCGTCGCGAGCGCGTATGTCCGCGCGGCGACAGCCTGTGACTCGAGAGCGGCGAGACTCCAGGTGTGCGGCATCTCGCCGGCGACCACACCGCGCACGTAGTCCTCGAGATCGACGGAGTTGACGACCGAGAGCCGCGGGCCGCCGCGCCGGACGACCAGCAGACCGTGATACGCGCGACCGTTCCACGTCAGCGGCGCGCTCTGGCAGTCGAAGACGAGCGGCGAGCGCAGGGTCCGCTTCACCCGAACGACGATCGCCTCGTGATGTGGCTGGCGGACGCGCTTGTGTCCGACCGGCAGCCTGAGGCCGGCGTTCACCGCATAGACGCCCCCTCCCAAGGAGTAGGTCCGGCCCGTGGCGTCGCTCACCCTCAACGCGCCGGGGCAGCCGACGGAGACGCGCGGCTGCGCCGTCGCAAGCAGCACACGGACGTTCGCGACGGGTGCAGGCGACAGCCGCGTGCCGGGGTAGTAGTGGGCGAGGATCCGGTCGTAACGCCAGCCGTGCTTCGCGAAGCCGTACGCGCCCCACTGGCTCATCCCGACGCCGTGGCCCCAACCGCGACCGGTGACGACGAGCTTCGTCGCGCCGGACGCAGGCGCTGCGACGGCGAGGCAGATGACCGCTGTGACCACACTCCACCGCATTGGAGACGGGGCAAGGTATCGCACTCTAGGATCGTCCGTCGTGCTTGAAATGCACAAACTTCTCGTCGCAAACCGGGGCGAAATTGCACTCCGGATCTTCCGCGCGTGCGCACAGGACGCGATTGCGACCGTTGCGGTGGCTGCGCCGGACGACCACGGCTCGCTCCACGCCCGCAGCGCGGACGAGACGGTGGAGATCGCGTCGTATCTCGATCCGGCCGAGCACGTGCGCGCCGCCCGCGAGTCCGGCGCCGACGCCGTGCATCCCGGCTACGGCTTCCTGTCGGAGAGCGCAGAGCTCGCGGAGGCGGTGCTCGCGGCCGGGCTGACGTGGATCGGGCCGCCGCCGGATGCGCTGCGCGCGGGCGGCGACAAGTTGACGGCGAAGGAGACGGCGCGGGCTGCGGGCGTGCCCGTACTGCCGAGCGGGACGCCCGGAGACGTCGGTTTCCCGCTGCTCGTGAAGGCAGCCGCGGGCGGCGGCGGCCGCGGCATGCGCGTCGTCCGCAGCGCGGAGCAGCTCGACGAGGCGATCGATGCCGCGCGGCGCGAAGCGGCCGCCGCCTTCGGCGACGACACCGTGTTCTTCGAGCGCTACCTCGAGCGCCCCCGGCACATCGAGATCCAGGTGCTCGCGGACACGCACGGCACCGTCGTCTCGCTCGGCGAGCGCGAGTGCTCGATCCAGCGCCGTCATCAGAAGGTGCTCGAGGAGTCGCCGTCGGCTGCGCTCGATCCCGAATTGCGCGCGCAGATGAGCGACGCAGCGGTCGCATTCGCGCGCGCGATCGGCTACGTCAGCGCAGGCACCGCCGAGTTCATGCTCGACGGCCGCGACTTCTACTTCCTCGAGCTGAACGCGCGCATCCAGGTCGAGCACCCGGTGACCGAGCTCGTGACCGGTGTCGACATCGTCCGCGAGCAGCTCCGCATCGCGCGCGGGGCCGAGCTCGCGACCGAACGCCACGAGCCCCTCGGGCATGCGGTCGAGGTCCGTCTGTACGCGGAAGATCCGCGCACGTTCCTGCCGCAGGCGGGGCCGATCGAGCGACTGCGCCTGCCGGACGCGATCCGCGTCGACGCCGGAGTCGCCGAGGGCGACGAGATCGGCACGTCCTACGACCCGATGATCGCGAAGCTGATCGCATACGGGCAGACGCGCGCGGCTGCCTACGGCGCGCTCGGGCGCGCATTGCGCGAGACGGAGGTCGCCGGGGTCACGACGAACCTGCCCTTTCTCCGCTGGCTCGTGGCGCAGCCGCTCGTGCGCGAGGGACGTGTGACGACGGCGTTCTTGACGGAGCACCCGCCCCTCTCGGAGTCGGGGCCGCTCGCGCCGGGCGCACCGTTCGGCGGCGCGTGGCGTCTGAACCTCCCCGCGCCGCCGCCGCACGCAGTGCCCGTGCTCGACGACGCGTCGACGACAGCGTCGGTCGCCGAGCAGGCGACGCTGACCGCGCCGATGCCGGGCACGGTGATCAAGGTGCTCGTCGAAGCGGGCGCGCGCGTCGCGGCGCGTCAGCCGCTGCTCGTGCTCGAGGCGATGAAGATGGAGACGCCGCTCGTGTCGCCCTACGACGCGACGGTGCGCGCCGTCCACGTCTCCGAGGGCGACAGGGTCGCCGGCGGAGCGATCCTCGTCGAGCTCGACGAGTAGCGGCGCAGCGAGCGGAGCGGCACCGACCGGTGCGTCCACCTGAAACCGAGAAGGAACCGCATGGGGAGCGCATCGACTGCCCATGCGCGAACCTTGAGTCCCTCGTCCGCGGCCGAGGGAGACTAGAACAGTTTCTGGAGCTTCATGGCCGCGCCAATGTCGCCCTTGATCTTCAGCTTCCCGGTCATGTAGGCGCTCGTCGGGTTCTGCTCGCCCGCGACGATCTTCTCGAACGTCTCCGAAGAGGCCTGGATGGTCGCATCGGCCTCGGCGGCGCCCTCGGCGACCGTCACCGCACCGTCGTCGACCTTGACCGTCCACTGGCCGGCGCCGTCGATGTCGAACACGTACGAGTTGGTCATCCCGGCGGTCTTCGAGCTGTCGGCGCGGGACGGGAGGTTCTGGAAGAACTCCTGGATGGACTCCGCCATCACGGCTCCTTCGGTTCGTTGAATGCTGAGTCAGCCGGCAACTGTAGATAGCATCGCCGCGCCGTGAGTCTTGTGCCGATCGAGGTCGCCCTCCCCGGGCAGACGCACGCCGACGCACTCGCCGTGCCCGTCGCCCGACCGCTTGGAGGCGAAGGCGCGCGCATCGTCGACGAGAAGCTCGGCGGGCGCCTGGCGAAGCTCATCGAGAGCGGCGAGTTCCGGGGCGATCGCGGCGAGGCGCTCGTCCTGCACGTCGACGGCGCGCTCGACGCGCCGCGCGTGATCGCCGTCGGCCTCGGCAAGCGCGAGGATGTCGATCTCGACGCGCTGCGCACCGCCGGCGGCGCCGCCGCCCACGAGCTGCGCCGCGTCGGCGGCACGCTCTGCTGGCTCCTCGACGAGTCGCTCGACGTCCCGGTCGACCGGCAGGCGGCCGCGCTCGTCGAGGGGACGATCATCGGCGGCTACTCCCCGGGCGGCTGGAAGACGCAGGAGCCCGAGAAGCGCCCGAAGCCGGTGGAGCGGATCGTCCTCGGCCATTTCGAGTCGCCGGAGCTGCGCACTGCCGCCGAGCGCGCGTCGCTCCTCGCGGAGCGCACGAACCGGGCGCGCGACCTCGCGAACATGCCCCCGAACGAGCTCAACCCGCACACGCTCGGCGAGCGCGCGAAGGAGCTTGCGCGGGAGCACGAGCACCTGACGTGCGACGTCCTCGCGACGAAAGAGCTGGACGAGCTGGAGATGGGCGCGTTGAGCGCAGTCGGGCGCGGATCGCGCAACGAGCCCCGCCTGATCGTCCTGCGCTACGACCCGCCGGACGCGCGAGACGACGTCGTCCTCGGACTGGTCGGCAAGTCGATCACCTTCGACACCGGCGGCATCTCGCTCAAATCGGCTCCCGGCATGGAGAGCATGAAGGGCGACATGGCCGGGGGCGCGGGGACGCTGCACGGCATAGGCGCCGTCGCGGCACTCGGTTTGCCCGTGCGCGCAATCGCCGTGCTCGCCGCGGCGGAGAACATGCCGGGCGGCGATGCGTTCCGGCCCGGCGACATCCTGCGCGCCGCCAACGGCAAGACGATCGAGATCATCAACACCGACGCCGAAGGACGCCTCGTCCTGGCCGACGCGCTCTGGTACGCGCGGCGCGAAGGAGCGACGCACATCCTCGAGCTCTCGACACTGACCGGCGCGATGGAGCTTGCGCTCGGCGATCTCTATGCAGGCTATTTCACCAACGACGACGCGTGGAGCGACCGCATCTTCCACGCCGGCGAACGCAGCGGCGACCTCGCCTGGCGCTTCCCGCTGCACGAGCGCTACCGCCGGTACATCGACTCGGCCTTCGCCGACATGAAGAACGGCTCGACGCTGCGCCAGGGCTCGCCGGCGCTCGCCGCGAAGTTCCTCGAGGAGTTCGCCGGGGACGGACCGTGGGCGCACGTCGACATGGCAGGCCCGGGCTTCCTCGAGCGGTCCCGCGGCGACTATCTGCGCGTGCCCGGCGGCACGGGTTACGGCGTCCGCTTGATCGCGGAGCTCGCACGTGAACTATGAGCTGACCGACGAGCAGCAGCTGCTGCGCTCGACGGTTCGCGAGTTCGCGGAGACACGCGTTGCACCGGTGGCGGAAGAGCTCGACCGCGAGTCCCGTTTCCCGTACGAGCTCGTCGGGGAGATGGCCGACCTCGGGTTGATGGGGATCCCGATCCCCGAGGAGTACGGCGGCGCCGGCGCCGACACGGTCTCGTACGCAATCGCGGTCGAAGAGCTGACGCGGATCGATTCGTCCGTCGCGATCACGATGGCTGCGCACACGTCGCTCGGCACGATGCCGATCTACCTGTTCGGCACCGAGGAGCAGAAGCAGGAGTGGCTGCCGGGCCTCGCATCGGGAGAAGGGCTGGCAGCCTTCGGGTTGACCGAGCCGAACGCCGGCTCCGACGCGGGCGCCACCCGTACGCGCGCGGAGCTGCGCGACGGGCAGTGGATCGTCAACGGCTCGAAGATCTTCATCACCAACGCCGGCACGGAGATCAGCACTCTCGTGACCATCACCGCTCAGACGGGAGAGAACGAGATCTCGAACATCATCGTCCCGAATGGAACGAGCGGGTACGAGATCTCGGCCCCGATGCACAAGCTCGGCTGGCACGCCTCCGACACGCGCGAGCTCTCGTTCGAGGACTGCGCGGTGCCGGAGGGAAACCTGCTCGGCCCGCGCGGCAAGGGCTTCACGCAGTTCATGGAGATCCTCGACGGCGGCCGCATCTCAGTTGCGGCGATGGGCGTCGGCCTCGCTCAAGGGGCGTACGACCTCGCGTTCACGTATGCGCAGGAGCGGCAGCAGTTCGGCCGGCCGATCTCGAAGTTCCAGGCAGTGCAGTTCGCGCTCGCCGACATGTCGACCGAGATCGAGGCGGGACGGCAGCTCGTGTACCGCGCGGCGTGGCTCAAGGACCAGGGCAAGCCGTTCGGCCTCGCCGCCGCGCAGGCGAAGCTCTACACCGGGCTATTGTCGAACCGGGTCGTCAACGCAGCACTGCAGATCCACGGCGGCTACGGCTTCATGCAGGAATTCGCGATCTCGCGCCTCTTCCGCGACCAGAAGATCCTCGAGATCGGCGAGGGGACGAACGAGGTGCAGCGGATGGTCATCGCAAAACAACTCGGGCTCTGAGATGACGATCGTCGCGCTGTGCGTCGTCGCGACGATCCTCTTCGCGCAGGCAGTGGTCCGCCTCCGGCGCCGCGGCCGGCCCGACCTCGCAGACTGGCCGCGGATCGTCTTCTTCGCCGCGGGAATCGCACTGATGCCGATCGCGCTGATCGCGCTCGACGAACAGGCGGACTCGAACCTCGCCGTGCACATGACGCAGCACGTGCTGATCGGCGATCTCGCAGCGGCCCTGCTCGTCCTCTCCGTGCGCGGGCCGCTTGCCCTGTTCGTCCTGCCTGCGCCGGTTCTCCGCCCGCTCGCCCGCACCCCGCTTCGGAAGCTCGTGCGCCCCAAGATCGCCTACGGCCTCTGGGCCGCGAACCTCGGCATCTGGCACGTGCCCTGGCTGTACGACCTCGCGCTCCGCCACGAGTGGGTGCACTACACGGAGCACGCGCTCTGGACGACGTTCGGCCTGCTCGCGTGGACGATCCTGCTGGACGACCGCCGCACGGTTGGACAGCGCGTTGCGCTCGCCGCCGCGATGTTCGCCTCGGGACAGGTGCTCTCCGACGTGCTCATGTTCGACTTCCAGCCCCTGTACCCCGCGTATCCGGACGTCCATCAGCAACAGCTCGCGGGCGTCGTGATGATGGCCGAGCAGGTGGTGACCCTCGGGACGCTCACCTTCACGCTGCTGCGGCCGCGCCTTCGCCCCTTTCGCGCGGTAGCCGCGTGAGCGTGGGCTCGACGGAGCTCATCAAGGAGCGGAAGCGCCGGCTCTGCCGGCGCTGGGAGCGGGCTTGAGCGCGACGAGCTTCACGTTCGAATGGTTCTTTCTCGGCGCCGCGGTCGTCACGGCCGGCGGTTACGTGTGGTTCGCGCGCAACGACCGGCCGGAGCGGTGGCGTGCCGTGGTCTTCGGCGTCGGGCTGCTCCTGATCGCGGGCTCGCTCAACTCTCCGCTCGAGACGATCGCGGTCAAGCGGCTGCTGCTGATCCACCTGCTCCAGAACGCATTGATCGCCGACATAGCGCCGCTCCTCCTGCTCCTCGGCCTGACCCCGAGGATGCGTGCGTCGTTGCCGATCGTGCGTGCGCGCTATGCGCTGCCGGCGTGGCTGATCGCGTGGTACGGCACGCACGCGGCCAACTTCTACGACTGGGCGCTCCGCAACTCCTGGCCGCTCAATCTCGAGCACGCGATCCTCATCTCCGCCGGGCTCGTGTTCTGGTGGCCGCTCGTCTCCGGCCGCCTCTCGCCGCCCGCCGCCCTCGCCTACCTCGGTGCGGCGTTCGTCGGCTCGTCGTTCCTCGGCCTCGCGCTCATCTTCTCGACGCGGCCGATCTATTCGTACTACGAGCACACGCCGCGTCTGTGGGGGCTCTCGCCGACGCGTGACCAGAACCTCGGTGGAATCCTGATGAACGGCGAGCAGACGCTCGTCTTCCTGCTCGCGATCGGCTTCTATGTGTGGCGGCTGCTCAACGAGGAGCACGCAGCCGGGGCCTCGACCCAAAGCTGAGGTAGCGGTCGGTCATGAAATGCGCGGCCGCGATCATGTGCAGCGCGGTCGGCCGCCGGTCGGACTCGAGTTCGAAGTACGCAGGGATCGTCGGGTCGTAGAAGACGATGTCGTGGGCCGAGATCCGCCAGACGTTCGTCGCTTTCCGGAACGGCGCCGACGGCTGGGTCACCGGTGTCTGCGGCGACTCGACCCAGGGTGCGTCCGCCGAGGCGCGGTCCCACCGATGCGCCCCGATGATGACCGCCTGCGATCCACCGCGGATCGTGTAGCCGACACGATCGGGCGCCTCGAGCCGCCAACGCGAGACGATGACGTTGGTCGGGCTCGAGGCGAGCCGCTCGACGTACTCGACCGTCCTGGACCGTCGGAAGAGGTGCCGGAAGCTCGTCACCGAAGCAGGGCTCGCATCCTGCGGCCCGCGGGGGCTCGGGAAGGCTCGGGCGAGGCTGTCGACGGAAACGCGCGTCGTCGGCCCGTGCCGCTCGTCGATGCGGTAGCAGCCGTGGCCGCACGCCGTCGCGTCCCGACCGTCGATGCGCACGGCGAGCCCGTCCGCGCCGCCGCCCGACGAGGAGAGCACGAACACGGTCAGTCGGGCCGGCTCCGACGCGAGCGCCACGCCGTACGGGCCGAGCTCGCGCGCGACGACGACTGCGTCGCGGGCCGGTGCAGGCGGCTCCGGCAACGGCTGATCCGATGCGACCCGTGGCGTGGGCGCGGCCGCCTCCGCGTTGCGCCCAGGCCGTTGCAGCACGAGCACGGCGACCGCCCCGACGAGCACCGCAACGAGGACGAGCTCGGCGCGGGGCCGGCGCCACAAGCCGAGCGCTGCCGCGGCGAGCAGCAGGCCCGTCTTGACGAGCAGCGTCCGCCCGTACCCGGTGTCCCACGCCTGCGACACGTGCAGCAGCTCGTACGACGCGCGAACGACGCCGGTGACGGCCAGCAACACGACGCCGCCGAGGACGAGCCTGGCCTCGCGCCGGCGCGTGACGAGAAGACCGAGCAACGCGCCGACCCACATCGAGGCCCCGGCCACGTGCAGGAGGTCTGCCGCGACGTTGACGCGGCTCAGCCCGCGATCGAGCGCGTGACCGCTCGTCGTCGGCACGGCGAGGAGCGGCAGCGCGAGCACGAGTGCGCCGGGCAACGCACGCGGCTCGAGCGTCGCGGCGGCGGCGGCGAGCGCGACGACGACGGCGTACGCTGAGCCGACGACGAGGGCGGTTCCGGCGCGCGTCGACAAGCCGACACGGTGCGCTTCGTCCGCGGCGCCGAGCGCCGACACGACCGCGGACGACGCCAGTACGAGCGCGATCTGCTCGTCACGCGCGCCGGTGGAGAGCGCAAACGCGGCGATCCCGACGGCGCCGAGCACGCCCGCCAGGAAGAGCCACCGCGCGATCACGTCCGGCGGGCGCGCGCCGGTCGCCTCGGCGCCGAGCGACGGCACCGGCCGCGAGCTGCCGAGGCCGACGGCGAACGCGACGACGCCGGACTCGAGATGCCCGTCGTCCGAGACGATCGCCCAGCGGGCCGTGTAGTCCCCCTTCGCGAGCCCCCGCCGCAGCGGCAGCACGAGCGTCCGACCGCCGGCGATGCGCGGCTTGCCGTCGAGCACGGAGGCGCCGCCGTTGCGCACGGCCTCGATCCCCGGCCCGCGCTGGACGACGTCGTCGAAGACGATCCGCACCGCTGTCGGCGAGAGCGCGAGCACGGCGCCGTTCGCGGGAACCGTGCGGATGAGCGTCGCGTGCCCCCACGCCGATGCCGGCAGCACGAGGACTGCGAGCAGGGCGATGAGGAGGGCTTTCACTTCAGGATTGATAGCCGTAGTCGGTGCTAGCGTCGCTGCTCGTGCTGTTCCGGCAGTTCGTGGACGACGACCTCGGCTGCGCCTCGTATCTCGTCGGCGACGAGCGCGCCGGGATCGCGGCGCTCGTCGATCCTGGTTACGCGATCGAGCGGTACCTGGATGCAGGCGTCGAGATCGTCGCCGTCCTCGAGACGCATACCCACGCCGACCACGTCTCCGGGCACGGCCGGCTCGCGCTCGAGCACGACATCCCCGTGCGCGTGCACGACGCGGCGGGCGCGACGTTCCCGCACGAGCCGTTGCGCGACGGCGAGGAGCTCGCGATCGGCGACGTCGTGCTGCGCGTCATCCATACGCCGGGGCACCGGCCAGAGCACTGCGCGTTCCTCGTCGACGGCAAGCTTCTGTTGACGGGCGACTCGCTGTTCGTCGGCGATACGGCGAGGCCCGATCTCGCGGTCGACGCCGAGGAAGGCGCCGACGGGCTGTTCCACTCGCTGCGTCGCCTCGTCGAGCTCGGCGACGACGTCGTCGTCTACCCGGGTCACGTCGCCGGTTCACTCTGCGGAGCGAACATGAGCCCGGAGCGATCGACGACGATCGCGCGCGAGCGGACGATGAACCGCTCCCTGGTGGAGACGTACGAGGAGTTTCTGTGCAAGGTGACGCAGCAGCCGCCGCGGCCTCCGAACATGGCGCTGATCGTCGAGCTGAACCGCGGCCCCTTCCACGGAGCGCAGCCGCAGCTCCGTCGAGCCGACGTCGCCGACGGAGCCGTCGTGCTCGACGTGCGCGAGCCGCACGAGTTCGGCGCCGGACATCGTGCAGGCGCGGTGAACGTGCCCGTCCACGGCTCGTCGTTCGGGACGAAGGCGGCGTTCGTGCTGCCCGAACGTCCCGTCGTCATCGAGGCCGGTTCCGAGGACGACGCGCGCCTCGCCGCGGAGCGCCTCAGCGCGGTCGGCATCTTCGGCGTCGCGGGCTGGCGGACACCGGGGGACGACGAGTCCCTCGACGCCGTGACGGTCGACGAAGTCGAGCAATGGCTCGCCGCCGATGCCGTGCAGCTCCTCGATGTGCGCGAGAAGGACGAGCGCGACCTCGGCTTCATCCCTGGCAGTACGCACCTGCCCTACCGCAACGTGCGTCAGGCGGCGGAGAACGGTCTGTGCGGCGCACAGCCGATCGTCACGATCTGCGAGAGCGGCCCGCGTGCGGCGATCGCGGCGAGCGTGCTGCAGTCGGTCGGCGTCGACGCCCGACCCGTGCTCGGCGGCGGCGTCGCGACCTGGCGCGGCGAGAAATACTCGTTCCGCCGCTGCGGCAGCTCTTAGGACGCGGCTGCCAGGAGCTCTTCAGCCTGTTGGACGATCCGCCGGGCGCCGACGGCGCGGAAGAAGGCGAGCCCGCGCTCGAGCTGCACCATGGATTCCGCCGTCCGGCCGGCAGCCCGCAGCTGCTCGGCGGCGAAGAGCCTCGTCGTCGCTTCCTCGCGCGGGGATGCGTTCGCATAGATGTCTGCCGCGTCCACGGCGCGCCCTGTCCAAACGAGCCTGGCCGCTTCGAGCCGCCGATGTGGCCGCGACTCGGCGAAGCGATCGAGGAAGCGATCGCCGTACCCATGGCGCGCGATCGCGATGGCCGTCTCGGCGAAGAACGGCGGTGCGAAGGCCTTCGTCGGGCGACCGATCGCGAGCAGGCGATCGAGCAGCGCAGCGACGCGCGTGCGATCTCCGAGGATGTCGTACACGGGGACCGCCGTCGTCAACAGGCTCGCCTGGAACTGAATGTCCCGGTTCGTCTCGAGTGACGCGACCACCAGGTCGAGATCGGCGTGAGCCTCGGCGTCGCGGCCGCGCGACGCGAAGATCATCGCGCGCTCGACGTAGAAGTTCGACTGCATGTAGCTGCCGCCCGCACGCTCGACGTCGCGGAGCACCGACGTCAGCCGCTCCAACGCTTCGTCCCAGCGGCCGAGGCTGAAGTAGTTCTCGTAGATCACCGGGGCCATGACCCAGAAGACGAACTGCGCGTCGCCGAGACGCTGTGCGGCTTCGAGTGAGCTCACGAGATTCGCTCGCACGGCAGGGCCGTCGGCCGCTGCAAGCGCGGCGAGGCTCCGGTTGACCATCGCGCGCAGCGCCTGTCGGGACGCCGGCGGAGCCACCGACAGCGCCTCCTCGTTCAGCTCGCCCGAGCGTTCGTATTCGCCGCGAGCCCACGCGATGTTCGCGAGGTTCGCGATGCACTCCGCGCGCAACTCGACCAGCTCGAAGCGCTCGGCGAGCGCAAGCGCCTGGCGAGCCGTGGCCTCGGCCACGTCGGGGTCGTCG
Source organism: Thermoleophilia bacterium (assembly GCA_025934995.1). Lineage (GTDB taxonomy): Bacteria > Actinomycetota > Thermoleophilia > Gaiellales > Gaiellaceae > Palsa-739. The sequence goes on along the minus strand of JAICWC010000019.1, from coordinate 14,180 downwards.
ACGAAGCCGCTGAGACGGGCCTTCTCGGAGAGCACCGCGCACAAGGCACGGGTCGGCTCTCGGTCCGCGAGCAGCGCTTCGCCGCGCGCGATGAGCTCCTCCGCCTCCGGCCGGCGGTTCGCATTCCATACCGCGTTCGCGGCGAACGCCGCGAGCTCCGCTGCTGCTTCGACGTCGCCGATCGACTCGAGCTGGTCGATCGCGCCGCGGAGGGCCGATGTATCGGCGTCCAGGATCGCCAGCGCGCGTGCGTGCACGGCGAGCAGATGCGCGCGCCGAGTGTCGTCGGCGATCGGAAGCGCGAGCGCGCGCCGGCTGTAGTCCAGCGCGCCGCCGTACGCGTTCAAGGCGATTGCACGCCGCGCTGCCGCCGCCAGCGCGTCGGCGAGCCTCTCCCCCGTGTCGAGCCCGAGCTCGAGCGCCTCGGCGAGGTGATACGCGACGAGCTCGGCGTGGTCGTCGGCGCGGCCGAGCGCCTCGATCCAACCGGCCGCCTGCACGTGCTTCTCCGCGCGCCGGGCCCGCGGGATCTGCCCGTAGGCGACGTCGCGGACGAGCACGTGGCGGAAGGCGTACTGGGTCTGTCCGGCCACGGCCGATCGCCGCTCGCGACGCAGCATCCCGTTTCGCTCGAGGGCGTGCAATGCCTCTTCGTCGGCGTCGAGCGCTCCCGCCCAGAACACCTTGCCGAAGACGGCGGCGTCCTGGATCAACCGCTTCTCGTTCGCGGGCAAGCCGTCGAGGCGTGCGGCGATCAGCCCCTGGACGCTTTCCGGCAGCGGGAGGTCGTCGGCAGAGCCGCGCTCCATGTACAGCCGCGCGAACTGCTCCGCATACAGCGGGTTCCCGCCGGCGCGGTCGAGCAGCGACCGTTGTGTCTCCGCGGGCAGCGCCGCCTGCTCGAGGACGCCGTGAATGATCTGCGCGGCCTCGTCGTCGCTGAGCGGCGTCAGCGCGATCGTCGAGACGTTGAGCTTCCCGCCGCCCCAGGCCTGCCTGCGGTCGAGCAGCTCGGGCCGCGCCGTCGCGAGCACGAGGATCGGGACGCCGCTCGCCCAGTCGACGAGGTGGTCGATGAAATCGAGCAAGCCGTCGTCGGCCCAGTGCATGTCCTCGAAGACCATGACCAGCGGGCGCTGCTCGGCCATCCCCTCGAAGTAGCGCCGCCAGGCCGGTGCGCTCTTCGTCGTGCCGCCCTTCTGCTCCCCGCCGACGAGCGGGAGCAGGTGCTCGAGCACCCACGCGCGTTCGTCCTCGTCGACGAGGCGCGCGACGCTCTCGCGGAGCTTCTCCTCGGCGGTCTCCGCCAGGTCGTTCTCCTGCACGCCGGCCTGCGCCTTGACCATCTCCGCAAGCGCCCAGAAGCTCACGCCCTCGCCGTACGGCAGCGCCCGGCCCTGCCGCCACCAGACGAGATCGGGCTGCGACTCGAGGCGCGAGAAGAACTCTCCGACGAGTCGCGACTTGCCGATTCCCGGGACGCCGACCAGCGTCACGAGCTGCGGTTCGCGCTCCGACTTCGCGCGCTCGAACGCGTCGAGGATCACACCGAGCTCGCGCACGCGCCCGACGATCGGCAACGTCGCGCGCTCGACGTCCATGCCGAGCCGCGAGCGGACCTGCACCGCCTCCCAGACGGGAATCGGATCTGCTTTGCCCTTCGCCGTCACGGGCTCGTGCTCGGCGTACTCGATCACGTCGCGCGTGGCGCGGTACGTCGCCTCGCCGACGAGGACGCCGTTCACCGGGGCTGCGCTCTGAAGCCGCGCGGTCGTGTTGACGACGTCGCCGGCCGCCATCCCTTCCCCCTCGGCCGGCCGCGCCCCGAGCAGGACGAGCGCCTCGCCCGTGTTGACCGCGATCCGCACTTGCACGTCCGCCTCGTCGCGCGCCCAGTCGCGGATCGCCAGCGCGGCGCCGACGGCGCGCAGCGGGTCGTCGTCGTGCGCGGCCGGCGCACCGAAGAGCGCCATCACCGCGTCGCCGATGAACTTCTCGACCGTGCCACCGCGCTTCTCGAGCTCGCCGCGCAGCCGCTCCCAGTACGGCGCGAGCACGGCGCGCACGTCTTCCGGGTCGAGCTGCTCCGCGCGTGAGGTGAAGCCGACGAGGTCCGCGAAGAGGACGGTCACGATCTTGCGCTCCTCACGCGCAGGCTCGGAGCTCAGCGCCGCGCCGCACGCGAGGCAGAAGCGCGCGACCTCGGGGTTCTCGGTCGCGCAGACGGGACAGACGGGCACCGCCCGAGTCTAGGGCGGCGGGAAGAAAGCGACCACTCCGCGCGTCCTGTGGTCATGAACTCCGCGATCCATTACATGTCGACGAGCCAGATGCAGCGCGACGCGCTGCGGACGGCCCTCCGCGGCCCGCGCCTGCCGGAGATCGACAAGCCGGAGCGCGTCCCGCGCCGCCGCTTCGCCCTGCTGCACAGGCTTCGCCCCGCCCTCGTCTGAAGCAAGCTACGACCGAGGGCTTAGCAAGCGCCATGAGGGTGCTCCTGCGCGCCGCGCTCGTCTAGAGGCGAGCCACGCTAGATGAGGCGCTCGGCCGGGTAGCCGAGGCGCTGCATCGTCTCGACGATCTCGTCGCAATGCGCAGGGTTGCGCGTGACGAGCGTCAACTCGACGCCTGTCTCGGCGACCGGGAGGCCCGCGGACTCGCGCTGGTGCTCGACCTCGACGACGTTGACGCGCTCCTCCGCGAGCATCGTCAGCAGCCGCGCGAGCTCGCCGGGACGGTCGGGAACGCGCGTGCGCAGGACGAGGAAGCGGCCGGCGACGGCGAGCCCGTGCCGCATGACGGAGATGAGCAGCGTGGCATCGATGTTGCCGCCCGAGAGCACGGGGACGACGCAGCCCGTGCCGCCGACCTTGCCGGCGAGCAGCGCGGCGACGCTGACGGCGCCTGCGCCCTCGACGACGAGCTTGGTGCGCTCGAGCAGCACGACGATCGCGTCGCTGATCTCCTCGTCGCCGACCGACACGACGTCGTCGAGCACGTCGTCGAGGATCGACATCGTCAGCTCGCCCGGCTGCTTCACTGCGATCCCGTCGGCGATCGTGTAGCCGGAGCCGCCCGGCAGCGTTCCTTCGGCCTGCACGCCGACGATGCGGATCCCCGGCTTGATCGCGCGCAGCGCGAGCGCGATCCCGGACGAGAGACCGCCGCCGCCGACCGGGATGACGACCGTCTCGACCTGTTCGACCTGGTCGGCGAGCTCGAGGCCGATCGTCCCCTGCCCCGCAATGACGACCGGGTCCTCGAACGGGTGCACGAACGTCGCGCCCTCCGCAGCCACATACGCACGGCACGCGTCGAGTGCCTCCTCGATCGCCGGCCCGGTCAGCTCGACTTCGGCGCCGTAGTGGCGCGTCGCGTCGACCTTCGCCATCGGCGCGTCCTGCGGCATGAAGATGCGCGCGCGTGCGCCGACTTCGCGCGCGGCCCACGCGACCGCCTGTCCGTGATTTCCCGCGCTCGCGGCGACGACGCCGGCGGCGCGCTCCCTGTCGCTGAGCGACGAGATCCGGTTGTACGCCCCGCGGATCTTGAACGAGCCGGTGCGCTGGAGATTCTCGGCCTTCAGCTGCACCTCGCGCCCGACCGCGCGCGAGAGAGTCTCGGACGGGTAGACGGGCGTCACGCGTGCGACGCCGTCGAGCCGCGCGCGCGCGGCCTCGATGTCTTTCAGCTCAGGCCCGGCTGCCATCGACCTTGAACACCTTCTCGAGAATCTCACGGACCGCGCTGAGCGGGTCGAGCTCACGTCGCTGCACGGCGTCGAGGACACGACGCAGCTCGGGATCGTCGGCGACCGCACGCTCGATGTGCTGCTTCGCGCGCGCGGAAGCGACCGAGAAGACCTCGCTCGCGAGATTGCTGCGTCTGCGCTCCTCCAGCTGCCCGGAGGATTCGAGAAACGCCCGGTGCTCCACGAGCTTCTCCCACAGCTCGGGCACGTTCTCGCCGCGCGTCGCCTCGGTCAGGACGATCGGCGGGCGCCACTCGCGTTCCTTGTCCAGGCCGAGGATCGAGCGCACCTCGTTGAGCATCGTCTTCGCGGCCGGGTGATCCATCTTGTTGATCGCGATCACGTCGGGGATCTCCATGATTCCGGCCTTCAACGCCTGCACCGAGTCGCCCGAGCCGGGCATCAGCACGAGCAGGACCGTGTCGGCGATGCCGATCACCTCGACTTCGCTCTGCCCCGTGCCGACGGTCTCGAGCATGACGATCTCCTTGCCGGCAGCATCGAGCACGAGGAGCGCCTGCAGTGTCGCCTCCGCGAGACCGCCGAGATGGCCGCGCGTCCCCATCGAGCGGATGAAGACGCCGGGGTCGAGGAAGTGATCGGAGAGGCGGATGCGATCGCCCAGCAGCGCACCCTGCGAGAAGGGGCTCGACGGGTCGACGGAGATGACGCCGACCTCGGTGCCGTCCGGACGGACGTGCCGCAGCAACGCGGAGATGAGCGACGACTTGCCGACGCCCGGCGGGCCCGTCAGCCCGATCGCGTACGCGCCTCCGGTCCGGGGATAGAGATCGCGCACGACCTCGTACGCGAGCGCGTCGCCGTTCTCGACGAGGGTGATCGCGCGGGCGAGCGCCCGCCGGTCGCCGTCACGTATGCCGGCCGCGAGGGTCTCACGTGTCCAGTCGCGCCGTCCGGCCACGACGCCGGACTCTAGTTAGGTCGGCGCGGGCGCAGGTGCACGGCTCGGTTCGCGCGCGAGCAGATAGCCGATCGCCGCGGCGAAGAGGAACACGATCCCGCCGGCACCCCACACCCAGCGCGCGCCGTCGGCCGGCATCAAGGCGCCGGCGAGAATCGTGCCGATCGCCTGCACGAGCATCGTTCCGCTCATCAGCACGGTGAGGGCGCGTCCACGGATCTCGTCGCGTGCGCCCGTTTGCACGAGGAGCGCGTTGCACACGATCGCGACGCCGTCGCCGATCCCGCCGACGACACAGCAGAGCGCGGCGACCCACACGTCCGGCGCAAGCGACCCGAGGCCGAAGCCGATGCCCATGACTGCGATCGCGAGCCCGTACGTGCGGGCGATGCCGAGTCGCGCCTGGATCGAGCTGCTCCAGAAGCTGCCGATGACGAGGCCGGTGCCGATACCGCCGAACAGGAGCCCGTAGCCGAAATCTCCGGCATGGAACGTGTTCTTCGCGAGGAAGACCTCGCTGACGCTGACGCTGCCGATGCCGAGACCGGCAACGCCCCAGGCGAGGAGGACGGCGAGGAGGACGCGCGACTCGCGGACAGCGCGGAAGCCGTCCTTGAGATCCGTCCAGTGGCCGCGTGTCAGCGCGGTCGCGCTCTGCAGCAGCCGCGCGGGAATGCGCACGATCAACGACGCAGAGATGAGGAAGGAGACCGCGTTGATCCAGTAGGCCACGTGTGGGCTCGTCGCCGCGGTGAGGAGGCCGCCGAGGATCGGCCCGATCGCCCAGCTCATGTTCTCGACCGATTGCAGGAGCGCATTGGCATGCGGCAGGTCTTCCTCGGGAACGAGGTTCGGAATGCCGGCGTACACGGCCGGACGGAAGAAGCCCGTCGCGAGCCCGGCGACGAAGGCGAGCGCGACGATCCCGCCCGCGCTTCCGACGAAGACGAGCCCGAAGAAGACGGCGGCGCGGACGAGATCGGCGGTCACCATCAGCTTGCGCCGCTCCAAGCGATCGATCAGGGGACCAAGCGTCAGGCCTACGAGAATCGTCGGCAGGAAGCCGACGACGAGGACGGCTCCCACCCAGAGCCCGGAGTTCGTCCGATCCTTGATCTCGATCGCCAGCGCGATCTGCGCGAGCAGCGTGCCGAGGCTCGACGCGAGCGTCGAGCAGAACAGCAGCCGGAATCCGGGCAGGCGGAGCGGCCGGAACTGCCTCAGGGTAGGGCGGCGCAGCACGGCCGCCGAGACGTTAACAGCAGGACGCGGTCATGACGAGACGCCCGAAAGGACGTGTCCGAGCGCGGTCGCAAAGAAGGCGTTCTCGTCCGCGGTCCCGACCGAGACCCGGATCGCCTCGGGGGCGCCGAAGGCCGCGAGCGGACGGACGATCACGCCCTCGCGCAGGAGCCGTTCGAAGAGGGCGCGGCCGTCGCCGACGTCGACGAAGACGAAGTTTCCGAGCGCCGGCCCGGCGGGCTCGAGCCCGTGGCCGCGGAGCGCATCCTCGAGCTGAGCGCGACCGGCGGCGTTCGCGGCGCGCCGCCGTGCGAGCTCGTCGGCCTGGCCGATGCTCGCGACGGCGGCCGCTTGCGCGGTCGCAGTCACGTCGAACGCCCGCCGCACCTTGCTCGTCGCGACGACGACGTCTTCCGGCGCGACCCCGTAGCCGACGCGCAATCCCGCGAGCCCGTAGATCTTCGAGAACGTGCGCAGCACGACGACTCGCCGACCGTGCTTGAAGATCTCCTCGATCCCGTCGGCGTATTCCGGATCGTCGATGTATTCGAAGTACGCCTGGTCGAGCACGGTGAGCACGTGGTCGGGCACGTGCTCGAAGAATGCGAGGAGCTCGGCGCGCGGGTTGCCGGTTCCGGTCGGATTGTTCGGATGGCAGACGTACACGAGCTTCGTACGCGGCCCGATCGCGGCGAGGAGCCCGTCGAGGTCGTAGGTGTGATCGCGAAGCGGCACGCGGTGGACGGCGGCACCGAGCTTCGCGGCGTCGAGCACGTAACTCGGAAAGGACGGCCAACCGCAGACGATCTCGTCACCGGGGTCGAGCGTCGCCTGCGAGAGCAGGTCGATGACGCCGTCGGCGCCCGAACCGATGACGATCTCCTCGAAGCGGACGCCGTGATGCGCAGCGAGCGCGGAGCGCAGCGCCCACGCGCCGCCGTCCGGGTAGCGGTTGAGCTCCCGCGCCGCCCGGTCCATCGCCTCGAGCGCCGCGGGGAACGGTGGAAACGGTCCCTCGTTCGATGCCAGCTTGACGACGCGCTCGAGACCGAGCTCTCGCTGCACCTCTTCCACCGGTTTCCCGGGCTCGTACGGAACGAGCTCGGCGATCGCCGGGCGGAACAGCTCGCTCACTCGCCGCTGCCGGAGCGCTTCTTCTTCCAGAAGAAGAGCGCGCCGCCGAGCGCCGCGAGCGCACCGGCGGTCGCACCGCCGGTGCGTGCGTTCGGCACGGCGTCGGCCGCCTTCTTCTTGACGACGCGCTTCACGACCTTCGTCGTGAGCCAGCCGACGACGGCGTTACGTCTGTTCAGAATCGACATGCCGTGACCGTACCAAGCTCGTCCAGGGAAGAAAAACCCCTCCGGGGCCCGCGGGCGGCATGGCCCCGGAGGGTGTTAGGGACGAGGGCACGTCCTATGGATGAAGATGCCGCATCGCGTCGTTCCTTGCGCCTCGATTTTGTGAAGTCTGTGTAAGGCCGTCGACTGCGATCGCCGGGAGCACCGGCAGCGCCGCGCCTTTCGCATGGGATTTTCCGGGGGTGCCGTCCGGGCGCCCGTGCGAAGCGGTGGGCGCGGCGGACTGCGGCGGCGGAGCCTCGCCTGCGCCGCCGTTCGCTTTGCCGTTGCCCTTGGCCTTGCCCCTGATCTCCGCGTCGCCCCGCTCGACCGCAGGCGGCGCGGCTTCCGCGGGCACGTCGGTGGAGGATGCCGGGCGGTGGAGGACGGCGGCCGCGTGCGAGCCGCCACGGCGCCGCTTCAGCCTGTGAGTCGCCGCACGTCGAGCGGGGGCGACGACCGCAGCGGCCACTGCAGGCACATGTGTGACGGCGACGCGCGGCGTCCGCGGCCCCGCCGCGACGGCGCGGGTAACCGCTGCGCGGTGGCGCTGCTCCGGGGACGGCGGGGCGAGCGCGTGGTGGACGTCGTACCCGACGCCGCCGATCACGCCTGCGGCGACGACAACCGCCGCGGCCTTCACCGCGACGGCCGTCCCGACCGACGCGCCTCCACCGAACAGCGCCGTGAGCGAGGAGGGCAACGGGATCTCGCCGAGCGTGCGGAGGGCGCTCCGCTGCGCCCGCTGGCTGCGCGCGAGCGTCCTGCAACCGCTGCACTCGCGGAGATGGGCGCGCAACTGTCCACGGTCGGCCTTCGTCAGCTCGCCGTCGAGCCGGCGTGAAAGCAGCGGCTCCGCCTGTCCGCACGTCAGCGCGCCGTCGAGCTGCTCGCGCAACGCGCGACGAGCTCGAAAGATCAGCGTCTCGACCGCGGTGACGCTCAACTCGAGCAGGTCGGCGATTTCCGCGTACGAGCGTCCCTCGAGCTCGCGCATGACGAGCGCTGCGCGCTGATTGAACGCCAGATGACCGAGCGCCCGACGGACGTCGGCCGACGTCGGCGCGTCGTCATCGTCCGGGCGGACGAACTGGTCGGCGACGTCGTCGTCGAAGCCCACCTCCTGGACGCGGCGCGCGGCCGTGCGGAAACGCTGGCGACAGACGTTGTGCGCGATCGCGATCAGCCAGTTGTGTGGAGCGCGGGGCGTGTCGCCTCGCTCCAGGGCGCGATACGCGTTCATGAACGTGGTCTGCGTCACGTCCTCGGCGTCCGCCTGGTTGTGGAGGACAGCGAGCGCGTAGCGGTAGACGTCGGCGGCGTGGTGACGGTAGAGCCGCTCGAAGGCTCGGTCCACGCCGGACGTCTGCGCGAGTCGGGGCGCCATGCCCTAGTTGATGCCGAAAAGCAGCAAAACTTGCGGCGGCGCCGGCGGTCGCGACGGGTCGCTAGGTGCGGGCGAGCGCGAACGCGAGCGATGCGAGCGCGGCCGCGACCGAGACCGCGGTGAGGATGAAGAGGAGAGCGAGCGACATCGCCTAGACAACGTTCCCGCCCGCTCTCCGGTTATGCAGTCGCCGCGGCCCTCGGCTTCCGGTTCGGGACGTGGATGGCACGGCCGAGCGCGACGAGGCCCGCTTCCTTGATCGCCTCCGAGAGGGTGGGATGCGGCGCCACACCGTCGGCAACCGTCTCGACCGTCGACTCGGCGTCGATCGCGATGACGCCCGCCTCGATCATGTCGGTCACGTGCGGGCCGACCATGACGAGGCCGAGCAGCTCCCCGTACCGCGTCTCGTGGATCGACTTCACCCAGCCGACGGTCTCGTCCTGCATGACCGCGCGTGCGTTCGCGACCCACGGGAACTGGCCGACGGCAACGTCGTCGCCGTACTGGTCGCGCGCCTCGGCCTCGGTCAGGCCGACCGCCGCGATCTCGGGGTCCGTGTAGATGGGGCGCGGAACGGCGCGGACGTCGACGATCGCGTGGTGGCCGCACGCGTTCTCGGCCGCGACCTCGCCCTCGCGAAACGCGGTGTGCGCGAGCTGCCAATGCCCGGCGCAGTCGCCGACCGCATAGATGTTCTGCCGGGTCGTCTGTCTGCGATCGTCGTTGACGATCCCCTTCCGCTTGTCGAACTCGACCCCGATGTCCTCGAGGCCGAGACCTTCGACGGTCGGACCGCGTCCGACGCTGACGAGCATCAGGTCGGCCTGCACCGTCTCGCCCTCGCCGAACGTGACCGTCAGCTGCGAGCCGTCGTCTCGCACTTCCTTGCACTGCTTGCCGAGCTGCAGCGCGATGCCCCGCTTCTGGAACTGCTTCGCGAGCTCCTTGCGCGCATCCAGGTCCTCTTGCGGAATGAGCGTGTCGAGCATCTCGATGATCGTCACCTCGGAGCCGAAGCGACTGAAGATCGACGCGAACTCGCAGCCGATGATGCCGCCGCCGAGGATGACCAGACGCCTGGGCAGCTCGGTCTGCGCGAGCAGCCCCGTCGAGTCGACGCAGCGCGGCGAGTCGAGCCCGGGGATCGGGGGGCGCAGCGGGTACGAGCCCGTGGCGATGACTGCACTCTTGAAGTTGACGTCCTCGCCGCCCTCGACGGCGATCGTCGATGCATCCCTGAACGTGCCGGTGCCCTTGACCCATTCGACGCCGTTGGCCTTGAGGAGCCCGGCGACGCCGGTCGTCATCTGCTTGACGACCCCGGCCTTCCACTCGTTGGACGCGCCGAAGTCGAGCTGCGGCTCCCCCACCTTCACACCGAACTTCGCAAAGCTCTCGTGCGCTTCCTTGAGCGCGAACGCGGTCTGTACCCACGCCTTCGTCGGAATGCACCCGACCCGTAGGCACGTGCCGCCGAGCTCCGGCTCCTTCTCGATACACGTGACCTTCGCGCCCAGCTGGGCGGCCCGGATCGCGGCCGTGTAGCCGCCGGGGCCGCCCCCGAGAACGGCGACGTCAACGTCCATTGCTCTTCTCCCTGTCGATCACGATTTCAAGGCTAGTTGCATCGTCACGGCGTACGCCGTCTCACGAACCGGCACGAAGCCGAAGTGCCCGTAGTACTCGGTCTGCTCGTGTGCGGCGCTGAGCGAGACGGCGTCGTAGCCGTCCGCGCGGGCCCGGTCGAGCAGCGCCGTCAACATCTCTCTGCCGGTGCCCTTCCCGCGCCGGCTCGGCACGACGGCGATCGTCAGCTCGGGCGTCCGCTCGTCGACGAAGCCGAAGCCCGGCGCACGCTCGTCGAACAGCCGGTACCACGCGGCGCCCGCCGGATGCGGCCCGTCGAGCGCAATCACACCCGCGTCGCCCGCGCGGCCCCAATTCTGCACGTACCGGTAGACGGGCCGCTCACGGTCCTCCTCGAGCCGCCAGTAGTACGCATGCCGGAGCATGTCTCGAAGAAACCGAAGGTCCCGCAGCTCTACGGGGCGCAGCAAGCTGCGCCCCGTAGAGAAGGAGCTTCGCGCAGCCGAGAGCGCGGTCTCGGCTGCGCTCCGCGCGGTAGAGCTCGCTCCGTCGACCGGCCCAAAGCCAGCGTGCGTGGTGGTGGCGCTTCGCGCCATCCCCGCGCACTCGTGCGGCCGTCGCTAACGCTTCGCCTTAGCTCCGTCTGTCGGCCTGTCGGGATGCCGACGTTCAAAGCTCCTGAGCCAACTGAATGCGATTCCCGTCGGGGTCGTAGACGTCCAGCAGGCGCATGACGCCCTGCGGGATCTCGACGACGACGCCGACGTTCACGCCTTCGCCGCGCAGGCGGTCGGCCTCCGCCTTCACGTCGTCGACGTCCACATGGGCGACGACGCCGTCGTCGCGCGGCTGTCCCTCGACGAGGCCGACCTGCATCACGCCGTGCTGCACGTGCGACCAGCGCTCGGTGAAGTCGACGGCCGTCTCCTCGAACCCGAGCGTCTCGCGGTAGAAGCGCCGCGCCTCGTCGAGGTCTTTGACGTGGTACCAGACGCTCGGCGCCATTCTCAGAGAGCGAGCCCCGGGTCCTGGAGGAACGCCTTGATCGTCTTCAGGAACGCGGCGCCCGTCGCGCCGTCGACGGCGCGGTGGTCGCAGGTGATCGTCATCGTCATGACGGGCAGCACGGTCGGCTCGCCGCCGCGCGGGACGACCATGTCGCGTGTCTGCCCGACGGCGAGAATGGACGCCTGCGGCGGGTTGAGGACCGCGATGAACTGGTCGACGTCGTACATGCCGAGATTCGAGATCGTGAACGTGCCGCCCTCGAGATCGTCGCTGCGCAGCTTGTTGTCGCGCGCGCGAGAGACGAGGTCACCGCGCACGCCGGCGATCTGGGCGATCGTCATCCGCTCCGCATTCTTGACGACGGGGACGACGAGGCCTTGCGGTGCCGCGACGGCGATTCCGACATCGGCGCTCGGAAATGCGAGCAGCGCGTCGTCGGTGTACTGCACGTTCATGTCGGGATGGCGCACAAGCGCCGTCGCGCAGACCTTGGTGAGCACGTCGGTGACCGTGATCCGCACGTCCGGATTGAGCTCCCGCTGCTTCTGCACGAGCTCGTTCGCTCGCGTCATGTCGACGTCGACGGTCAGCTGGAACGCCGGCACCGTCCACGCCTGCGTGAGGCGGCGGGCGATCGTCTTGCGGATGTTCGAGAGCGGCCGCGACTCGATCTCGCCCGACGAAACGGGCGCCGCTGCCGCAGCGGGCTTCAGCTCGCCGCGCTCGACGTCTTCGGCGACGATGCGACCGTCCGGGCCCGTGCCGCGCAGCGATGCCAGCTCGATGCCGCGCTCGCGAGCGATCCGCCGCGCGAGCGGCGACGCCTTGATGCGGCCGTTCGTGCCGCCGGACGCCGGCGCCTCTTCGGGCTCGGCCTTCGGCTCGTCCGTTTTCTTCTTCTCGGTCTCCGGCTTTGGCTTCGGCGCGGGAGCGGTCACCTGCACCATCTCGCCTTCCTTGCCGATGAAGGCGATCGTCTCGCCGACGGGAACCTCGCCCTCGGCGACGGCGATCTTCAAGAGGACCCCGGTCGCCTCGGCTTCGACCTCCTGCGTCACCTTGTCCGTGTCGAGCTCGTAGAGCGCTTCGCCCTTCTGGACGGCGTCACCCTCCGACTTCAGCCACTTGATGATCGTGCCGGACTCCATGCCCTGGCCGAGCCGCGGCAGCTTCACCTCGGTCGGCACGTCAGCTCTTCCCGACGGTGCGGAGGATGGCCTGCAGCACGTCCTCGGCGTGCGGGACGACGAACTGTTCCATCACCGGCGCGAACGGCAGCGGCGCGAACTTCGCGCCGACGCGCTCGATCGGCGCGTCGAGCCAGTCGAACGCCTGGTACTGCAGCACCGCCGCAACTTCGGCGCCGAAGCCCATGCGCGTGACCGCTTCGTGCGCGACGACTGCGCGGTTCGTCTTCTTGACCGAGCTGACGAGGGCCTCGTCGTCGAGCGGCTGCAGCGTGCGGGGGTCGATCACCTCGACCGAGACGCCCTGCGATTCCGCCTCCTCCGCCGCCTTCAGCGACTCGTGCACGAGACGGCCGGTGGCGATCACGGTCACGTCCTCGCCCTCGCGATGCGTGCGCGCCTTGCCGATCGGGATCGGCTCGATCTTCTCGGGGACGTTCCCCTTGATCGGATAGAGCGTGCGATGCTCGAAGAAGACGACTGGGTTGTCGTCGTAGATCGCCGACCACAGGAGGCCGCGCACGTCCTCCGGCGTCGACGCGAACACGACCTTGAGGCCGGGGATGTGCACGAACCACGCCTCGAGCTGCTGTGCGTGCTGCGCGCCGGGCGACCAGCCGGCGCCGCCCTGCGTGCGGAAGACGACGGGCACGGTGATCTGCCCGCCCGACATGTACCGCACCTTCGCCGCCTGATTGACGATCTGCTCGGCGGCGAGCGTCAGGAAGTCCTCGTACATGATCTCGGCCACGGGCCGCATGCCCTGCATCGCGGCGCCGATCGCCGTGCCGGCGAGCGCCATCTCGGAGATCGGCGTGTTGCGCACGCGCTCCGGGCCGAACTCGGCGAGCATCCCCTGCGTCACGCCCATCGAGCCGCCCATCTCGGCGATGTCCTCGCCCATGATGAAGACGTCGTCGTCGTCGCGCATCGCCGTCGCGAGCGCGTCGCGCACCGCCTCGCGGTAGGTGATCTCAGGCATCCTGAGGCTCCTGACTCGTCGCTCGCAAGTGCGCCAAGCGAGCGAGGCGAGGACAGTACCCGGCGTACGGCCGAGCCGAGCGAGCGCCGGCGCGCGCCGCGAGCGGCGAGAGCGCGCCGCGGAGGCCGGCTCCGCCGGCCGGGAGCGGCACGCGGTCAGGAGACTCAGGCATAGATGTTCTTGAGGGCGTCTTCAGGCGCGGGGTCGGTGCCGTTCTTCGCGAACTCGACCGACGCCTCGACGATCTCCGTCACCTCGGCGTCGAGCTCGGCGAAGTCGTCGTCCCCGACACCGATGCGTTCGCGCAGGATCTCGATCGGGTCGCGCGTCTTGCGCAGCTCCGCCGCTTCGTCCTTGTCACGGTAGACCTGCGGGTCGCCGATGTAGTGGCCGTGGAAGCGCACCGTGTCGAGGTGCACGAAGACGGGGCCCTTGCCCGAGCGCGCGTGCTCGAGCGCCTGGCGCACGGTCTTGAACACCGCCTCGACGTCCTGGCCGTCCGCCTTCAGCGCCTTCATCCCGAAGGCCTTCGCGCGCTCCGAGAGATCGCGGATCGGCGAGTGCTGCGACTCGGGCGTCGACTCGGCCCAATGGTTGTCCTCGAGCACGAAGACCGCCGGCACCTGCCAGAGCTGCGCGAGGTTGAGCGCCTCGTGGAACGTGCCGATGTTCGTCGCGCCGTCGCCGAAGAACGCGAGCGCAACGCGCGGCTCGGCGCGCAGCTTGAAGGCGAGGGCCGCGCCCGTGACGTGCGGCAACCCGCCGCCGATG
>JAICWC010000195.1 GCA_025934995.1 Thermoleophilia bacterium | reverse complement strand
ACGCGCTCCACCTCCTTTTGCGCGTGCAGTGCCCGCGCCGCCTTCTCGCGCCGCCATGCGTGCCACGGGCCGGGGAAGAACGTGGAGCGGCCGGCGTCGAGCTCCATCGTCGCCGTCGTCACCGCCTCGAGGAACCAGCGGTCGTGGGCGACGAGGATCACGGCCGCGTCGAGCGACGCGAGCTCGCGCTCGAGCCACTCGAGGTTCGCGACGTCGAGATGGTTCGTCGGCTCGTCGAGGAGGAGCAGATCGGGATCGCCGCCGAGCGCCCGCGCAAGCGACGCGCGTGTCAGCTCGCCACCGGAGAAGGTCCGCAGCGGCCGGTCGAGGTCTTCGTCCGCGAAGCCGAGCCCGCGGACCACGGAGGTCGCCCGGTCGCGCCAGGCGTAACCGCCGGCATGCTCGAGTCGCGCCTGCGCCCCGGCGTACCGGTTCAGCGTCGCCTGCGCGTGGTCACCGGCTGCCATCGCGCCCTCGAGGCGTCGCAGCTCCTCCTCGAGCGCGACGAGGTCGCGCGCACCGGCGAGCACGTACTCGCGCAGCGACAGCTCCTGCTCGAGTGGCGGACGCTGGTCGTGCAGCGCGACGCGCGTTCCCTTCGCGAACGCGAGCTCGCCGCCGTGCTTCTCGGTCTCGCCGGCGAGGATCCGCAGCAGAGTCGTCTTCCCGGCGCCGTTCGGCCCGGAGAGCGCGACGCGGTCGCGCCGTTCGACGGAGAACGAGACGCCGTCGAAGAGAAGGGTGCCCGCGAGCTCCTTCCGCAGATTGGAAGCGATGACGACTGCCATGGCCGAGCCACTGTAGATTCGGTCGCGTGGCGGTGGCTACGAAATGGCAAGTCCGCGGCAGCTACTTCGAGTCGTGCAACTGCGACGCGATCTGCCCTTGCAGACGCATCGACGGCGTCGCCGGGGGCCGCTCGACGCACGGTGTCTGCACCGGCGTTCTCTCGTGGCTGATCGAAGAGGGAGCCGCTGCCGGGACGGATCTCGGCGGGCTCGCGGTCGCGATGGCCATCTGCTACGACGACGACGAGCCGGGCTCTCCGTGGAGCTGGGTCCTCTACCTCGACGAGCGCGGGAGCGCCGAACAGCACGAGAAGCTCGAGGGAATCTTCACCGGCCGGCTCGGCGGCGACGCCGAGACCCACTTCCCGTGGGTGTGGAAGGCGAGCGATCTGCTGGCCGTGCGCCCGGTTGCGATCGAGGTCGACCACAGCCGGCGCCGGCAGTTGCTCCGCATCAGCGATCACGTCACAGTGCGGATCCGCGACCGGTTTCCGGGCGACGAAGCGGTGACCTGTGTGATCCCCGGACACGACCGGGACGGCGAGGAGCTCGTCGCTGACGAGCTCCGAGTGGACGACGGGCCGCTCGCGTTCGACTACGAGGGTACGTGCGGGTACGCGGCGACCTTCAGCTACTCAGGCTGACGTGGCGACGGCGAAGAGCGACGAGCTGAGAGCGCTCGCGCAGCGCGTCGCCGACGCGTTGCCACCGGACGTGATCGAGGTCGTGCTCACCGGCAGCGTCTCGCGCGGCGTCGCCGACGACGTCTCGGACATCGAGATGCTCGCAGTCACCGAGAAGCTTCTCTCGCTCGAGGATGCGTTCGAGCTAGCGCGACTCGCCGGCCTCGAGAGGCGCGACAGCTGGGGCGATCCGTCGACGCCGACCCGGCGCGTGTTCGGCTATCTCGACGGACAGCCGGTCGAGACGATCTGGTGGTCGCGCGAGCTCGCCGACGAGCTGTTCGCGATCGGCGGATCCGCGGAAGCGGTTTCGAACGGCGTCGCCCTCCGGACGAGCGGACTGCTCGCGCGTTGGCAGAAACAGCTCGCCGACTATTCCGACGAGCTGGCCGCGGAGCGGATCGAGAAGGCCGCCGAGCGCTGGGGCGGCTTCGCGCCGGCAGGGCTTCTCACGATCGTCCGGCCGGACTGCGCCCTCGCGCGCATGGAGTGGATGGTGGAATCCGCGCAGCGAGTGCTGGCGATCGTCTTCGCGCTCAACCGCGTCCACCAGCCGACGGCAAAGCGGCTCGCTGCGCGTGTCGAACCGCTCGCGGTCAAGCCGGAGAGGCTGGCGGAACGGCTCGACGAGGCATTCGCCGACCCCGACCCGCGTGGCGCCTTGAGGCTGCTCACCGAGCTACAGCTCGAGACGGT
>JAICWC010000158.1 GCA_025934995.1 Thermoleophilia bacterium | reverse complement strand
GTGCCAGCAGCCGTGGGCAATTGCCTTGAGGCGCCCGCCGCTTCCGTGGACGATCCCGTACCCGCAATGCGCCGTCCCTGGGTCGATGCCGACAACTTTCACAGCGTCACGTTAGGCAGGAGGTCGGACGACTCCTGCCTGCCGTACTGTCTCGGCGATGGACGATCTGAGGGCGCTCTACGAGGACCGCGCGACGCAGCAGTACGCGGAGCCGGGCCCGCTCCCGGACCCACGGATCGACCGCAAGTTCCGCCGGATCTGTGAGCTCGTGCGCGCGCACCTGCCCTGCGAGGCGTTCCTCGACGCCGGGTGCGGCGACGGACGCTACCTCGCCGCGCTCGCGGACGAGCTGCCGCACCGGCGGGCCGGCCTGGACCTCTCGGAGCGCATCCTCGAGACGGCCCGGGCACGCGTCGACGCGGACTTCCGGCAGGGGAACCTCGAGGCGCTTCCCTTTGCGGACGGCGAGTTCGACCTCGTTCTCTGCTCGCAGGTGATCGAGCACGTGCTGGACGCCGACGCCGCCGCGGCCGAGCTCCTCCGCGTGCTCCGGCCCGGCGGGACGCTCGTCATTTCCACCGACAACGCGCGCAACTACGTGACGCGCGGGTTGAACGCACCCCGGACGCTCGCCGTGCGCGCGCTGCGCCTGCGGGGTGCGCGGGGCCGGATCGAGTCGCCGGCGACGCCGTACACACGCGCCTCGTTCAGGGCGCTGCTCGAGCGTGCCGGACTGACGGTCGAGCGGCTCGAGACGTTTCGCTTCCACTTGATGTGGCCGCTCGACGCGCGGCCGTTGACGCGGGCGCTCAACGCCGCCGACGCGCGACTGCCCGCCCACGGTCTCGGCGACATCATCGTGGCGGAGGCCCACAGATGAGGCTCGCACTCGCCGGCAGCGCGATCTTCGTGCTCGCATGCCTCCTCGTGCCGCAGGGCCTGCGTTCGACCGCGCTCTACTCCGACGTGCACACGTACCACGCGTACGCGAACAACATGACGAGCGGGCAGGTCCCGTATCGCGACTTCTTCGACGAGTATCCGCCGCTCGCACAGCCGATCATCCTGGCCGCGCGGAGCGTGCTGCTCTTCAAGCTGCTCCTGACGCTCTGCGGGATCGGAATCGTGTGGTTGCTCGCGGCCGTCTTCCGCTCGGGCGCCGCGGTGGCGGTGTTCGCGCTGTCGCCGCTGCTCGTCGGCTCGATCTACCTCAACGCGTACGACCTGTGGCCGGCGCTGCTGCTCGCCGTCGCGCTCGCGCTGTTCGTGCGTGAGAAGCCGATGTGGGCGTTCGCATTCCTCGGTGCCGCCACGGCGGCGAAGATCTACCCGGCCGCGGTGCTCCCGGTCGCACTCCTCTTCGTCCCCCGCACGTGCCGGTTGCGCGGCGTCCTGTGGTTCGCCGGCGTTTTCGTGCTCCTCCACGTGCCGTTCCTGATCCTCGGGCCGGGCGGGCTGCGGTTCTCGTACACGGTGCAGGCGAAGCGCGGGCTCGAGCTGAACAGCCTCGCGTCGTCGATCCTCCTCGTATCAGGCCACCGCACCCTCGCGAGCCGCCCGCCGGGCTCCTTGAACGTCGTCGGCGGCTCCGCGGACGCGCTCGCGATCGTGAGCACGGTGCTCGTGCTCGTCGCGATCGCGCTCGTGACGTGGGTGTACGCGCGCGGACGGATCCCGTTCCTGACTGCGTCGGCCGCTGCCGTGGTCGGCTTCGTCGCGATCGACAAGGTGTTCTCGGCGCAGTACATCGAATGGCTCGCGCCGCTCGCGCCGCTCGGCGGGGCCGGTGCCGCGGCCGGCACTGCGGTCGTGCTCGCGCTGACGCACGTCGTCTTCTCGCATCGCACCGCGCTCGGCGAGCAGCGCGACACCTGGGTCCTCCTCGTGCGCAACCTGGCGGTCGTTGCGCTCGTCGGTCGGCTGCTCCTAGCCCGCGACCGCCTCTAGCACCTGCTCGGGGATGTCGAAGTTCGCATAGACGTCTTGGACGTCGTCGTTGTCCTCGAGCTGGTCCATCAGCCGCAAGATCTTCTTCGCCTCGCCTTCGTCCGCGACCTCGACGGTCGTCTTCGGGACCATCGTCAGCTCTGCGGAGTCGACCGAGAAGCCGGCGGCTTCGATCGCCTCGCGGACGGCGACGAGATCCGCAACGTCGCACGACACGGTGAACGTCGTCCCGTCGAGCACGACGTCGTCCGCGCCGCCTTCGGCGGCGGCGAGCATCAACTCGTCCTCGTCGACCCCGTCGGCTTCGACGAGGACGATGCCGCGCCGTTCGAACAGCCAGGCAACGGCGCCCGCCGTGCCGAGGTTCCCGTCGTTCTTCGCAAACGTGTGCCGCACCTCGCCCGCGGTGCGGTTGCGGTTGTCCGTCAGCGCCTCGACGATCACGGCGACGCCCGACGGCCCGTAGCCCTCGTAGACGATCGTCTCGAACGAAGCCGCGTCGGCATCCGTGCCCGCGCCCTTCGCGATCGCGCGGTCGATGTTGTCCTTCGGCATCGAGTACGACTTCGCCTTCTCGATCGCGTTCTGCAGTGCGAGATTGCCTGCCGGATCCGGCCCGCCCTCCTTCGCCGCGACGATGATCGCGCGCGACAGCTTCGAGAAGAGCTTGCCGCGCTTCTTGTCGGCGGCGCCCTTCTTGTGCTTGATCGAGGACCACTTGCTATGCCCGGACATTCGTCATCTCCCGCACCTGATTGAGAAAGAGCTCGTGGATGCGCGTGTCGTCGGTCAGCTCCGGATGGAACGCGGCGACGAGAATGCGCCCCTGCCGCGCGAGCACCGGATGGCCGTCGACCTCGGCGAGCACCTCCACGTCCGCGCCGGCCTCCTCGATCCACGGTGCGCGGATGAACACCGCGCGCACGGGCTCGTCCCCGTGACCGATGTCGAGGTCGGCTTCGAACGAGTGCACCTGGCGACCGAATGCGTTGCGGCGCGTCGTGATGTCCGCCAGGCCGAGGTGGTCGCGGTCGAGCACGATCATCCCGGCGCAGGTGCCGAAGATCGGCGCGTCGAAGCCCCGCAGCGCATCGTCGAGGCCGTAGAGCCGCATCAGGCGCGTGATCGCCGTCGACTCTCCGCCGGGAAGAATCAGTCCGTCGAGACCGTCGAGGTGCTCCGGCAGGCGCACCTCGACCGGCTCCGCGCCGAGGCGCCGCAGCACGGCCGCGTGCTCGCGGAAGTTCCCCTGCACGGCGAGAACGCCGATCCGAAGCGGCCTTTCCACGTCGCGAAGTGTAGAGCGAGCTAGTGGGCGCGCCGGTGCCGGGAGCCGACGCCGAGCGCGACGAGCAGGAAGCCCGTGAATGCGAAGACGAGCGGCGGAACCCACCCGTGGTACGGCACGCCGAACCCCGCGATGCCGACGCCGAAGCCGCTGCTCGAACCGTGCGACCACGCATCTGCGAAGTGGCTCGCCGCGAAGAGCAGCCCGCCCGCGCCGAAGACGGCCCAGCTCGAGCGGCGCGTCCGGTCGGCGATCGCGATGTACACGAGTGCGACGACGGCGACGAGCGCCCAGTTCCAGTCGCTCGAGTGCCACCAGTAGAGGAGGCTGCCGCCGATCAGCACGCCCGCACCGAAATGGAGCCAGAACGCGGACGGACGCGAGCTCGCGCTGCCGGCCGCGAGATAGGCGAGACCGAGCACGAGTGTGACGATCGCCGTCCACGACCCGCCCCCGGAGAGCAGGTCGGCGACGAAGAGCCAGCCGAAGAGGATGCCGATCGAAGCGATGAACGGGAAGCGGAAGCGGCGGATGTCGTCGAAGACGGCAGCGAGCACGAGCGCCTCGAACGAGAGCCGCGCGAACGAGAAGCCGTGCAGCGGCGACTGCGCGACGTCGTGCGTCGAGAACCAGCCAAACCACACCCAGAGCGCTGCGAGAAAGACGGCCCACGCGACGACGGCGGCGAAGACGAAGATCCCGGCGGCGAGCCAGTGACCGCGCCGCTTCAACCTGTCCGCGATCCCGTAGAGCACGACGAGCACGAGCGCCGCCCACCCCGCGAACGCGCCCTTGCCGAAGTTGGCCGCGAGGTAGCCGAGAGCCCCGAGCGCCGCGCCGAGGACGACGAGGCCGCCGGCGTAGATCAGGAAGGACGCAGTCGTCCAGACCGGCTTCCGCTCGTCCACGGCGACATCGTCTCGCGACCGCCGGACGGTGCCGAACGGTGCGCGCTTACCAGCCGCGGGTCTCGAGCAGCTCGCTCGGATCGAGCGTCCGCGTCGAGATGCCGACCATCGGCTCACCGAGGCCGGCCGAGACCCTCGCGAGGATCTCTGCGTCGAGATAGTGCGTCGTCGCCTCGACGATCGCCTTCGCGCGCTGCTCGGGATCGCCGGACTTGAAGATCCCCGAGCCGACGAAGACCCCGTCGGCGCCGAGCTGCATGCAGAGCGACGCGTCGGCCGGCGTCGCGATGCCGCCCGCGGTGAACGTGACGACCGGCAGCCGTCCGTGCTCGGCGACCCAGCGCACGAGGTCGTACGGCGCCTGCAGGTTCTTGGCCTCGGTGTACAGCTCGTCCTCGGCGAGCGACGTGAGCTTGCGGATGTGCCCGAAGACGGAGCGCATGTGCGTGACCGCGTTCGAGACGTCGCCGGTGCCGGCTTCGCCCTTCGTCCGGATCATGGC
>JAICWC010000062.1 GCA_025934995.1 Thermoleophilia bacterium | reverse complement strand
GATCTCCGTGTTCGCACGGCTCGGCGGCGGCATCTTCACGAAGGCCGCCGACGTCGGCGCCGACCTCGTCGGCAAGATCGAGGCGGGCATCCCGGAGGACGACCCGCGCAACCCGGCCGTGATCGCGGACAACGTCGGCGACAACGTCGGCGACTGCGCCGGCATGGCGGCCGACCTGTTCGAGACGTACGCGGTGACCGCCGTCGCGGTGATGCTGCTCGCGACCGTCGGCGGAGCAGCGCACACGGGGACGAAGCTCTGGCTGTACCCGCTCGCGATCGGCGGCCTGTCGATCCTCACGTCGATCATCGGCGTGCAGTTCGCGCGCGTGCGCGAGGGCGGCAACGTGATGAACGCGCTCTATCGGAGCGTGCTCGTCGCGACGGTGCTGAGCGCGCTCGGGCTCATCCCGATCACCATGGGCTTCGACACGAGCGGCAAGTTCAGCTTCTGGCATCTGTACGTGTCGGCGCTCGTCGGCTTGATCGTCACCTTCCTGCTCGTTGCGATCACGGAGTACTACACGGGCAGCCGGTGGAACCCGGTGAAGGCGATCGCGCGCGCGTCGGAGACGGGCCACGCGACGAACATCATCGAAGGCCTCGCGATCGGCATGCAGGCGACGGCGTTCCCCGTCGTCGTCATCGCGGCCGGCATCCTCGTCGCGAATCACGTCGCCGGCCTCTACGGCATCGGCGTCGCGGTCATGGCGCAGCTTTCGATGACCGGCCTGATCGTCGCGCTCGACGCCTACGGCCCGGTGACCGACAACGCGGGCGGCATCGCGGAGATGGCCGATCTCCCGCCGGAGGTTCGCGCGATCACCGACCCGCTCGACGCAGTGGGAAACACGACGAAGGCCGTGACGAAGGGCTACGCGATCGGCTCGGCCGCGCTCGCGGCGCTCGTCCTCTTCGGCTCGTACGCGGACGGCATCCATTCACAGGCGAAGGCGGGCTCTTCGCTCTCGACGCTGACGTTCGACCTGTCGAACGCCTGGGTGATCGCCGGCCTGCTCATCGGCGGCGCGATGCCGTTCCTCTTCGCCTCGCTCGCGATGCAGGCGGTCGGCCGCGTCGGCGGTGAGGTCGGTATCGAGGTCCGCCGCCAGTTCCGCGAGAACCCCGGGATCATGGAGGGGACGTCGCGGCCCGAATACGGGCGCGCGATCGACATCGTCACGAAGTCCGCGCTCCGCAGCATGCTCGCCCCGGCCCTCGTCCCGATCGCGATCCCGATCATCGTCGGGATCATCAGCGCCCGCATGCTCGGCGGCCTGCTGATCGGGACGATCGTCACCGGCCTCTTCCTCGCCATCGCGATGACCGCGGGCGGCGGGGCGTGGGACAACGCGAAGAAGCTGATCGAGGACGGCGCGCATGGCGGTAAGGGCTCCGAGGCGCACGCGGCGTCGGTCACGGGCGACACGGTCGGCGACCCGTACAAGGACACCGCCGGGCCTGCAATCAACCCGATGATCAAGATCGCGAACATCGTCGCGATCCTGATCATCCCGCTCGTCATCTCGATCCACGGCTAGACGCCGAACCGGTAACAGCGGCGGCGGGGCATAGATTTCGATCGTGCCCCGCCGCCGGAGAGAGCAAGGGCTGGAGCGGGTTCTCGGAGCGAACGCGCTCTTCGCAACCGCCTACGGCACCGTCGGCTCCTCGATTTACTACGCGCTCGGCCTGACCGCCGGCATCGCCCTCGGCCTGACGCCGCTCGTCTTCATCATCAGCGGCGTCATCTTCGCGTGCACCGCCGCCACGTATGCGGAGGGGACAGTGCACTACCCGGAGGCCGGCGGCTCGTCGTCCTTCGCCCGTCACGCCTTCAACGAGCTCGTGTCGTTCGGCGCGGCGTGGGCGCAGATGCTGAATTACGTGATCACCGTCGCGATCTCGGTGATCTTCGTCCCGCACTACCTCTCGATCTTCTACGAGCCGCTGAAGACGAACCCATGGGACATCGTCGTCGGGATCATCTTCACGTGGCTGCTCGTCGGTCTCAACATCGTCGGCGTCAAGGAAGCGGCGAACCTCAACATCTTCCTCGCCGTCGTCGACTTCGCGACCCAGCTCCTGCTCGTCGCGGCCGGCTTCTTCCTCATCTTCTCGCCGCACACGCTCTCGCACAACGTCCACTTCGGCGTCGCGCCGTCGTGGTCGCAGTTCGCGCTCGCGATCCCGGTGGCGATGATCGCGTACACGGGGATCGAGACGGTGTCCAACCTCGCGGAGGAGGCGCGCGACCCCGTGCGCTCGATTCCACGCTCGATCACGCTCGTCGCGATCGCGGTCTTCGCGATCTACTTCACGCTGCCGTGGATCGCGCTCTCGGCGATGCCCGTCGTGCACCAGGGCGCGCACTACGTCACGCAGCTCGGCCAGAGCCCGCCGCAGGGCTACAAGAACGACCCGGTCCTCGGGCTCGTGAAGAACCTCGGCATCCACGGGACGGTGCTCAAGATCGCCGAGTACTACGTCGGTGTCCTCGCGGCGACGATCCTCTTCATCGCGACGAACGCCGGGATCATCGGCGCCTCGCGGATCACGTACTCGATGGCGTCGTACCGGCAGCTGCCGGAGGTCTTCCGTCGGCTGCACCCGAAGCTCAAGACGCCGTGGCTCTCGCTCATCGTCTTCGCGGGCGCTGCGCCGACGCTCTTCCTGCTGACCGGGCAGGTCGATTTCCTCGGCCGCATGTACGCGTTCGGCGCGATGCTCTCGTTCACGATCGCGCACGTGGCGGTGATCACGCTTCGCCTGAAGAAAGACCGCGACACGGAGATCAGTTGGCGCGCACGGCCGAGCATCGGGCGCTGGCCGGTGTTCGCAATCGTCGGCGGGCTGGGCACCGGCATCGCCTGGCTGACCGTCGTCTGGAAGGACGCGCCGACACGCTACGCAGGCCTCGCATGGCTCGTCGCCGGCTTCGTCTTCTATCCGCTGTACCGCCGCAAGCTCGGTGAGCCGCTCCGCAAGACCGTGCGCGCACCGGTCGTGATCAGCGCCGCGGCGCTCGAGTACAGCAACATCATCGTCCCGGTCGCGGCGGGCTACGCCTCGGATGAGGCGATGGACGTCGCCTGCCGCCTCGCGCGCGAGCGGCGGTCGCGGATCATCGCAGTGACGGTGGTCGAGGTTCCGCTCGAGCTACCGCTCGACGCGTACCTGCCCGACGAGGTCGCAGAGGCGAACGAGCAGCTCGACGAGGCGCGCGCGATCGGCGAGTCGTACGGCGTGCGTGTGACCACGCGTCTCGTCCGCGCCCGGAACGCGGGACGGGCCATCGTCGACGAGGCATACCGCCGCAGCGCCGAGATCATCGTCATGGGCGGCCCGCGGCGCGTCCGTCTCCAGCGCGGGAAGCCGGCGATCTTCGGCGACACCGTCGACTTCGTGCTGAAGCACGCGCCGTGCCGCGTCATGGTCGCGGCGGGCAAGGTGGCGGCGTGAGCGCCCTCGCGCCGCCGCCGGGGAGGGGCCCCCGGGGGAACCGAGAGGTTCCCCCTTGCGACGCGCGGTGGGTTTCCCGCCGCGCGGCGGAAAGAAGCGCGGCGGCGTGAGCGCGCTGTATCGCCGCTCGGTGTTCGTGTTCGGGATCCTGGCGATCGTGCTCGGCTTCGGCATCCTCGTCCGCACCGCGTACGACGGCGGTGGCACGTTCGGCTACGCCTTCGGCGCGCTCTTCGTCGCGCTCGGCGCAGCTCGTCTCTACATCCTGCGGAAGACCTGATGGCCCGGAAGCTCCCCCAGCTGCAGCGCGTCCTCGACGCTCCGGCGCTCGCCTCGGTCGCCTACGGGGAGATCGCGTCGTCCCTCTACTTCGCGCTCGGAATCATCGCGCTCCACGCGCTCGGGTTCACACCGCTCGTGCTCGGCATCGTCGGGATGCTCTTCCTGATCGTCGCGCTCTCGTACGCGGAAGGCACTGCGGCGATCCGGGAGACGGGCGGCGCCGCGACGTTCGTGCGCGTCGCGTTCAACGACCTTGCCGGGTTCCTGACCGGTTGGGTCCTCTTCCTCGACTACCTGATCGTGATCGCGCTGTCGGCGCTCTTCGCTCCGCACTACCTCGGCCTCGCGCTCGGGATCAACACGATCGCGCATTCTCCGGCCGACTGGATCTTCGGGTGCGGGCTGATCGCCTTGATCGCGGGCGGCCGACTCTTCCGCCGCCCGGGGATGCACACGTTCGGCTTCGTGATTCCCGCACTCGACCTGATCACGCAGCTCCTGCTCGTCGGCCTCGGCTTCGCCCTCCTCTTCTCGACGCACGCGCTTTCGCGCGGCATATCGCTCGGCACGAGGCCGACGTGGCACGAGATCGCATTCGCACTGCCGCTCGCGATGCTCGCGTACACCGGGCTCGAAACGGTCGCCAACTATGCGGAGGAGGCGCGACGGCCGGGCCGCGACCTGCCGCGCAGCCTGTTCAGCGCCATCGGCGTCGTCGTCGTCATCTACGTCCTGATCGCGTGCGTCGGGCTCTCGGCTTTCCCGTCGGCGACGGGCTCGACCGCGCTCGGCACGGATTGGCTGCGCGCACCGCTGATGGGCATCGTCTCCGCGCTCGGCTCGCACGTTCCGGCCTGGGCCGACCACACCCTGCGCGTCTACGTCGGCCTGACAGGTGCGCTGATCCTCGCCGCCGCTGCGACGACGTCGATCTCGGGCCTCGGCCGGCTCGCGTACTCGCTCGGCGAGCACGGGCAGCTGCCCGCCGCTTTCGGCCGGCTGCACCGGCGCACGCTCGTTGCGCCGATCTCCGTCGTCTCCGGCGCCGGGATCGTGATCGCGCTGCTGATCGGCACGTCGTTCACCCACGCGGTTCCGTTCCTCGCTTCGCTCTTCAGCTTCGGCGTGCTGCTCGCGTTCACGGCGGCGCAGCTCGCGGTCGTCAAGCTCCGCGTGACGCAACCACAGTTGCGACGGCCGTTTCGCGTGCCGCTCGCGTGGCGCGGCCTGCCGATCCCGTCGATCTTCGGCGCGGTCTGCACCGGAGCGATCTTTGTCGCGGCGATGCTCACGCACGCCGGCGCCCGTTACGGCGGCCCGGTCTGGCTCGTCGCCGGCGTCGGCGTCTACGTCATGGTGCGGCGCAGCCGCGGCACCGGCCTGCTCGAGCACGTCACGGCCGCCGACGAACAGCGACTGCCGGGTGCCGAGTTCGCACGGATCCTCGTGCCGATGAAGCTCGGCGAGATCGGCGAGGAGATGGTGGCGACCGCCGTTCGCCTCGCGCAGGAGCGCGGCGCAACCGTCGAGGCGCTCTACGTCCTCAAGGTCCCGCTCGACCACTCGCTCGACGAGCCGCTCTACGACCTCGAGGAGCAGGCGGCGGCGTCACTGGCCGAGGCGCACGCCCTCGGCGCCGAGCACGGCGTCACCGTCACCGGGCGGACGCTGCGCGCACGGTCGATCGGCGAGGCGATCGTCCAGGCCGCGGAGGAAGGCAACGCCGATCTGATCGTCCTCGGCTCGGCGCCACGATGGCGCCGGCAGTCGCGCTTCTTCTCGCCGACCGTCGACTACGTGCTGCGTCGGGCGAACGCGGAAGTCCTGATCGTCGCGTTCCCTCAGGGCGTGCTCGAGGGCTAACCTAAACTAGTGGTCTCCCACGCGACCTCATCCAGGCTTATGGCACGCGCTCACGCGGCGCGCTGGGGCGTCCTCGGTCGCGCCGCTAGCACCGCTAGCGGCGCGACCTGCGTCCTTCCATCGCTTGGTGAGCACGTCCCACAAGCGTGGCAAGGTCACGTGGGAAACCACTAATGAACGCGCTCATCATCGGCTGCGGCCGCGTCGGGTCGACGATCGCCCTCCAGCTCCACAAGGAGGGCTGGGACGTCACCGTCATCGACGAGAACGAGGACGCGCTCTCCCGGCTCGGCGAGAACTGGCCGGGAAGCTTCGTCGTCGGCCACGGGATGGACACCGACCTCCTCCGGCACGCGGGGATAGAAGAGGCGGACGCCGTCGTCGTCTCGACGGACGGCGACAACACGAACATCGTCATCGGCCAGGTCGCGCAGAAGAGATTCGGCGTGCAGTGCGTGATCGCGCGCATCCTCGACCCGGCTCGCGCCGACTTCTACGCCGCGCGCGGGCTCCGCACCGTCTGCCCGACGAAGACCGCGATCGACACGCTGACCGAGGCCGTCCGCGCGTGCGAGATCCCGAAGGTGAGTGCGTAGATGTACGTGGTCATCGCGGGCGGCGGCAAGGTCGGCGCGAACGTCGCGCGCTCGCTGCTGCGCCTCGGTCATGAAGTGACGTTGATCGAGCAGCGGCGCGACCGTTTCGACCGGCTCGAGGATGAGTTCGAGCACCAGGTTCAGCGCGGCGATGCAACGGAGCTGTTCGTTCTCGAGCGCGCAGGCATCGCGCGGCCGCCGGACATCGTGCTCGCGCTCACGGGTGACGACGAGGACAACATGGTCATCTGCCAGCTCGCGAAGGAGCGGTACGGCGTGCCGAAGGTGATCGCGCGTGTCAACGATCCGCGAAATCAGGCGCACTTCGACCTCCTCGGGCTCGCGCCGACGATCTGCGCGACGTCGAGCATCATGGCGCTCGTCGAGCACGAAGTGCCCGAGCACGACTTGATCCACCTGCTCGAGCTGCGGAAGGAGAACCTCGAGATCGTCGAGGTGCAGATCGATCGCGACTCGCCGTCGGCCGGCAAGCGTGTCGAGGGGCTCAAGCTCCCCGAGGGCGCGCGACTGATCTCGGTCATGCGCGACGGCCGCTCCGAGATCGCCGTCGGGTCGACGACGCTCGAGGCCGGCGACCAGGTGCTGGCGATCCTGGAGCCCGGCAAGGAAGACGAGCTCCGCCGCGTTTTGCTCCGCCGGTAACGAGCAGGAATCTTCCGTGCGACGCATCTCGATCGGTGTGGGAGCCGCACTCGCCGCGTTCGCGGTCGGCATCTGGGCCGGGGCCTCGCACGCGGGAGCGTCGGGGCACGACTGGACGCGCTTCGGCTGGTCGCCTGCGCGGACGAGCGCGCCGACGTTCGCGACCGGCGTCACCGCGTCGAGCATCGCGTCGCTTCATCGCCAGCAGGTCCAGCTCGGCGGCACCGCGGACTCGTCGGCGATCTACCTGCATGCGGTCACCGTCGACGGCGGCATGCACGACGTGTTCTTCGTGACGACGACATACGGCAAGACGGTTGCGGTCGACGCGAACAGCGGCGCGGTCCTGTGGACGTTCACGCCGCCGGGGTATTCGTCCTGGGCGGGGAGCGCGCAGATCACGACCGCGACACCGGTCGCCGATCCGTCGCGGCAGTTCGTCTATGCAGCGTCGCCCGGCGGCGTCATCTACAAGCTCGCGGTCTCCGACGGACGCTCGGTCTGGGGCGTCTCGATCACGAAGCTGCCGTCGAGGGAGAAGATCGCGGCGTCGCTCAACTTCTTCAACGGCCGCGTGATCGCGACGACCGGCGGCTACATCGGCGACGCGCCGCCCTATCAGGGCCACGTGGCGATCATCTCCGCGGGCGGGCGCCTCTTGCACGTGTGGAACTCGCTCTGCTCCAACCGCCGCTCGATGATCGATCCCGCATCGTGCGGCGCGAGCGACTCGGCGATCTGGGGACGCGCCGGCGCCGTCGTCGACCCGTCGAACGGGCAGTTGCTCGTCGCCACCGGCAACGCGCCGTGGAACGGCTCGACGAACTGGGGGGACGCCGTGCTCCGCCTCGACGCGAACGCGACGCGCATCCTCGGCAACTACACGCCCGCGAACACGGACGAGCTGAACTCCGGCGACGTCGACCTCGGATCGACCTCGCCGGTTCTGATCGCAGGCTTCATCGCCCAGGGCGGGAAGGACGGCAGGATCAGGCTCCTCTCGAAGGCACGGATGCGCGGCACACGGCCGCACAAGGGCGGCGAGCTGTCGGTCGTCTCCACGCCGTCGGGCACAGATCTCTTCACGGCGCCGGCCGTCTACAAGGCCTTCCTCTTCGCCGCCGACAACGGCGGCACCGCCGCATACCGGGTTCGGAACAGCAGGTTGCGACCCGCGTGGCGGAACGGCACCGGCGGCACGAGCCCGGTCGTCGCCGGCGGCCTCGTCTGGGTCTATGACCCGAGCGGCGGGCTGAACGTCTACACGCTCGGCGGCCGCCGCGTCGCGACGCTCGCGTGCGGCGGCGGCCACTGGAACAGCCCGATCGTCGTCGACGGCCGCGTTGCGCTCCCCGAGGGGAACGCGAACGACCACGCCACGTCGGGCGTGCTCGACATCTGGCGACGCTGACCGCCTAGCCCGCGCGACGTCGCCGTACCGACGGCGACTGCTGGCCGAGCGCGGCGTAGGCGATCGCCTGCAGCGACTCGTTCAGCGTCTGCAGCTCCCTCGTCAGCCTCAGGAAGTTGTCGTCGTTGTCAGCGCGCCGGTTCAGCTTGGCGAGCTCGTCGCCGATGCGATCGAGCCGCTCGAGCAGGACGTCGAAGCGGCGGTCCGAGAGATCGTTGCGCTCCATGCTTTCACTTTAGACCGAGCAACTGTGCCCGCGAATCGACGATCTCGTCGCCGGGCGCAGGCTCCGCGACGAGCTCGACATGGCGCGCGATTCCGAGGTGCTGCAGCGCGAGCCCTGCGAGCTCGGGCGGTGCATCGCTGTACGCGTTGATGTGCGTGCCGGCCGCGTGCAGGCGTCGCACCGCCTTCCCGACGTCGGCGCGGGGGCGGAAATGCAACGGCGCTCGATCGGCGGCGAACCGCTCCAACAGCGGCCGCCAGTCGCCGAGCCGCTCGTCGAGCACCGCCGCAGCGGCCGACCGGTCCTCCGGCAGGTCGTCGAGCGACACGCGAGCACGCCGTGCCGCGTCCTCCAGCCAGTCCCGCCAGAGCGGGCCCGTGTCCACGAGCACGGCGTCGAGATCGAGGGAGATGGATCTCACGAGCCTCGATGCTAGACTCGCGCCCTCAATCGATACCGGCGAGCAGTGAGGGAACTCCGGTGCAACTCCGGGACGGTCCCGCCGCTGTGAGGGGAGACGCTCTTCCGCCGACATGCCACTGGGCCGCACGGCCTGGGAAGGCGGCGGAGGAGGGAGCCCCGAGTCAGAAGACCTGCTGCCCGCCGCGCTCTCGAACCCCTCGCGGAAGGAGGATTCGTTGCTTCGTCGTTCCCTCATCGTCGCGTTCGCTGCGCTTGCCCTCGCGAGCGCAGCCTCGTCGCACGCCACCGGCGCATACCCGGTGACGATCCACGCCGCCAACGGCGACGTCGTCATCTCCAAGCAACCGACGCGCATCGTCTCGATCTCCCCGACGACGACCGAGGACCTCTTCGCAGTCGGAGCAGGCAGGCAGGTCGTCGCAGTCGACGAGGACTCGGACTACCCGAAGCAGGCGCCTCGCACGAAGCTCTCGGGCCTCAGCCCGAACGCCGAGGCGATCGCGCAGTACAGACCCGACCTCGTGATCGTCTCGTATCCCGGCCCGGTGATCGGGGAGCTGCAGAAGCTCGGGATCGCCGTGCTCGAGGAGCCCGCCGTCGACACGATCGCGCAGGCCTACGAGCAGATCCGCGAGGTCGGCGCGGCCACGGGCCACTCGGCGCGGGCGATCAAGGTCGTTCACGGTATGGAGGCGAAGCTGACGCGGCTGATCCGCAGCGTCCCCAAGGCGCGCCGGCACCTGCGCATCTACCACGAGCTGACACCGGACTACTACACGGCGACGTCGGCGACGTTCATCGGCCGCGTCTACAAGCTGTTCGGCTTCACGAACATCGCAGATGCAGCCGACACGACGCACTCCGGCTACCCGCAGCTCTCGGCCGAGTACATCCTCACCGCCAACCCGCAGGTCGTCGTGCTCGCAGACTCCGTGTGCTGCCACCAGAGCGCGTCGAGCGTGGCGGCGCGCGCCGGATGGAGCCAGGTCGACGCCGTGAAGAACCACCGCGTGATCGCGGTCGACGACAGCGTCGCCTCGCGCTGGGGGCCGCGGCTCGTGAACTTCGTCGCCGCGATCGCCGCCGTGGCGAAACGCGGCTGAGTTGACCTCGGCAGTCGTCGATGAGGCGAGGCCCCGCGGTATCACGCCGCCGTGGGGCCTCGGCGCGCTCGCGTTCCTCGTTCTCGCCCTACTCGTCGGGTTGGGTGTCGGCCCGATCGGGATCGCTCCGTGGCGGATCCTCGAGTCGGCGCTGCACATCGGCCGGCCGCTGCCGCACATCGAAGACGTCATCGTCTGGCAGCTGCGCGCGCCCCGTGTGGTCCTGGCGGCGATGGTCGGCGGAATGCTCGCGATCGCCGGCGGCTCGTACCAGGGCGTCTTCCGCAATCCGCTCGTCGATCCCTATCTGCTCGGGGTGGCCGGCGGCGCCGGGCTCGGGGCCACGCTCGTGATCGCGTACGCCGGCGACAACGCGCAGCTCGTCCCGCCGGCCGCGTTCGTCGGCGGTGCGGTCGCCGTCGTCGTCGCATATGCGCTTGGCGCACGATCGCGCTCGTCGACGTCGCTCGTCCTGGCGGGCGTGACGGTCGCCACGTTCACGGCTGCGGTGCAGACGTTCGTGCAGCAACAGCACAGCGACCAGCTCCGCAACGTCTACACGTGGTTGCTCGGCGGTTTCTCCACCGCCACCTGGCACGACGTCGGCGTCGTGGCGCCGTACATCGCCGTCAGCTCGCTCGTCCTGCTCCTCCACCGACGCGTGCTCGACGTGCTGAGCCTCGGCGACGAGGAGGCGGCGGCCCTGGGCGTCGACGTCGGCCGCGTGCGCCTCGTCGTCGTCGTGGCGGCGACGCTCGGCACGGCGGCGGCCGTCGCGGTGAGCGGGCTGATCGTGTTCGTCGGGATCATCGTCCCGCACGTCGTCCGGCTCCTGGTCTCGACGAGCTATCGCGCCGTCGTCCCGCTGTCTCTGCTCGTCGGCGGCGGATTCCTCGCCCTGACCGACGTGCTCGCCCGGACCGTGCTTTCGCCACAGGAGCTGCCGATCGGCGTGATCACGGCGTTCTTCGGCGCGCCGTTCTTCGCGTTCGTCCTCCGGAACGTGCGACGGTGATCGAGCTCGTCGACGTCTCGGTGACGCTCGGTGAGACGCGCGCGCTCCGCGAGGTCTCGTTCGGGGTCGCGCGTGGCGAATGGGTCGCGCTGATCGGCCCGAACGGCGCCGGGAAGACGACCGCGCTGCGGGCGATCTGCGGGCTCGTCTCCTACGACGGCTCGATCTCGGTCGACGGCGCCGAAGCGCGCACGCTCGGCCGGAGGCGGCTCGCGCGAGCGGTCGCGCTCGTCCCGCAGCTGCCCGAGCGTCCACCGGACCTGACCGTGGCCGAGTACGTCCTGCTCGGGCGGACGCCGCACCTCGGCTACTTCGCTGCCGAGAGCAGGGATGACCGCACCGCGGCGACGCGCGCGCTCGTGCGGCTCGAGCTGTTGCCCTTCCGCGATCGACTGCTCGGCTCGCTGAGCGGCGGCGAGCTGCAGCGCGCCGTGCTCGCGCGCGCGCTTGCGCAGGACGCGGACGTCCTCCTGCTGGACGAGCCGACGAGCGCGCTCGATCTCGGCCGCCAGCAGCAGGCGCTCGAGCTCGTGCACGCGCTGCGCGACGACGGACTGACGATCCTGTCGACGATGCACGACCTGACACTCGCGGGGCAGTACTCCGACCGGCTCGTGCTGCTCGACCGCGGCGCAGTCGTCGCCGACGGGTCTGCGTCGAAGGTGCTCTCCGCGGCGAACATCGCGTCGTTCTACGGCGCGCGCGTGCGCGTGCTCGAGGACGGCGAGCGGGTTTTCGTCTTACCCGTTCGCTAGCGTTCCGGGATGAAACCCGAAGCCGTCCAGCGCGCCGAAAAGCTGCTCGGCGGCGCAGCAGCGACCTGGGCCGGTGTCGTTCGCAAGGGCTACTCGATGAACGAGCACTGGACGGTCGTGTTCGCCGACGGCAGGAGAGCATTCCTCAAGTGCGGGCACATCCCGCCGAGCCCGCAGTGGATTCGCGAAGAGCATGCGCTCTTCCAGGCCGTGCGCGGCCCGTTCATGCCGAGGTTCCTCGCGTTCGAGGACGGCGACAGGCCGTTGCTCGTGCTCGAGGACCTGATGCCTGCATATTGGCCGCCTCCGTGGCGCGAGGGCGACGTCGACCTCGTGCTCGGCGCGCTCGCCGAGGTCGCCGAGGTTCGAATCGAGCTGAGACGCATCGAGAGCTTCCTCTCGAACGGCTGGCACGACGTCGCCGCCGATCCGACGCCGTTCCTCTCGACCGGGTTGCGCGACGCCGAGTGGTTGGAGCGCATGCTGCCGAGGCTGGTGGCGGCGGGCGATGCCGCACCGGTGCACGGCGACTCGCTCCTGCACGCCGACGTGCGCAGCGACAACCTGTGCGTGAAGGGCGGTCGCTGCGTCCTCGTCGACTGGAACCACGCGTGCCTCGGTAATCCAGGGCTCGACATTGCAGTGTGGCTGCCGAGCCTCGCGCTCGAGCAGGGCCCTCCGCCTGATCGATTCGGGGTCGACGAGCTCGCGCCGTTCGTCGCCGGCTTCTTCGCCTCGCGCGCGGGGCTCCCGAAACCGGCGGGCGCGCCGCGCGTGCGCGAGTTCCAGCGGGCTCAGGCTGAGGTCGCCCTCGATTGGGTGGAGCGGACGTTGTGAGCGCGACCGCCGCGATCGTGACGATCGGCAACGAGCTCATCTCGGGCGACGTGCCGAACTCGAACGGGGCATGGCTCGCGAAGCGGCTCGCGCCGCTCGGCGTCGCGACACGGGTCGTCGTTGCGATACCCGACGAGCTGGACGTGATCGCGGAGACGATCCGCAGAGAGGCTGCGCAACACGATGTCGTGCTCGTCACCGGCGGCCTCGGGGGCACGCCCGACGACATCACGCGCGAGGCGCTCGCGCACACGTTCGGCGTGCCGCAGGTCGAGTACCCGGACCTCGTCGCCGACCTGGCTGCGCGCTTCCGCGGCGATCCCGCCTACGTGCGGCCGTGGGCGCACCTGCCCGAAGGCAGTCGACCCCTCGAGAATCCGCTGGGCGGCGCGCCCGGCTTCACGCTCGAGAACGTCTACGTCTTCCCGGGGTTGCCGGCGGAGATGGAAGCGATGTTCCTCGCAATCGAGGAGGAGTTCCGGCGCGGCAGCCCGATCGCCGCCTGGCGACGCGTGCTGCGCACGCGCGAGAGCGCGATCGCACCGGCGCTCGTCGAGGTGGGGGAGCGCTGGCCCGGCGTGCTCGTCGGTTCGTACCCGACGTTCTCCGAGGACGGGCCGACCGTCGAGGTGGTGCTCAAGTCGAGCGACGAAGCGGAGCTCGCCGCTGCGGCGCAGTGGTTCGAGTCAGCGTTGGAACAGCGCGGCTGACGGCAGATAGAAGGCCGCGATCCCGAACGTGAAGAAGACGCTCGCGAGCGGGCTCGCGAATGCGAGGCCGAAGGCGATCGCGTACAAGGGGACGCCGGGGCCGTAGGCGAGATCGACGCCGCGCAGCGCGGCATCGGAAGCGCGCTCCGCGATCAGCCGGCGGCCGCGCCGCGCGTACTGCCACCAGATCTGGTGCACGAATGCCATGACCACGAGCGTCCCCGCGTAGGCGAGGACGGCGGCGCGCTCGCCCGGGCGGTGCAGGTAGTCGCCGACGAGCTTCGTCGGGAACGGCATGAAGGCGATCGTCAGCAGCAGCAGGTTGTTGAGGAACAGCATCGTCCGGTCGACGCGCCCGAACAACGACACCGTGTGGTGGTGGTTGATCCAGATGATCCCGATCGTCACGAAGCTCGTGACGTACGCGAGATACGACGGCCACAGGTGGAGGAGGTCGTGGCCCAGGTCGGCGCTTCTCGCCGACACTCCGATCTCGAGGACGAGCAGGGTGGCGGCGATCGCGAAGATGCCGTCGCTGAAGGCCTCGAGCCGTGACGTCCCTTCCACGGCGTACAGTTGATCGCATGCGGTGGACAGCAGCCGTTTTCCTCCGGCCGATCACGTTCGTGCTCGCGATCGTCGCTGCCGTGATCGTCGGCAATCGCAGCGATTCCTTTTGGTACGGGCTGCTCGCCTTTTTCGTGGCGATGGGCGCGGGACGGGTGATCGGCGCACTCGTGCGCGGACGTACCGACCGTGCCTTCTACAAGGCGATCTGGCCGGCCGCGGCCACCGGCTTCGCGTTCCTCTTCGCCGCACTCGGGCTGCCGCCGGTCGCGAGCTTCTTCGTCTCGGTGATCGCCGCCTCGATGACGAAGGGCGCCTTCCCGGCGCCGACGCGGGTCTGGCGCGTCCGCCGCATCGACCTAGACGAACTGCTCCCCTAACACGCCGATCAGCCGCACCGGCTCGAGGTCGGTGTGCAGGAGGTGCTGCAGCATGACGCGCTCACAGCCGACGTCGGCGTACTCGCGGAGCCGCGCTGCGGCCTCGTCGACACTGCCGACGATCGCGCGCTGCGCGTAGCGGTCGAGCCACGTCTCGAAGCCCACCTCGCGCTGCACGCGTCCGTACACCATGCGCGCTCGCTCGAGCGCGTCGGCGCGCGTCTCTCCGATGATGACGCCGGTCATCGTCGACACCGGCAGGCCGGGAACCTTTGCCTTGATGCGCGCGAGCTCCTCGGGTGACACGAACGGCGTGTTGTACTCGTCCGCGAACTTCGACGCCGGCTCGACGGTGCCGCGGGTGCCGCTGCCGCCCACGAGGATGCGCGGCTTTGCGAGCGGCTGCGGCTGCGCGGGCGCGTCTTCGAGCGTGTAGTGCTCGCCGCGGAAGGTGACGCGGTCCTCCGTCCACAGGCGGTGCACGATCTCGAGCTGCTCGGCGAGCATCGCGAGCCGCGTCTTCGTCTCGGGGAAAGGAAAGCCGTACGCACGGTGCTCCCGCTCCATCCAGCCGGCCCCGAGGCCGAGCTCGACGCGACCGCCGCCGGAGATGTGGTCGACCGTCGCGACCACGTTCGCGAGCAGGCCGGGCAGGCGGAACGTCGCGGGCGAGACGAGCGTCCCGAGCCGCAGCGTCGTCGTGCGCGCCGCGAGCCCGGCGAGGGTCGTCCACGCGTCGTGCGCGACGTTCGCGGTCTCGTTCGACTGCGAGATGTAGTGGTCGGAGCGAAAGAGGGTGTCGACGCCGTGCGCTTCGCAGGCGTCGGCCAGCGCGCACCAGTGCTCCCACGTCACACCTTCCTGCCCTTCGACCATCAGCGCCAGCCGCATCGGGCGCGACGGTACCAAAGTAAGTTGACACTTACGTAAGTGGATGCTTATACTACGGGAATGGAAGCCGCACTGAAGGCGATCGCCGAGCCGCGGCGGCGTCGCATCCTGACGCTCGTCCGTGACGGCGAGCTGTCCGCGGGCGAGATCGCCGCGCACTTCGACGTGACGCGCCCCGCGATCTCGCAGCACCTCACCGTCCTGAAGGAGGCGGGCCTCGTGAGCGAACGGCGCAACGGCACGCGGCGGCTGTACCAGGCGCGGCCGGAGGGCCTCGCCGAGCTGAAGACATTCCTCGACGGATTCTGGGACGAACGGCTGGAGGCGCTTCGGCGCGAGGCCGAACGAAAGGAGCGCAACAAGCGTGGACGCAACAACTGAGAGCACCTCGGTCGTGCGCGCGATCGAGATCGCGGCGAGCCCCGAGACGGTGTGGGAGCTGCTGACCGATCAGCAGGAAGTCACTCGCTGGATGGGCCAGGCGGCCGAGTTCGATCTCCGTCCCGGCGGCCCGTACCGCATCGAGGTCATCCCCGGCAACACGGCGCGGGG
>JAICWC010000182.1 GCA_025934995.1 Thermoleophilia bacterium | reverse complement strand
CGCGCTCTCGGGCACCGACCTCGGCGAGCATCCGAACTTCTCGCTCCACCAGGTCGACGTTCTCGACGCCGATGCGGTGAGCGAGCTGGCGCAGGGCGCGACGCACATCGTGCACTGCGCTGCGATCGCCGGCGTCGACACCGTGCTCGAGTCGCCGGTGCGGACGATGCGCGTGAACATGATCGGCACGTACAACGTGCTCGAGGCCGCCGTCGCGACCCAGGCGTCGCTCGAGCGGCTCATCGACTTCTCGACGAGCGAGGTCTTCGGGACGCACGCCTACAACGTGCGCGAGGGCAACGTGTCGACCATCGGCTCCGTCGGGGAAGCGCGGTGGACGTATGCCGTCTCCAAGCTTGCCGGCGAGCACATGGCGCACGCCTACCACGACGAGCTCGGCGTGCCCACCGTGACCGTGCGGCCGTTCAACGTCTACGGGCCGGGTCAGATCGGCGGCGGCGCGATCCGTGCCTTCATCGAGAACGCCCTCGCCGGCAACGACCTCACGGTTCGCGGCGACGGCGCGCAGATCCGCGCCTGGTGTTACGTCGACGACATGGTCGAGGCGGTGCGGATCTGCCTCGAGCATCCGGCCGCGATCGGCCAGAGCTACAACGTCGGCAACCCGCGCTCCGCCGTGACGATCTTCGACCTCGCCCAGCGCGTCAAGCGGCTCACCGGCTGCCCCGGCGAGATCGTCTTCGCGCCCCTCGATTACGTCGACGTCGAGCTGCGCATCCCGAATGTCGAAAAGGCGCGCGACGACATCGGTTTCGAAGCGAAGGTCGAGCTCGACGACGGGCTGGAGAGGACGATCGCGTGGTATCGAAGCCGTCGCCCAGCGCTGACGTAGTCCGCCTCGCGAAGCCTCCGGTCGGCGAGGAGGAGCTCGCGGAGATCCGCGAGGTGCTCGAGTCCGGCCAGCTGACGATGGGGCCCAAGGTCGCCGAGTTCGAGTCACTGCTCGCCGCGCTCGCCGGCACGAGCGACGCGATCGCCGTCTCTTCCGGGACCGCGGCGCTGCACGTCGCGGTGCTCGCGCTCGGCATCGGGCCCGGCGACGAGGTCCTCGTGCCGGCGTACACCTTCCCGGCGACCGCCAATGTCGTCGCGCTCGTCGGTGCGACGCCGGTGCTCGTCGACGTCGACCCGCTGACGATGAACATGGACGCCGAGGATGCAGCGCGCCGTGTGACGCCTCGGACGAAAGCGGTTCTCGCGGTCCATCTGTTCGGCCGGCCCGCGCGTCTCGAGGAGCTCCCGGAGGGGCTCCCGGTGGTCGAGGACGCCGCGGGCGCGCTCGGAGCGCGGCGCGGCGATCGTCCGTGCGGCTCGCTCGGATCGATCGCCTGCTTCTCGTTCCATCCCCGCAAGATCGTCACGACCGGTGAGGGCGGCGCCGTGACGACGAGCGACGCCGGCCTCGCCGAGGCGTCGCGCTCGCTCCGTCACCACGGCTGGTCGCCCTCGGACGGGTACGTCGACATGCCGGCGCCGGCGTTCAACTACCGGCTCAGCGACGTCCTCTGCGCGCTCGGCATCCCCCAGCTGCGCCGCTTCGACGAGCTGTACGCGGCGTACGACCGGATCGCAGCCGGCTACACCGAGCGGCTGGCGGGGATCGTGACGACGCCGACGACCGATCCGGGCGACCGGCATGGGTGGCAGGCATACGTCGTCCAGGTCGACGAGCGCGACCGCGTCATGGAGGGTCTGCGCGCACAGGGGATCCAGTGCCAGATCGGCACGTACGCGCTGCACCGGCTCGGCGCCTACCGCGGGCAAGGCTCGTTCCCGGGCGCCGACCTCGCCTTCGAGCGGGCCCTGGCGCTGCCGCTCCACACCGGCCTGACCGAGCTCGAGCTCGACCGGGTGGCCGAGGCACTTGACAAGCTAGTGAGTCACCACTAACTTACGCGCCATGGCAATTCGCATGACAGCGGAGGACCGGCGGGAGGACGTGCTCGACGCGGCGCTCGTCGCCTTCGCCGCCGCCGGCTACGAAGGCACCTCCACGGAGGACATCGCCCGCGCGGCCGGCATCTCGCAGCCGTACCTGTTCCGCCTGTTCGGGACGAAGAAGGAGCTCTTCAAGGCCTCGGTCTCGCGCTGCTTCCGCCGCACGCTCGACGCGTTCCAGGACGCGGCCGAGGGGCTGCGGGGCGAGGAGGCCCTGCACGCGATCGGGACGCGCTACCGCGAGGAGATGCTCGCCGATCGCACGTATCTGCGGGCGCAGATGCAGTCCTATGCCGCCTGCGACGACCCGGAGATCTGCCAGGTCGTCCGCGACGGGTACGGCGACCTCGTCGCCTACGTCGAGCGCGTCTCCGGCCTGCCGCCCGAGGAGGTCGCGGGCTTCTTCGCGAAGGGGATGCTCCTCAACGTCCTCGCGGCGATGAACCTCGGCGCCGGCGAGGAGCCGTGGGCGGAGCGCCTGCTCGAGGGCTGCGGCAAGGAGCTGTAGCCCGTTCTCTCTTTTTTCACGATGGAGGTAGTGATGACTCACAAACATAACCGGGCAACGACGATCTGGACGCTCGCGCTCACGTCGGCCGCCCTCTTCATGGTCAGCCTCGACAACCTCGTCGTGACGACGGCGCTGCCCGTGATCCGCCGCGACCTGCACGCGTCGATCTCGCAGCTCGAGTGGACGGTCAACGCGTACACGTTGACGTTCGCGGTCCTGCTGCTGACGGGCGCGGCGCTCGGCGACCGCTTCGGACGCCGCCGCCTGTTCGTTCTCGGCTTGCTGCTCTTCACCGGCGCGTCGGCGTTCGCCGCGCTCTCGACGTCGGCGACCACACTCGACGTCGCGCGCGCGGTGCAGGGCCTCGGCGGCGCGATCGTCACGCCGTTGACGCTGACGATCCTCTCCGCCGGCGTGCGCAAGGAGCAGCGCGGCCTCGCGCTCGGCATCTGGGGCGGCATCGGCGGTCTCGCGATCGCCATCGGCCCGCTCGTCGGCGGCGCGATCGTCAGCGGCGTCTCGTGGCACTGG
>JAICWC010000022.1 GCA_025934995.1 Thermoleophilia bacterium | reverse complement strand
TCCCGTCGCACCGTCGACCGCCGCCTCGCCGCCGCCCGGCGCAAGCTCGGCGTCGCCACTACCGCCGAGGCAATCGTCAACTACGGGCAGATCAGATGAAGAGCGCGATTTGCCGCTGTCCCGTGAGCCGAGATCGACCTCTAGAGCACTGATGACGGGGTGCTTCGCAGGTCGTCGATCTACGAACCGACCGCGGCCGGATCATCGGCGCGTTCCCCATCCGGACGGACGTTCTTCGCGTCGGCTCCTCGCAGTCGATGGATGGCCGACTCGAGCACCGGCCGCAGAACGCTGACGCGCTGCCCCACGCCGACGGCGCGGGCTGCGTCCTCGGCCGACCGATCGACGTCGAAAGCCCAGCCCTCCAGCGCGACGGCCACTTTCCGCTCGCCGCGCAACACGGTGACGTTCGTGACGCCGAGTGCTGCCAGAGCCTCCACCGCGTCGGCGCTCAGCTCGACCCCCGGTTCGGCCTCGTCGAGCAGCAACACAAGCGCTCCCACGTTCGAGAAGCTAGGACTCGACACCGCCGCGATCATCGGCAAGCTCCCGCATCCGATTCCCGCAGGCTGGAAGTCGATCGAAGCCCGTCCTAAGCTCACGGCGTGGCTGTCAACCGCGACGTGCGGACGTTCGTCGGGCGGTTCCGCGAACTGGAGCAGCTGCGCGAGCTTGCCGCCGCCGCCGCCCGCGGGCCGGCCGCGGCCCTGATCGTCGCCGAACCAGGTCTCGGGAAAACACGCCTGCTGACCGAGCTCACGGCCGAGCTGACAACGCCGGTGGTCGAGTTGCGCGGGTACGAGTCCGCGAACGAGGTCCCGCTCGCAGCGGCGGCCGGCTTGCTCCGAACACTGTCGTCAGCGTCGAAGAGTGGCGAGCGCCTCGACGCCATCCTGCTCGGCGAGATCGGCGCATCGCCCGCGCTCGAGAAGATCCGACTCTTCGAGACCGCGTACCGCTGCCTGGCCGAGCTCGCACCGCTCGCAATCGTCGTCGACGACCTGCAGTGGATCGACCAGGAGACGGCCTCGCTTCTGCGCTACCTGCTCGGAGCGGCGCAAGCTACGACGCTACCGCTCCTTTTCCTCGGCGCCGCTCGCCCATCCAGCGCGTCTTCGGCTTCCGCTTGGACGACTGACTCCGAGCAGCTCCGGCTCGGCCCACTCCGCCCCGAGGAGGCAGCGGCGCTCATCGCCGGCGCAGCCCCCGAGCTCGGTGCGGACGAAGCCGACCGGCTCTGTCGACTCGCGCAGGGCTCTCCGTTCTGGCTGCACGCCCTCGCCGGCGGCGACCCGCGCACGACCG
Organism: Thermoleophilia bacterium; assembly: GCA_025934995.1. Classification (GTDB taxonomy): domain Bacteria; phylum Actinomycetota; class Thermoleophilia; order Gaiellales; family Gaiellaceae; genus Palsa-739. Next base: position 27,602 of record JAICWC010000022.1, on the reverse strand, counting down.
CACCCGGCGAGTACCTGCGCCATCGCATCACCGGTCTCGATCCCGACACGGGGCGCGTCTTCGCGTTGCTCGTCGTCGCGGACGAGCCGCTGACGGTCACCGCCGTCAGCGAGTTGCTCGCGTGGAAGGGCGAGCGCGCGCAACGGGCGATCGCGCGGTTGGCCAACCGCGCACTTGTCCTCGAGGAGGCGGAGTGGGTGCGCATCGCGCACGACCTGATTCGCGAGACCGCGCGCGCCCAGCTCCCGGAGCTCGAACAGACAATGCTGCACGGCGTGCTCGCCGGCTGGCTCGAATCGCGCTCGGGCGGCGACGTCCGGGGGCTCTTTGGCGCGCTCGAGCACAGACGAGCGGCCGGGCTCGAGAGCGTCGAGCTCGCGATGAGGATCGCACTCTCGCCCCAGCGCAGGCTGCTCGGGACAAACGGACTACGAACGCTCGGGGAGATCGCCGATGCGGCGACAGGCCCGGCAGGCGAGCAGCTTCAACTCGAGGTCGCCGCGCTCGCGACCGACCTCGGGGCATGGCAAACGTCCTTCGAGCGCTGGTCCGCGCTGACCAACCGGCTGCCGACCCCACCGGCGCGCACGCGGGCGGCGCTCGCAGCTGCCGCCTCCGCGTTTCGGCTCGGACGACCCGACGCCGTCCACGTGTTCGCGCGACGAGCGCGCGAGGGTCACGTGGACGAGGCGAGCCCGATCGAGGCGGACGTGCACGAAGCCGAGGCCTTGCTCTGGCTCGAGAATCGCCCCGCCGACGCGGAGCCCTTCGTCCGCCGCGTCGCGGCCGCCGCCGACAGCCTCGTCGCCGCGGCGGGAGGTATCGAGGCGCTCGCCGGTCCAGACCGGGACGCATACGCGCGAGCGCGTCGCGCCCAGCTCGACGCGGCGATCCGCCAGGCTGACGCCGCGGCAGTCGCGCGATGCGCCGACCAGATCCAAGCGACCGCACACGATCCGGTGGAGGTCCTCACAGCCGCCTCGGACGGGATCTTCTCGCTGCTCCAATTCGAAGGGCTGCCGAGCGCGGCCGAGCCGCACGCGCAGCGGCTTCTCGAACAGTCCCGCCGAGTCGCGCTGCCGAGCGTGGAGGTGGAGGCGACGCACTGGGTCGGTTGGATCGCCCAACATCGCGGCCGCCTCGACGAGGCCGCGACCCAGCTCGAGCGGACACTCGAGCTCGCGCGCAGAGTGGGCCCGCCACGCCGGTTCCGGCTCGCACAGCTTCAGGCGATTGCGCACAGCATCGAGGCGAGCCGCGGCGACTGGCGCACGCACGTCGCGGCGATCGAGTCGGCGATCACGAGCGAGCCGGATGCGCACTTCCGCCTCATCGTCCGTCACCTTCACATCTGGCTGCTCGGACGCTTCGGCTCGCCCAACGAGCATGAGCTCGACCGGCTGCTGCGACCGCTGGCTGAGGACGCGCACCTCGCAGGCTGCGACCGCTGCTACTGGGAGTCGGTCCTCCACGCTGCCGAAGCGCAGGCTCGCACAGGCGCCGTCGTGCCTGCCCGGCGCGCGCTCGAGGATTGGCGGGCGGCCCATCCCTCGCCGCGCCCGGGGCCGGGCGCACGAAGCAGGTACGTCCACGCGCTGCTCACCATGCACCGCGATCCGGAAGCAAGCCTGCCGCTGTTCGGCGAGTCGGCGTCGCTCGCAACGGAGCTGGGTTACACGTTGATGCGTCTTTGGATCGATCTCGATGCAGCCACCGCGCTCGCACGAGTCGATCGGTCCCGTGCGATCGACGCGCTGCGTGCCGCGGCGCGGACAGCGGAGACGATCGGCGCCCGGAGCGAGCAGAGCCTCGCCGTGCAGCAACTTCGGGCGCTCGGCGTCCGCACATGGCGGCGCCGCGGCGACTCGGGCCTTCTAACTGCGCGCGAGCAGGAGATCGCGCGCCTCGTCGCCGCGGGCGACTCCAATCCCGAGATCGCCGCCGCGCTCTTCCTGTCCCGCAAGACCGTCGAGCGGCACGTCTCGAACATCCTCCGCAAGGTCGGAGCGAGGAACCGCACCGAGCTTGCGACGCGGCTTCGGCGAAGCACGACGGATACGGGAGCTGCCCGATGATCGACGGCCCGTTTACCTCCTAGCCTCGTCTCGATTCGACCATTCCAACAGGAGGTCAAGGAGATGAAGCGTCAGCTCGCGCTGCAGGCTGCGACGGTCGGGGTCGCATTGGCCGGCCTCACCGGCATCGCGTCGGCGTCGACGCCGACCACGCCGAACGGGTACGCAGGCGCGTGGAACATGCTCAAGGACAGCACGATGCTTTCCGGCCCGATGGCTCGCGACAACGCGAACGGCAACTCCGGCATGTGCCGTGCCGTGCTCGTCTCGAGCGGCGTGGGCTGCTGACCCTCGCGCAGAGGAGGACGTGATGACGCGACAGCTGCGGTCTCTCGGTCTCTTAGCCGTGCTTGTGGCGGCGGCGCTGGTTGGCGCGGGCAGCGCGCTGCCGTGGACGACGATGTCGCCGTCGTAGAGCTCCTTCAGCTTCGCGACCTCGTCACTGAGATCACCTTTCAAAACACTCGAGTTGTTCCCCGATCAATTTCGAACGTCCAGCCGCCGTGGGAGAAGCTGCCCGACCCGCCCGGATCTTCCATGACACCGTCCAGCGAGACGAACTCGGTCACAACGACCTCGGCGCCGGCCGCACTGAGATGCTCTTCGAGCAACGCGGGCACCTGCGGCCGGAGGAATACGACGCCACCAAGGACGGCTGGGAAGTCTTCTTCGATCGGATGGCTGCACGGCTCAACAACCCCTCTGCAGACACCAAGAGCCTCTGACAACAGAAAGTCCCCCGGCGAGCGCCGCTCGGCACATGGTAAGGAGGGGTCGACGGTTCGAGTCCGTCAGAGGGCTTCGCGGAAAGTCCTGCACGCGCAGGCTCCAGCTGCGGTTCCCACGGCGCGCCAGCGAACGAATCAACTCGGCTTGAGCGAGCCATTTCGAGCCCTGTTGATCCAGTCTCGGACGGGAGCCGGAACGGTCTGACGCCGTTCGCAAGCGGCCGTATCCCTCACGACTCCCGCAGCCGAAAAATCGAGCGCCTTGGCGTTGCCTGACTTCGTCCATGCGGGCTTTCCGCGCACGAGCCGCCGCTCGACAGATGTGGAGCGAGGCGAAATGATGGTGGCGTGCCGCGCGTGCTCCCGACTGGAGTGGTGACGCTCCTCTTCACGGACATCGAGGGGTCCACGCGGCTGCTGCACGAGCTCGGCGACGGGTACGGCGATGAACTCGACGGCCACCGCCGGGTTGTCCGCGCCGCCTGTGCCGCCCACCACGGTGTCGAGGTGGATACGCAGGGTGACGCGTTCTTCATGGCGTTCGCGCGGGCGTCGGACGCGGCTGCCGCGGCCGTGGACGCCCAGCGCGGCCTGGCCGATGGTCCGGTCAGCGTCCGGATGGGGCTCCACACCGGCGAGCCGCGGGTGACCGAGGAGGGATACGTCGGGATCGACGTGCACAGAGGCGCGCGCATCGCAGCCGTCGGCCACGGCGGCCAGGTACTGCTGTCGCAGTCGACTCGAGCACTCATCGACCACCAGGTGCGCGACCTCGGCGCACACCGGCTCAAGGACCTGAGCGCGCCCGAGCGCATCTACCAGCTCGAGATCGAGGGTTTGCCGCGCCAGTTCCCGCTGCTGAAGACGGTCGAGGCGGGGATGAAGAACCTCCCGCTGCCGCGGACGTCGTTTGTCGGCCGGACGTCGGAGCTAGAAGCGATCGACCGCCTGCTCGAGGATCCCGATTGCCGCTTGCTCACGCTCGTGGGACCGGGCGGGGCGGGTAAGACCAGGCTCGCCCTCGAGGCCGCCGCCCGTCGGGTCGACCGCTACCCGCACGGCGTTCACTTCGTCTCTCTCGCCACTGTCTCGTCGCCGGAGTTCCTCGCGCCCGCCCTGGCCGAGTCGATTCAGTTCTCCGTCGACGGCGCGCACAGCGGCTTCTCGGCGCAGGATCAGCTCCTCGATTACCTCAGTGAGCGGTCGACGTTGCTCGTGCTCGACAACTTCGAGCATCTCGTCGAGGGCTCCGCGCTTCTGAGCGACATCGTCGAGCGCGCCCCACACGTCGAGCTCCTGACGACGTCGCGGGAGCGGCTGAACGTCCAGAGCGAGTGGGTGTTCGATGTCGAGGGCCTCGGTCTCGCGGAGAACGGAAACGGCAGCGCATCGGCGGTGCACCTGTTCGTCGAACGAGCGAAACAGGTTGCCCCGGGCTTCGCGCTGGGCGATGCAGCGGAGGCGCTTCGCATCTGCCGGCTCGTCGACGGCATGCCGCTCGGCATCGAGCTCGCCGCCTCATGGGTCTCCATGCTCTCCTGCGCCGAGATCGCGGACGAGATCGAGGGCAACATCGACTTCCTCGCCACGTCGATGCGCGACGTTCCGGAACGACACCGCAGCCTGCGAGCGGCCATCGACCAGTCGTGGCGCCTGCTCACCGACGAGCAGCGCAACGCGTTCTCGCGGCTGTCCGTCTTCCGCGGCAGCTTCGATCGCAGCGCCGCGGTCGCGGTCACGGGTGCCGACCTGCGCCTGCTCTCCGAGCTCGTCGCGAAATCGCTCCTGCGCCGTCCGGACTTCGGCCGCTTCGAGCTGCACGAGCTGCTGAGGCAATACGCGGCCGAGCAGCTCCGCCTCTCACCTGACGAGGAGGTGGGAGCCCGCGAGCGGCACGCGCGCCACTACGCGGCAATGCTTCTCGAGCGACAGGCGGCACTCATGGGCCCGGAAGTCGCAATTGCGCGGGACGAGCTGCGCGGCGAGCTGGACAATCTGCGCGCTGCGGCCGAGTGGATCGTGGCCGAAGACGACGAGCACATGGCGCTGCCGGTGCTCGAGGCCTTCTTCACATTCCTCTGGATGCACAGCTGGTTCGAAGGGGGCGAGACGCTGGAGCGGCTCGCGCGCACGGCCGGCTTCGACGGCGACGACCCCGAAAGCGCGAGGATCGTCGCGCTGGCGGCGGCGACTTACCGAGTCGCCATCGCTGCCCGACTCGGGTACGACCCGACAGCCGAAGAACTCGGCGCGCGCTGCCTGCCTGTCCTGCGCGCACGGAACCTGAAGCGAGAGCTCGCACGCTGCCTGTGCGCGCTGGGCATCATGGCGGGGTATCGGGACGTCTTGCCGGAGGCCGTGGCGTTCCTCGAAGAGGGGACAGAGATCGCGAAAGCGATCGGGGACCGGCTCACCGAGAGCGGCGCGCTGATGGATCTCGGTTTCGGCCGACTTCTCCTGGACGACCTCGCAGCGGCGCGCGAAGCGTTTGAGGCTTCGCACGTCCTCACAGAGGAGCTGGGCAACCCGCTTCTACGCGCGTACGCCACGAGCAAGCTCGGCCTCCTCGCCGATGCGGAGGAGCGCTACGGCGACGCGCTTCGCCTGCACAGGGAGGCGAACGACCTGTTCGCGTCCGTGGGTGACCCCGGCGGAAAGGGCTACGCGCTCAGCCGCGCGAGCCTGAGCGCCTTCGGGCTGGGTGACTACTCCGAGGCCTTGCGGCTCGGGCGTGCCGGCTACGAGGCCTTCTCTGAGGTCAACCACCGCTGGGGGATGATCGCGGCGCTCTGCCGGATCGGCTTCGCTGCGCTCGCGCTTGGAGATGGCGCAGAAGCGCGGGCGCGCTTCGGCGAGGCGCTCGAGCGTGCGCACATCGCGCAGGCCGTCTCGCTGGAGCTCCTCGCACTGAGCGGGATCGGCGCGTACCTAGCCGAGGATCCCGCGGAACAGGAACGGGCCGCCGTCATTCTCACGTTCGCGACGGGTCACGAGCAGCTGCCTCCGTCGTACGCCTTCGCCGCCCGTCCGGCGCTCGAGCGGCTCGAGGCCGAGCTGCCGCCGGAGCGGCTCGCAGCCGCCCGCGAGGCGGCCGCAGCCGCGACGCTTGAAGAGCTCGAGCGGACGGCGCTCGTCTGAGCGTGCCGGTGTGCCCCAGTGCAACCGAGGGCCCGGACTAGGGTCGTGTCGGCTGCACGAGCCCGGATTCATACGTGAGCACGACGGCTTGCACGCGGTCGCGAAGCTGGAGCTTGGAGAAGACTCGGTTGACGTGGGTCTTGACAGTGGCTTCCGAGATGACGAAGTGGTTGGCGATCTCACTGTTCGAAAGTCCGCGGCCGATCAGCTCGAGCACTTGGCGTTCACGGTCGGTCAGGTGCTCGAGCCCGTAACTGATCGCCGGCGGTCGTGAAGTCGAAAGGAACGTTTCGATGAGTCGTCGAGTGACCGTCGGGGCAAGAAGTTCCTCGCCGGCGGCGATCGTGCGGACTGCGTCGGCGAGCCGCGTCGGCGGGACGGTCTTGAGCAGGAAGCCGCTCGCGCCGGCGCGGAATGCTTCGTAGACGATCTCGTCTTCGTCGAAGGTCGTGAGGACGAGGACGCGAGTAGCGGGGTGCTTCGCGAGGATTCGTCGCGTTGCTGCGACCCCATCGAGGCGCGGCATCCTGACGTCCATCAGCACGACGTCGGGTCGGTGCGCTTCGACCTGCTCAACCGCGTCAACGCCGTCCTGCGCTTCGGCGACGACGTCGATGTCCGGCTGGGTTTCGAGGATCATCTTGAAGCCGCCGCGCACGAGCGCTTGGTCGTCCGCAACGACGACGGTGATCACGCTTGCCTTTCGAGCGGGAGTCGGGCGCGAACGGTAAAGCCTCCCTCGGGACGCGCTCCGGCGTGAAAGGTTCCCCCGAAGACGGCGATCCGCTCCCCCAGTCCGGCGAGGCCGTGGCCGCTCGAGGGTGCGGTGCCTGGTGCACCGGTGCCGCAGTCGCTGACCTCGATCTCGAGTACCTCGTCGGTGTAGCGAAGCGAGACGGCGGCGTTTGAGCCAGGAGCATGTTTGAGCGCGTTCGTCAGCGCCTCCTGCACGACCCGGTAGCCGGATAGGTCGGCGCCGAGCGAGAGCGGCCGCGGATTGCCGTCCACGACGTAATCGATCGCGAGCCCGGCGCGGCGAACATTCTCGATCAGCTCATCGACGTCCTCGAGCCCCGGCTGCGGGTCGAGACCGAGCTCGTCACCATCCTCGCGCAGCATCCCAACGAGTCGCGTCATCTCTACCAGGGCGCGTCGTCCGGTCTGCTGGATCGCGAGCAGCGGCTCCGCGACACGGCTCGGGTCGAACGTCAGCATCTGCTCTGCAGCGCCGGCCTGAACCACCATCACCGAGACCGAATGCGCAATCACGTCGTGCAGCTCGCGCGCGATCCGCGCTCGTTCCGCGGCAACCGCGAGGGTCCGCTCGCGTTCGGCACGACGGGTCTCGCCCACCTGCCCGCGCATCGCTCGTCCCACCAACCAAGGCGCGAGGGTCAAGACGGTGATGAAGAGAACGTCGCCTTTGCTGCGTTTCCCCTTCGCCACCTCGCCGGCCAACGTGCCCCACATCGCGAGCAGCGGCAGCGCCAACCCGACGATCGCACGCCTCAGCGCCGCGTGCGCAGCGACGCCGTAGAGACCCAGCATCGTCAACAGCAGCGGGAACACCGGCTCGCTCAGCGGAACGCCGGCGAGCACCTGGACAGGCAGGAGCCCCATCATCACCACGACGGCGCCGAGCGGCGCGGAGCGGCGCCAGAGTAGGGATAGCGCTTGCACCAGCGTCAACGGCGCGCTCACCCACAGCGGGTGCAAGCCTTCGAGCCAAACCTCGAGCTGCGTGAACACGACGACGCCTGCTGCCAACAGCACGTCTGACCGGTGCGGGCGCAGCCGCAGCATCGAGGCCCGACGTTACACAGTCGTCGCAACGACGTCGTCAATCCACGGGTTGACGACGATTCCACCCCGGCGCCGACGACGGGTCGGCACAACGTTTCTAGGGTCGCAAGCGACGCTTTGCAACGACACGGAGGGTTCCATGCTCAAGACCAAGCGCATCCTCGTCGGGCTGTTCGCGCTCGACGTCTGCCTGTTCGCACTCAGCGGCATCCCGGCGTTCAGGAACGCCAAGCACGGAATCAAGGACGTGATCGGCGGGATCGGCTGGTTCGGCTTCCTGCTCACGACACTCATGCTGGTCGTCTTCTCCGCCGTCCTGCTCGTCCGCCGCGGGATTACGGGCAGGACCGCAGCATGAACCGCCGCCTGCTCCCGGTCGCGGCGGCGCTCGCGGTCGCCGGCGCGCTCGCGGGACCGGCCGCTGCCCGGCTCACGAAGGTCGAGTACCTCGCGAAACTCCACACCGCCGACGCCGTCTCATCCAGGGCCGACAACGCCGCGCTCGCCGCGCTCCAATCGAAGCGAACAACCGCCGCCCAGCTGAAGGCTGCCTTCTACGCGATGGGCAGGACGCACGTCCGCATCGGCAAGGAGTTCGCCGCGATCGATCCGCCACGCACTGCCACCAAGGCAAATCGCGACTTCGCCACAGCCGAGATCCTCCTCGGTCGACAGAACGACGCAATCGCGCGCCGTCTACCGACCACCAAGCCCGCGATCCTCACATACCTACGATCGCTGAAGCCGCCGAGCGGCGGCAAGAAGCTCGACCGCGCAATCACAGAACTGCACGCCGCCGGCTTCAACATCCACTGACATTCAGGGTTCAGCAGCGCATGGTAAGGAGGGGTCGACTACATGCAGCGCTGAAGGTTCGGCCGGCCCGCAGCGTGAGGTTCTAGACGCACGGCCGCACCGAATGTCGTGGAGAGACGTCCTGACCCGTGGGCGAGAAGCCGGGTGAAGGAGGCCTCAACGTCGATGACGCGGCCGCGCGACGCGGACTCTTTCACGAACTCACCGCACGCGACGCGGAACCGTTAGATGTGTGCCCCTAGGTGGCAAGCTAGAAGCGGCCGGAGTCAGCGAACTTCCCTCGACGTCCAGAGGCGGAGCGCACCGGATTGACCCTCCCAGGCGCGCTCTACGCGAGTCGCTGACTCCGGCGCTATCCCTCAAGACGACAGGCGCGCGCGGTTGGTTAGTAGCGCGGGCTCAATCGAGAAGTTGAGCGTTGGCCTCTGTGTTGGCGATCTCCCAGACGCGCAAGTGCATCGAGATCTCACGCCGTTCCTGTACGGCGTCAAGCGCATCGGGCTTCGAGACTTCGACCATGCCACCGCCGACGCCCTCAGCGGTGAACCCCGAGCGTCGGAAGTGCGCGCGGAGATCGTCCACGAGCGCCTGGTTATCGATACGAATCAGCATCAGCCGCAGTTCATCGTGCCCGCAATCGCTCGAGAGACACGCAGAACGACCAAGCGCGCTGCGGGCGCTCGAGGTCGCCGGCGGGAGGATGCGACGAGAGGCCTTAGAACAAGACGGTACTGCGGTGTTCTACAGGTACCTGTTGCATCTCGAGGACGGCGAGAGCCGGCGGACGATCCGCTGGACGTTCTCTCATGCGATAACGGAGTCGCAGATCGTGGAGCTGCCGACATTCGGCCGCTGGTACGTCGCGCGTGTCGTCACTGACGATGCCGCCGGCGCGGGCGTCGTGTACTGCACGCCGCTCGAGTGAATCTCCGAGGTCATGGGTACGTTGCCCAGTGGCCGAGAGCTTCACGGCCGCGTCAGCGCACGATGCCCGAGTTGCTAGGCCCGCTTCGGAGTAGTCGCAGGCGAATCTCCTGCTGCAGCGTCACCTGCGACGTCGTCGCGGCGAGTCGGATGGCAACGCTGTCGGGGACGCGCGTACCGCGCCAGCCGTTCACTATCTCCATACACTCAGGGGCCATCGCCGAAGGTGTCGGCGACGACGAACCGCGACTCGTGCTGCAGCGCGTACAGGCCGATGCGGACCGTCTCCGCGAGAAGTTCGTCAACCGCCTGGATCGTGTCGAGCCAGGCGCGCATGTCGAGTGAGCCGAGGCTGACGCCGTTCGAAGCGACCTCCGGGCGAGCCGAGACCGGTTGCGTGTCGACGAGGATTGCGCCAGGTGCAAGTACGGCATGGATCTTGTGCAGGGCGTGCACGACGCCCTCGAGTGGAATGCATCACAACGACCAGCCGCAGAGAGCGATGTCGAACAGCTCGCGCGGTAGGTCGAGCGCTTCGGCGTCATGGACCGCAAAACGGACGCGCCGGCGATCGCCGCAGCCTCGACGCCCTCATGGTCGCACAGTTGCACCGCTACGACCTCCGCTTATCGGCCATGACGGCTGACGTGCATGGACCGGACACGGCGAAACCGGTGACGAGTGCGGCGAGGGCATCACGCCAAATTCGGATCTCCTCGCCGGGTGTCATCAACCCGCGGAGCTCGATCGCGGCGAGCCCTTCGCAGAGGGCGTGAAACTCGCAGGCGGCGTCGCCGACGGTGCGCGGGCCGAGCAGGCCGGCGTTTTCGAGCCGGCTCAGCCTGGCCTCGAGCCCGGCGAACGCCGTCCGTGCAGCGGCGCGGAACTGTCCGGCCAAGTCGGGCGAGAGCAATGTGCGCTGCACGCCGATCCGGAACAACGTCGGATGCTCGATCGCAAAGCGTCGGAAGACTGCGACACCGGCTTCGACGAGGTCGAGGGCTGGGTCGTCGGTCGTCGCCAGCGCGGTGATCGCCTCGCCGAGCAGCTCGAACGCACGCGCGCCGAGGGCGACGAGTAGACCGTCCTTGGAGCCGAACAGGCTGTAGACCGCGCGCGTCGTGGTTCCGACCTCATCGGCCACGCGCCGCACGGACAGGCGATCGAGGCCGTCGGCGAGAACGATCCGCTCGGCTGCGACGAGGAGCGCGGCCGCAGTCCACTCGTCGTGTTCCTTCGGCCGACCCATCCTTTGACAGGATAGCGTAACGTTGTTACGGTACAACGTATCGAAACTAGTCGTTCCCCGAGCAGGCGAGAGGCTGACGAAAATGGACGAGCAGAAAAAGAGCAGGGAAACCACCCAACCGCACACGGTCGATCGGCCTGAGGCCTTGCCCGCGCTCGCCGGCGCCGACAGCGGCAGTCCCGACCGTCGACCACCACTCGTCCTGCTGCACGGCCTGACCTTCGACCGCAGGCTCTGGGACCCGGTGCTCGCCGAACTGGATCGGGTCGACCCCGGCCGTCGCGTCCTGACGCTCGATCTACCCGGACACGGCGAGTCGGCCGGATGGCCCTTCTACGACATGGAGAGCGTCGCCGACGGCGTGCACCGCGCGGTCGAGCAGGCACAGCTGGGATCACCCGTCGTTGTCGGACATTCGATCTCTGCGGTCATCGCCACCCTCTACGCCGCCCGCCACTCGAGCCGCGGCGTCGTCAATGTCGACCAGTCGCTGCAGGTTGCTCCCTTCGCCACGCTCGTGCGGTCCCTCGCTCACAAGCTGCGCGGGCCGGATTTCCCCGCCGTCTGGCAGATGTTCGCCAAAAGCATGCAGATCGAGCGGCTACCCGAAAGCGCCCAGGATCTCGTGCGCTCGACCAGCCGACCACGACAAGAACTCGTCCTCGGCTACTGGCAGCAGCTCCTCGACAGGCCCATCGACGAGATCGTCGACCTCGCCACCGCGGCACTGAACGCTCTGCGCGACGCACGCGTGCCCTATCTCGTGGTCGCCGGCGACCCGCTCGAGCCCGACTACCAACAGTGGCTGAGCGAAACGCTCCCCCAGGTCGAAGTCGACGCCTGGGCTGGAAGCGGTCACTTCCCGCAACTCGCTCACCCCGAACGCTTCGCCGAGCGCCTCGCCGTCACCTCGGGCTGGACCCCCGAGAGGTCATGCCGGCTTGTGGAGCGCGTGTGACGAGTCGAGCCTGCGAAGGCAGACGTCGTAGCTGAACGTTGGCCGAGGTCAGCGCATCACGACGCGGTGAAAGTGCGACACTCGACGTGAGGGGTCTTTCTTTCCATTGAAGGTGGGTTTGCGATGGCTGTTGGTATTCGCATCAAGCTCGCGGGAATCACCCAGGAGCAGTTCGACCACGTCCATGACCAGGTGAACCCCGACCGGACGCCGCCGAAGGGTTTGCTCTTCCACGCATCGGGCCCGATCGACGGGGGTTGGGGGATCGTCGACTTCTGGGAGTCGCGTGCTGACTTCGACGCCTTTGCACCACGGATGGTCGAAGGAATGGCGGCGGCGGGGACGGAGCCCCAGGCCCCTCCGGACATCAAGGAGTTCCCGGTGCATGAGCTGATCGGCGCCTAGCGCCACCGACGTGGCGGCAGCCGTGGCCCGGCTGCCGCTTCTTCGGTTTCGAGCTCGAACCGACCGACGCCTGGCTCGCGGCGCTCTCAGCGCGGCGCTTCCGCAAGCGATCGCTGCAACGCGCCGAAGGCAAGCCTGTCTGCCGCGATGGCGCCGCGTCGCTCTTCGGGCACCGAGGCGTAGAGGCGTACGAGCTCCTTGATCTGCCCGTGCACGCGCGCAGGTTTCGAACAGAGCAGCTCGACAATGGAGGAGGTGACCTCGGAGAGCCCGGCTTCCTCCTCGGCGACGTGCGTGAGGAGACCGAGTTGGCAGGCCTCTTCGGCTGGAACTCGGACGCCGGTCGCCGCGAGCCAGAACGCCATCCGTTTGCCGACGACGTCGCCCAGCCATGCGAGGACGAGCGCCGGCGCGAAGCCCGCGTCGACTTCGGGGAACGAGAGCCCGACGCCGGGTGCTGCGACGGCAATGTCGCTCAGCGCCACGAGACCGACGCCGAAGCCTGCCGCGTCGCCCTGCACTTCGGCGACCGTCACGACCGGGGTGCGCTGCATCACCTCGACGAGCTCGACCAGAGCATCGACATCCTCGCGGAGCGGACCTGCCCCGGCGCGGAACGGCGCGCGACCGACGCAGAACTCCGGTCCTGACGCGGACACGCGGACGACGTGCACGCCCTCGGGCGGCGTACGAAGGAGCGTTGTCAGACTGCGCGTCATCTCCGGTGTGAAGAGGTTTCCGGGCCCGGCGTCGATACGGACTCGTGCGACGGCGCCGTGAACGTCGATGGTCAGCCCGCGGTCGTTCACGGCACGATCCTGACGACGTTGCGCAGCTCGCCGATGCCCTCGATCGCGCAGACGACCGTGTCGCCGTCCGCGAGGAAACGCGGCGGAGTGAAGCCGATGCCGACGCCGCTCGGCGTACCCATCGAGATGATGTCGCCACGCCGCAGCGGCACGAGCGCCGACACGATCTCGATCGTCTCGGCGACGCCGAAGATCATGTCGCCGAGCACGGCCGACTGACGCAGCTCGCCGTTGACGTGACACGTGATCGCGAGCCGATCGAGGTCCCCGAGCTCGTCGGGCGTCACCACGACCGGCCCGATCGGCGTCGCGCGCGGGAGCGACTTCCCGAGGAACCACTGCCGGTGCCGCTCCTGCGCATCGCGCGCCGTGACGTCGTTGACGACGGTGTAGCCCGCGACGTGGTCGAGCGCAGCATCGGCGCCGATCCTCGAGCCGTCACAGCCGATGACGACGCCGAGCTCGACCTCGTAGTCGAGCGATGACGCGACGTCGCGGCGTACCTCGATCGGGTCTTCGGCCCCGCAGAGCGCCTCGGGCGCCTTCGTGAACACGATCGGGCTCTCCGGAACGGCCTCGGTCTCGGAGCGGTACGCCGCGAACTCGACCGCATGCGCACGGAAGTTCTTGCCGAGGCACATGATGTTGCGCGCGGGCCGGAACGGGACCGCGGGTCGGTGGCCGTTCGCAAGCGGCTCGCCTGCGCGCGCGTCCGCGCCGAGAACGTCGATGAACGACCGCGGCTGGGGCTCGGCCGGGAACCAGCGGTCTCCGTCGTGGAATGCGACGACCGTCCGCGTGCCGTCGGTGACAGTCCCTGCCCGCATCACGCGCTCCGTTCCGCCGTCTCGGCGGTTTCGCCCTGCGCGATCTCGACGCCGCCGCGCCCGAGGAACCACGCTCCGAGGTCGTGCTTGGTGCGCAACTCCTCCGCCGTCCCCTCGAGCCGCACGCGGCCGTCGGTGAGGACGTAACCCCGCGAGGCGACAACCAGCGCGAGCGCCACCCTCTGTTCGATCAGGAGCACCGCGCGGCCGCTGTCTGCGACGCGCGCGACGATCTTCTCGAGCACGGTCGCGGCGATCAACGGCGCAAGGTTCGACGTCGGCTCGTCGAGGATCAGCAGCTTCGGGTCGGCCATCAGCGCCCGCGCGATCGCGACCATCTTGCGCTCGCCGCCGCTCAGCGTCTTCGCCGTGCGGCGCTTGAGCGGCGCGAGCGCCGGGAAGAGCGCGAAGACCTCGTCCACACGCGCGCCGACCTCGCGTCCGCGCGTGCGATACGCGCCCATCTGGAGATTTTCGAGCACTGTGAGCGGCGCGAAGACGTCGCGCGTCTGCGGGACGTAGCCGATACCGGCCGCGACGCGGTCCTCCTCGCGCCAGCGGGTCACGTCGACGGCGTCGAGCGAGATGCGCCCGGCGAGCAGCGGCAGCTGCCCGGTGATCGCCTTGACGAGCGTGCTCTTGCCCGCACCGTTCGGGCCCATGACGAGGACGATCTCCCCAAGGGCAACGCGGACCGACGCTTCCTTGACGACCGGAACCTTGCCGTAGCCGGCGCTCGCGCCCTCGACGTCGAGGAAGACCGCGGAACTAGCCGACATACGCGGCCTGCACCTCGGGCTCGGCGACGACCTCGTCGAAGGTGCCCGACGCGATCGGGCGTCCGAGTGCCATCACGACGACGCGCTCGCACAGCTCCTGCACGACCTCGAGCGCGTGCTCGACAATGATGAGCGCGATCCCCTCGTCGCGGATCGAACGCAGGTCTGCGACCAGTTTGTCGACGAGGTGCGGCGCGACGCCGACCATCGGCTCGTCGAGCAACAGCACCTTCGGCTCGCGCATGAGGCAGCGCATGATCTCGACCAGGCGGCGCTGTCCGCCGCTCAGCTCGGCGCCGTACAGATCTGCGACGTGCGACATCTCGAAGCGGTCGAGGACCGACCACGCCCGTGCTGCGACGGCGCGGTCGGCGGCGCGGGTCCGGCGCCACCGGACGACGTTCCGAAGCGACGCGCCCTCTGCGCCGTGGCCGGCGGTGACGAGATTCTCGAACACGGTCATCTTCGCGAACTCGCTCGTCATCTGAAACGTCCGCGTGATGCCGCGGCGCGCGCGCTTGTAGGCGGGTAGCCCGCCGACCTCCTCGCCGTCGAGCGCGATCGAGCCCGCCGTCAGGCGCACCTGGCCGCCGAGCGCGGCGAGGAATGACGACTTGCCCGCACCGTTCGGCCCGATCAGGCCGAGCGACTCGCCGGCCGCGACGTCGAGCGAGACCCCATTCACCGCGCGCACACCGCCGTAGGCGACCACGACGTCTCGTGCAACGAGGAGGCTCATGCCACCTCGGCGTGCTCGCGGCCGGGCACCGGCTCGATCGCAGCGGTGCGTGCAGCGTGGTTGCGCCGCTCGGGAACGATTCCCTGCGGTCGCACGTAGAGGCAGAGCATCCAGACCGCGCCGATCGCAATCCACTCGACGGAGTCCATCAGACCGGGGTAGCCGACCTGCGGCAGGAATCGGGGCAGCTCGAGAAAGATGATCGGCACGAGCAGGACTCCCAGAACTGCGCCGCGGAAATTGCCGATGCCGCCGACGAAGAGCGCGGTGAAGATCACGAAGGTCTCGGCGTACCCCCACGCGTCCGGCGACCACGCACCGATGTACTCGACGAGCAGGCCGCCACTCAGGCCGGCGAGCGCGCCGCCGATGACGAACACCTGCAGACGAAGCGCGGTCACGTTGAGGCCGATCGCTGACGCCGCGTCCTCCTGGTCGCGCAGCGCGCGCAGAGCGCGCCCCCACGGCGAGCGCGAGAGCCAGGTGACGAACGCGAACGCGAGCGCCGCGACGAGCAGCACCCACCCGGCGTACGACCACTGGTAACCCTGCAGTGAGAGCGGCAGCGACGAGAGCGGCCGCGGCACGCCGGTGACACCGTTCGATCCGTTGAAGAGCGGCACGTAGCCCTGTACGACTTGCGTGGCCATGAGCGAGATGATCAGGAGGATCGCCGCCTGGTAGTCGCGGCGGATGTTGCGCAGGCTGAAGAGGCCGATGAGGAACGAGAGCACGGCGCCGGCCGCGGTCGCGAGCAGCAGCGCAACTCCGAACGGCAGCCGCGCCCCGAACACGTATTGCTGAAACGCAGAGCTCGGGCCGAGCACCACGACGGCCGCGATGTAGGCGCCGACCGCCTGGAAGAGGATGTACCCGAAGTTGACCACACCCGCGAACCCGAACTGCAGGTTCAGCGAGAGTGCCGATAGGACGTTGACGCCGAAATAGACCGTCAACGTCGCGATGTAGTACGACCACGCAGTCATCAGAGCGTGAGCTGCGTGTGGCCGGTTTGCCCGCCGCGCACGGCGCCGGGCCTGCTGAGCAGAACGATCACCAGGATCCCGAAGCCGGCGACGGTGCTGTACGCCTCGCTCCCGAAGGCAGCGACGATCTCGGTGACGATCCCCATGATCAACGACGCGGCGACGGCTCCGAGCGGTGAGCCGGCGCCACCGAGAATCGCAGCCGCGACGACGAGCGGCAGGAAGAGCTGGCCGGTCGTGTAGCCGACGCTCTGCGCGTTGATGATGTAGACGACGCCGGCAAGGCCGCACAGGAATCCGCTCAACAGCCACGTGAGCACGACGATGCGCCCCGTGCGGATGCCGCACGCACGTGCGAGGTCAGGGTCAGCGGCCATCGCGCGGAGGGCCTTGCCGATCTTCGTCAGCCGCAGCAGCGACGTGAGCACAACGAGCACGCCGATCGAGATGAAGACGATCACCAACTGCGTGTGCGTGATGAGGATCGAGCCGAGCTGGAACGGCGAGCTCGGCAGCACGGCGAACTGGTAGATGTTGTTGTGTGACACCGCCTGGATCGCGTAGTTGATGATCAGCGACAGCCCGAGCGTCACCATCATCATCTCGAAGAGGTGGGCGCCTCGACGCGCGTATGGCCGGAACACGCCGCGTCCGAGCACGAGGGTGAGCGCGGCGCCGGCGGCTCCTCCGACCCCGAGGCCGGACCAGCCGCCGACGCCGCGGTTATTCGCGAGGTAGGCGGCGAACGCGGCGACGGTCATCACCGCGCCGAAGCTCAGATTCAGCACGTTCGTCAGCCCGAACTGAATCGTGAAGCCCATCGCGGCGATGGCGATGATCGACGCCAGGACGACACCGAATCCGATCGCCGATACGAGCGTGCCCCCCATGCATCCCTACGCGCCCTTGACGGGCACCGCCTCGATCTGCTTCGCGGTGACCACTCCCTTTGCGATCGGCTTGAGGCTGCTCGTGCTCATCACGGCCTCCTGATTGCCGAAGGAGTTGTGCCACTTGTCGAAGTCGATCAACCCCGTGGCGCCGACGTACTCGATCTTCTTGCCTGCGAGCAGCGCCGCCTTCCCCTGCGCGAAGGTGTAGACGACCTTCTTGCCCTTACCGGGGTTCGTGACGGACGGGATCGCGGGATTGAACACGGTCGGCTTGTTGCTGTGCGTCGCGACCATGGCGAGCGCAACGGCGATCATGCCGTCGTAGTAGGTGATCGAGAACGGATTCGAGAGATACGATTGCCAGGGCGACGGCTCCTTGCTCTTCACCGCCGTCACCGACTGCCGGTACGTCTTGACCGCGGCCGTCACCCTGGACGGCGCGGTGATCAGGCCCGTGTAGTCCTTGAGGAAATCGGCGCCGAGCGCTCCCTTCACCGCCGTCAGCCACGGCGAGGTGAACGTGGCTTCGGTCCCGATCATCGGCACGAGCCCGCCGAGCTGCTTCAGCTCGCCGAAGAACGTGCCCGCGGTCGTCGCGTCGGACTCGGTCATGATCGCCTGCGGATGCGACGCGATCACCTTCCGAACCGAGGAGAGATACGTCGGCTGCGACGGTGTCAGGTCGACGTTCGAGACGATGTCCAGGTGCAGCGCCTTGGCGCTTGCGATCACGCCCGGCTTGTCGCCCTGCGAGCCGCTGTCGGTTCCGAAGACCGCGGCGATCTTCGTGTAACCCTTCTTCTTCGCCCAGAGCACCATCGCAGTGCCGTTCGCCGCGTCGGGCGGGAAGAGGCGCCAGAAGTACGGCGCCGTGTTGCGGTCGTACACCGACTCGCCGGCGACCGCCATCATCGGGATTTTCGCCTTGTTGAGCACCGGAACGATCGTCGGTGCGGACGATGTGTCCGGTCCGGCGACCGCGACGAGGCCGGACGTCGTCGCAAGCATCTGCTGGACAGCGGGGAGCGCGTCCGCGGGGTCGCCGCGCGTGTCGACGCCTTTGAAGGCGATGTGGTCGCCGTTGACGCCGCCTGCCTTGTTGATCGAATAGAGCGCGGGATACAGCCCGCCGACCTGATTCTGCCCCTCGAAGTCGCTCGAGCCCGTGAGGGCGATGACCCCGCCCACGGTGAGCGTGCCACCCGACGTCCGACTGACCTGTGCTGCGGCTGCAGCGGCCGTCGCGCACGCGGCGAAACCGCATGCAACCGCCGCGAACCAGGTCTTGCGCGAGCGCATCGAAACCTCCTGATCGTCGGAATTGGGGCGCGAGCCGGCTATCGGTCGCGCCAGCTGGTCGCGGATTGTCCAGAATTGGGCGACCATACAAGGCCGGGATCCGATGTGTCAAGATCCGCTTATCACCTGATTTGTCTTGACGGTCAGAGGGTCATACAATCGCGAGAGACTCGGATTGGCTCATATTGGTTGACATCGGTTTGATGGACGGCCGCCGTCGCGGGCGGGAGCTCGCCACGGCAATCCTCTCGACGTACCTCAGCGGCGCGACCGCCGGGACGCGCCTGCCGACCGAACGGCGGCTCGCCGACGAGCTCGGGGTGACGAGGGCGGCGGTGCGCCGAGCGCTCTCGTACCTCGAGGCCGAGGGGCGGGTCTCGCGCGAGGTCGGCCGCGGGACGTTCCTGCGCGCGAGCGGCGACCACGCCGACGACGTCGGGCCGGCGGACGT
The DNA here is from genome assembly GCA_025934995.1 of Thermoleophilia bacterium. Lineage (GTDB taxonomy): Bacteria > Actinomycetota > Thermoleophilia > Gaiellales > Gaiellaceae > Palsa-739. Next base: position 8,723 of record JAICWC010000022.1, on the reverse strand, counting down.
GATGACGGCGCGCGAGCTCTTCGAGCCACAGGTCATCCCACTCATCGTCGTCCATGCGACGGCGCGAGACTTCGCGGCGCTCGACCGCTGCCTCGACGACGGGGACGCGGCAGACAACGTCGAGGCCTGGGAGGGCTCCGACGCCGCCTTTCACCGCACGCTCGTCGACGCGGCTCACAACCGACTGCTGCTCCGGATGTACGCGTCGATCGAGGCGGCCCGCCATGGGCCGCTCTGGGGCAACCTCAAGCAACGCAACGACTCGCCGGAGCAGCGCGTCGTGTATCGGGATGACCACCGCCACATCGTCGATGCGCTCCGCGCGCGGGACGTGCGACAGGCACTGGCCGCGACGCAGACCCACCTCGAGCGGGTGCGCGCGAATCTCCTCGGCGTGGCGGGTCGCTGACCGCTCGGCCGCTCGACCCGCCTTGATCGCTTCTTCGAAATGAGCGTCGCTGCAACGATGTCCGGGTGAAGGTGCGAGGGTGATCGCCGAAGCCGTCGCCGCGGTCACGCTGACTCGTGGCCCAGTGGCCGAGAGCGTCACGACGCGCAGCGCCATCATTTCGTTCCGGACCTCGGCGCGAGAGCATGCCTCTGTGCTTCTGCAGAACAGCGCCCGCATCGATGCCGGCACAGGAGTCAGCCATGCGGCCAAGCTGACCCGTCTGACGCCGGGCGGGCGCTACCAATACACAGTGGAAGGACAGTCAGGCGTTCTCGCTGCCGGCTCATTCCGCGCCGCGCCGGCTTCGGCTTCCAGGTTCACCTTCGCGGTGGTGGGCGACTTCGGCAGCGGAACGAGCGACGAGACGGCGGTTGCCTCCCTGATCGAGTCGTGGCATCCGGACTTCGTCCTCACGGTCGGTGACAACGCGTATCCCACCGGCTCGGCGGACCTCCTCGATCGCGACATCTTCCGCCCCTACGCGGCCGTCATGCGCGAGTCGGCGTGGTTCCCCGCGCTTGGAAACCACGACGTGAAGGCCGACAACGGGAAACCCGAGCTCGAGGCGTTTCACTCCCTCGGCGCGGAGCGCTGGTATCGCTTCAGCTGGGGCAACACCGCCGTTGTCGTGCTCGACTCGGACAGTTCCGTCGCGCCCGGCTCTCCCCAGCTTCGTTTCGCGCGCACGGCGTTGGCGCGTCGCTCGTGCTTTCGGTTCGCCGCCTGGCATCACCCGCCGTGGGAGCCGCCCGGTCGGCCCCTCAGCCCCGGCTTGCGCAGCAACGTCGTGCCGCTGGTGCAGAAGAGCGGCATCCAGATTGTGTTCGTCGGCCATCTGCACGCCTACGCCCGAAGCCGCCCGCACGGCGGAGTCGTCTACGTTGCGGTCGGAACCGGAGGAGCCCCGCTGTCTGACGACGCGCGCAAGCTGACGATCCCGTCCGCGCGCATCGTCCAGGGCCGCTTCGGCGCCCTCCGCGTCGACGTCGCCGGTCGCGAGGCGCGTTTCCGCTACGAGACGGTCGACGGCAGGGTCCGAGACCGCTTCAGCCTCGCCTGCTGAGCTCGCCGAATGGGTCGCGCAGCGGAGCCGCGAGCGAAACGCTTAGACGGAGCCGATGACAGTGAGCGCTAGGAGGGTGCGCCCTCGAGGATTTCTTTGAGTCGCCGATGACTCTTCGGAATCGCTTTCCGAGCGTTGGCCCGTGCGAGCGGGGCGAGGAGCACGCCAAGGCCTTTGCCCTCGATTGCAAAGTTGAGCGTCAGCCTTGAACGTGTACCCCCGTCGAGCGGCTCGACCGTCAGTGTCGCGCGGGGACGGACGGGGCCGTTGATACCTCGAAACGACGTCGTGTGCGGCGCCGCGTGCTCGGTGATCTCGTAGCTGATCTCGCGCGTGCCACCGGGTAGCCGACGCGTGTCCGTCGCACGGCTCCCGACCCGCGTCGGGCCCTCGCTGTCGAGATGCACGCTGACGATTTGCTCCTGCCACTCACCGTGTTTGCTCAAGTCGTCGAGGTAGGCGAAGACGTCTTCCGGGGTGCGGTCGATCTCGATGCTGTCCACGATCGGTGCCATGCCGTCTCCTTACGGATGGTCCGGCAGCAAAGTGTCGACCACCAGGTTGATTAGACTCTCAGTATGGCGAATAAGGCGCGGCAGGTCAAGCGGGCCTACGACTCACGCCTCCGGCGCGAGCGCGCCGAGGCGACTCGAATCGCGATTGCCGGCGCCGCCGGCCGGCTGTTTGCAGCGAAGGGCTACGCAGCGAGCTCGGTCGAGGAGATCGCGGCAGCCGCGGGCGTGAGTCGCGCCACAGTCTTCAACTCCGTCGGCGGAAAACCCGAGCTACTCAAAGCGGCTTATCGGCTCGCCGTCCGCGGCCCCGGCCAGGTGAACACACCCCTTGGCCAGCAGGCCCGCAACCGCCGCATCTCGGCCGAACCCGACGCGTACAAGCTCCTTGCGGGATATGCGGGCGTCATGGTCGAGGTCGGCAGCCGACTCGCGCCGCTCTACGAGGCCGTGCGGGCGGCCGCGCACGCCGATCCGGAAGCACGGGAGCTCTGGCAGCTCATCACCGAAGAACGGCGCGCCGCCGCGACGGGAATCATTCGCCGACTCAGCGAACGCAACGCACTCCTCCACGGTCTCAGCCGGCGGGCCGCCAGCGACATCCTCTGGGTACTCAACGACCCCGGTCTCTACCAACTTCTGGTCACGCAACGCAGGTGGACGAAAAGCCGCTTCCGTACTTGGCTCGTCACGATCATGCAAACTCAGCTGCTCGAACCAGCCCCGCTACGCGCTCGGCAGTCGAGCCGGTGACGGCGGCCTAGACTCCCAGGTTGGTGACGACCGCGCTCAGCGCACAGAAGCCGTGACCGCCGATCTCGAGCAAGCGGCCGCGTTGGTCGGCGCCATCCAGTCGGGCGACATCGATGCAGTGCAGCGGATCGTCGCCGACACTCCGGAGCTCGCCAGAGGCCCGCTGGGTGGTCCCTTCAAGACGCGCACGGCGCTGCACGTCGTGGCCGACTGGCCGGGCTACTTCCCCAACGGCCCCCAGATCGTTTCCGTCCTCATCGCGGCCGGCGCCGACCCCAACTACCGAGACCCCGAGCCGGGCTCCGAGACGCCGCTGCACTGGGCTGCCAGCAGCGACGACGTCGACGTCGCGGCCGCGCTCATCGACGGCGGGGCCGACATCGAGGTCGCACAAGGCTCGATCGGAACCCCTCTCGACAACGCGATCGGCTACGGCTGCTGGCACGTCGCCCGCCTCCTCGTCGACCGCGGCGCCGCGGTCGACAAACTGTGGCACGCCGGCGCACTCGGCCTGCTCGACCGCCTCGAGGAACTGCTCGACAGCGGGAGCCCGACGGCAGAGGACGCGTCGCAGGGGTTCTGGCACGCCTGCGCAGGCGGGCAGCGCCGGGCCGCCGAACGCCTGCTCGCCGCCGGCGCCAACCTGAACTGGGAGCCCGAATACGCCCACGGCACCGCACTAGACGCGGCCGGCAGCCTTGGCACTCGCCGGGAGAACATCATCGGCTGGCTCAAAGAGAAAGGCGCACACCGCGCCGACACCGAGTGACGAACCTCGAGGAGTACGTCGCTCCGAGCGGCGGGCGACCCCGTGGCGAAGGTCGCCCGCCACTCGAGCCCGGCGGCCGCGCACTAGCTGCCGTCCCGCATGTCGCGGCTCAGTTCCCCGAGACGGCTCCGACCGCGCCCGGCGCCCGGCCGGCTACATGCCACGTCCTCCGCGAGAGGTGGATGCTCGCAACGAGCGTCCAGGCGATGAAGAGGAGCAGCGCGGGCACGAAGCTTGCCTCGAGGAACGCACCGTTGACGGCGAGCGCGACGGCGGTGAGCGCCGCGCCGAACGCAAGCCATCGTGGAAGCGCCGCCGTCCGAAGTGCGGCGGCCGCGATTGCCGCACACGCGATCGCGAGCGGATAGAGCGCGATCACGGTGGCGCCGCCGTCGAGCGCGTCGAAGAGGCGATGGAGTTGCGTGCCGTCGGCGATGTGCGCGCGGTGCAGAGCGAGCGCCGGCAAGGTGCTGACGATCTTGATCGTGATGCCGACGGTGCCCGCGACGAGCGCCGTCGTCGCAAGCCACCCGTCCGCTCCCTCGGCTACCCGAAGCAGGCTGCACAGGTAGGCCAGGAAGGGGATGAACAGGGCGAGTGCGGCGAGGCCGGCGATTGCGCGCGGTGCGAGGTAGGCCTCGTTGCCGCTGCCGGAGGCGACGAACAGGACGACGGCGAAGACTGCGCCGGAGGCGGCGCCGAAGCGGGACGAGCGTGGTGTGGTCATGGGGCTCCTTTCGGACGTGGACGACGCTTCGACGCTAGGGAGCGCAGGTGCCGCCGTCCTCGGCCGCCGCGATGAAGTCGTCTCCGCCGCCCGGGGGAACTTCGGTTCCACCGCGCGGCGGATGCGGAGACGAACGGAGCGCGATACGGTCGGAACGATGAGAGCCCTGCTCGATCGGATCGTCCGCAGCCCCCGGACGCGGGCGATCGGCGACCTCGCGCTCGCGTTCGTGCTCGCCGCCACCTCGGTGGGAGCGATCCTCGCCGGCGATGATGTCTCCTGGGGACATCCGCTTTGGATTGCGATCCCCTTGGCACTGCTGTCGAGCGCGCCCGTCGGGTGGCGGGCGCGGAGCCCGCTCGCGGTGGCCGCACTCGTGCTCGCCGCAAACAGCGCCTGCTCCTACGTGGCAGCGCCCCATCAGGCGGCGTTCCAGCCGTTCGTCGCCCTGACGCTCGTCGCCTACTCGGTCGGCAGCCGCTTCGAGGGGGCAGCCTGGGCGCCGCCGCTGCTCGCCGTCGGGGCGCTGCCGCTCTTCGTCGTCGCGATCGCGCACGGACAGAGCGCGGGCAACGCGATTCCGAGCTACGTCTGGCTCCTTGCCGCCTGGGCGGTCGGACGAACGGTGCGCGGCTGGCGCGAGAAGTCCGTCGCGCTGGAGCGTGCGAACCGTGAGCTGGCGAACCAGCGCGAGTTGCAGGCACAGGCGGCGGTGACCGTGGAGCGTGGGCGCATCGCGCGCGAGCTGCACGACGTCGTCGCCCACAACGTGTCGATGATGGTCGTGCAGGCCGGCGCGGCAGCACGCGTGCTCGACGGCGAGCAGCCGCACGTCAGCGCCGCCCTCGATGCAATCTCCCAGACAGGCCGGCAAACCGTCGACGAGATGCGCACGCTCCTCGGGGTGCTCCGCGACGACGACGACCCGGCAGCGCTCAAGCCGCAGCCGGGCCTCGCAGATCTCGAGCAACTCATCGAGGGCGTGCGAACCGCCGGCCTCCCAGTGACGCTGCGAATCGACGGCGAGCCGCGTCCGCTCCCGCAGGCCGCCGACCTCTCCGCCTTCCGGATCGTCCAGGAAGCGCTGACGAACTCCCTGAAGCACGCCGGCCCGGCCCACGCCGAGGTCGTCGTACGCTACGACCCGGGGGCGGTCACTCTCGAAATCCGCGACAGCGGCGCCGGGCGCCCGAGCAGGCCCGGAGCCGGGCACGGCCTGGTCGGCATGCGCGAGCGCGTGACGATGTTCGGCGGCGAGCTCGACGCGGCACCGGAACCGGCGGGCGGATTCGCCGTGCGGGCACGCCTCCCCCTCGCGGCGACGTGATCCGCATTCTCCTCGCCGACGACCAGGCGCTCGTCCGCGGCGGCTTTCGGCTCATCCTCGACGCCGAACCGGATATGGAGGTCGTCGCCGAAGCGGGCGATGGATCAGAGGCACTCGAGCGCGCGAACGAGACACACCCGAATCTCGTATTGATGGACATCCGCATGCCGGGGCTCGACGGCATCGAGGCAACCCGGCGGATGCTCGCCGAGGCACCCGGGATCCGCGTTCTCATCCTCACCACGTTCGACCTCGACGAATACGTGGTCGACGCGTTCCGCGCAGGCGCGTCCGGCTTCCTTCTCAAAACAGCGCCGCCGTCACAGCTCGTCGCCGCCGTTCGCACCGTCCACGAAGGCGACGCCCTGCTCGCCCCGGCGAGCACCCGGCGCTTGATCGAGCAGGTCCCGCGTTCCTCGACGAGCGCGCCCCAGCTCGAGCAGCTCACCGCGCGCGAGCACGACGTCCTCCGCCTGCTCGCGCGCGGCCTCACGAACGCCGAGATCGCGAACCAGCTCGTCGTCGAGCCCTCGACCGTGAAGTCACACGTCGCCAGCGTGCTGTCGAAGCTCGACGTCCGCGACCGGGTGCACGCCGTCGTCTTCGCCTACGAACACGGCGTCGTTCTTCCCGGCGCGTAGCCGCATACGCACTCTGCCGAGGATGGAGCCTGTATGGAGCCAAGCGGACGCAGATCGCGTCGATTACGCGTACGCCGGTCCGCGTCGAAGCACGCGGAGGCGCACATGCTGATCGACGGTCACGTGGTTGCGCACGGCTGCCAGTCGATCGACGAGAGGCTGCGGCACGCGTGTCCCTCGCCAGTTGCCGGTGATCTCCAGGCAATCCGGCCCATCGTCGAACGTGCTCCTGACGACCAGTGTTCGCTCGACCGTCGGCTCGAAGAGGCCGGCGGCGACGGTCTCGGCGATGCGCACATCGACGGCGCGAATCGTCTCGAGCCACTCCTCCATATCCAGCGTTCCCAGCTCGTCGCCGTTGGCGGCGACGCGCGGCTGCGAACCGATCGGTTGCGTATCGACGAGCAGGCCGCCGGGAACGAGCGCGGCGTGGATGTTGCGCAGAGCGTGCACGACGCTCTCGACCGGGACGCATCACAACGACCAGCCGCACAGCGCGACGTCGAAGCGCTCGCCCGCGAGATCGAGCGCCTCCGCGTCGTGGACGGCGAAGCGGACCCGCTTGCGCTGCTCGTCGGTCAGTGCGCGGCGCGCCGCCGCCACATTCTCGGCGTGGGGATCGAGCGCGTAGACCGTCGCGGCACGCTCGGCGGCGAAGGTCGTCAACCGACCTTCGCCGCAGCCGACGTCGAGCACGCGCTTGCCGTCGAGGCTCACGAGCCCGGCGATCGCGGTCGTCTCGACTCCGGCTTCGTCGCGCTTCTCCATTAGACCCTCGGCTTGTATGCCTTGAGCGTCGTGCCGCGGGCGCCATACTTTTGCGCTTTGCGACGTGTGTCTTCGAAGGCCGACCGTGAGTACGTGTCGACGAGCTGGCCCGTCTCGATCCGCTCGAACCCGTGACGCTCTAGGAGCTTCGCGTACGCTGCTTCCAGCAGCGCCCCGGCAATTCAACCGGTCCACAGGTCGATCTTGCGCCTGCCTTCCTCGCTGACCGGGTTCTGGATGGTGACGTCGGCGATCTGCATCCGCCCGCCCGGCGCAAGCACGCGATAGAGCTCGGCGAAGACGGCGTCCTTGTCCGGGACCAGGTCGATCACCCCGTTCGAGATGACGACGTCGAAGCTCGCGTCGGAGAATGGCAGCCGCTCGGCCTCGCCCTCGACGAACTCGACGTTGGCGACCCCCATCGTCGCTGCAGCACTGCGTGCCTTGGCGAGCATCTCGGGAGTCATGTCGATGCCGGTCACATGGCCGGCGGGACCGACCATCTGGGCGGCGACGAGCGAATCGGTGGCTGCGCCGGAACCGAGGTCGAGCACGCGCTCGCCCGCTGCGAGGCGGCCCATCGCCCACGGGTTCGCGACGCCGGCGAACGATTCGACCGCACTCTCCGGCACGTTCGCGAGCTCGGGCGGATAGCCGAGATCCTCAGCCCAGGCGCGCCCGGTCGGGAAGATGAAGTCGCGCTCGGGCTCCTGCGAGACAGAGGAGTACGTCTTTTTGATCTCGCTCTTCAGGAGCTCGATGTCGATGTCGGCTTCGACGGCCATGCTCTCTCCTCCCTCTCAGTAGCTGAAGACGGTGGTGTCATCGCCCGCCCACTCCCACATCGGCGTCGCGCCGACGATCTCGGTGTGGGGGATCCTTTCCGCATCGCCGAGATCGCGGGAGTTGACGCAGATCGGGCAGAGCCAGAGCTCGCCGCCCGCTTCCCCGAACTGATCCCACAGCTTCTCGAGCGGCGGGCAGCCGTCGCAGACGACGCCTTGCAGCGTGTCCGGGAGCCCGAGCCGGACCGCATCCTTCGTCGCCCAGATTCGCACCTGCTTGCCCTGCTGCTGCGCCGCCGTCGCGACGAGAAGCGAGATCAGCACCTTCTCGCCGTCCTCCATCCCGGTCGCGAGGTTGATCAAGACCTTGCCGTTGCCCGCCATCGTCTCCTCCAGCTCCTGTGGTGGCCGAGATATAGAGGGAAGGACGCCGGCGCGCCGATCGCTATTGCGCTCGCAGGCGGATGCAATAAGTTCGTCCGCGTGGACGTCTTACCCGGGCAAGGGGTGGTGTGCGCGGACGAGCCAGCGGCAGCAGTAGCGTCGAGAGGGAGCGGCTTTCACGCCCTTGCCGAGCGCGAGCTGCCGCGCCTGTACCGGCTCGCCCGGCGGCTGGTCGGCGACGACGCCGAGGACGCCGTCCAGGACGCCCTGCTCAAGGGCTACCGCGCGTACGCGAGCCTCGACGACGAGGTCGCGGCACCGGCCTGGCTGACGGCGATCCTCGTCAACTGCTGCCGCGACCGGGGACGCGCGAAAGGGCGACGCGTCGAGGAGACCGAGCTCGAAGACGCAGACGAGTTCTCGCTCTACCGCAAGATCGCCGCCGAAGATCCGTTCCCCTACTCAGACTCGCTCCACCTCGACTTCCTCCACCAGTTCGGCCGCGAGGACGTGCGCGCCGTGCTCGCCGAGCTGCCCGAGCTG
>JAICWC010000047.1 GCA_025934995.1 Thermoleophilia bacterium | reverse complement strand
CAGGCCGGACGGCAGGCCGGCCTCCTCGAAGATCTTGCCGATCATCGTGCCGCCCATGATCGGCGTCTCCTCGTGCGGCTTCAGCACGACGCCGTTGCCGGCGCCGAGCGCCGGGGCGACGCACTTCATCGACAGGAAGAACGGGAAGTTGAACGGGCTGATGACGCCGACGACGCCGACCGGGATGCGGTAGAGGAAGTTCTCGCGCTCGTCGACGGCGGAGGGCAGGATCTTCCCCTCCATCCGCAGCGGGAAGGTCGCGGCTTCCTTGAGCATGTCGAGCACGAGGCCGATCTCGAAGCCGGCCTTCAGCCGGGTGCCGCCGAGCTCGTCGATGATGATCTCCGAGATCTCGCCGAAGTGCGACTCGACGTACTTGACCGCGTTCTCGAAGACGGCGCGCTTCGCGTAGGGGTTGACGCGGTCCCACTCCTCCTTGGCGCGCGCAGCCGCACGGTACGCCGCGTCGATGTCCTCTGCCGTCGCGACAGGGAACTCCGCGATCGCGGATCCGTCGTACGGGTTGCGGTCGACGAGGACCTCGCCGCTCGAACCGTCCTGCCACTGACCGTCGATCAACTGGCGACTTACCGCTGCGACCATGCGAGGCCTCCCTGTTCGGACACGCTGCTGCGTACGCACATTCTCACGCATACGGCAGTCCGTGCACAACGGATCGCAAGACTTCAAGGTCATAGCCGCCCCAGTTGACCGGCCTGCTCGCACCGGTTTAGGCTCGGGAGACGACCAGCCTCACTCCGGGGAGCTGGCGTCGTTTGCACATCGAGGAGGACGCATGCACGAGTCGAGGTTCGGCCGCGGGCGCAGGTTGCTCCCGCCGGCAGGAGCCGCCGCCGCGATCGCCGCCGTTTCGCTGACGGCAATCCCAGCGGCAGGCGCCGCGCGCCATACGAGCACGGCCCGGTTGACACTGGCGAAGGCGAGGGCCGACGTCGCTGCGGCGCGGAAGCCGATGACGAAGTTCACCGGCCCGAAGACGTCGCCGGGGCCCGTGCCGACAGGCAAGAGCCTCGTTTCGATCTACAGCGTCCCGGCACCGCTGCCCCAGCGCTCTGCGGCGGGCGTCGCCGCGGCGGCGAAGGCAGTCGGCTGGAAGAGCAAGGTCGTGTTCGGCAACGGCAACCCGCCCGGCTGGATCGCGGCGATCAACACGGCAGTCACCGGCGGCGCAAACGCCGTCGTGATGAGCGCCGGCGTCCCCGCCCTCATGGCTCCGGGCATCGCGAAGGCGAAAGCGGCAGGAGCGCCGTTCGTCGACGTCTTCAACATCGTGAAGAGCCCGCCGCCGGGGCTCGTCGCTCAGGTCGGCCCGCCCGAGCGGACCGAGGGCTACCGGCTCGCCGAGTGGATCGTCCAGGACACGGGCGGCAAGGGTGCGCAGATCCTCGCGTACAACTCGCCGCAGTTCTCCGATCTCCAGGTGGCGCTGGCCGGCTTCCGCCAGGGGATCAAGGACGCGGGCCCGAAGTACCAGATCATCAATACGACGCTCTCGCCCGCGACCGACATCGGCACCGCCGCGGGCGCCCAGCGCATGGCGGCGCTCTTCCGCAAGTACCCGCAGGCGAAGTTCATCTTCACCCTCTCGGAGTCGTGGGCCGGGACGTTCGCGCAGGCAGTTCAGGCGACGGGACGGAAGGACATCACGGGGCTCGGCACCGACGGCGACTTCTTCCTGCCTCAGATCCGCAGCGGGGCGAAGTTCGTCGAGATCGGTCCCGACACGTCCGAGTACGGCTGGTTCGCGATGGACGCCATCCTCCGCGCGATGAACCACAAGCCGCAGGTGAAGTACGACGTCCCGTTCCGGCTGCTGGACAACACGAACGCGAAGTCGACGACCGGTCCCGCGATCTCGAACTCGTACGACTACCAGTCGGCCTGGCTCAAGCTCTGGGGCGTGAAGTAGGCGCAGTGACATCTGCTGCACCCGGCATCACGGCGAGAACGTCCGATGAGGGCGTTCTCGCCGTCAAGGGGCTCGAGTGCCGCTTCGGCGCGACCCACGCACTGCGCGGCGTCGACGTGACCGCGCACGCCGGCGAGGTGCTCGCGCTCCTCGGCGAGAACGGCGCGGGCAAGAGCACGTTGATCAAGATCCTCGCGGGCGTCCTGAAGCCGAGCGCGGGGACCATCCGCCTCGGCGACGACGTGTTCCCGCGCGGGCTGACGCCCGAGCAGGCGCGCGCGCACGGGCTCGCCTTCGTCCACCAGGACCTCGCGCTGCTCGAGAGCCTCTCGGTCGCGGAGAACATCGCGCACGTCGCAGGATTCCAGCGGTCGCACGGCCTCATTTCCTGGCGGCGGCAGCTCGATGCAGCACGCGAGCTGCTCGTCCGCTGGGAGATCGACATCGACCCGTCGACGCCGGTCCAGCACCTGGAGGCGGCGCAGCGCGCGCTCGTCGCGGTCGCTCGCGGCGTCGCCACGGATGCGAGGGTGATGGTCTTCGACGAGCCGACTGCCGCCTTGCCCCGTCATGACGTCGACCTGTTGTACGGCGCGGTCGAGCGGCTGCGTGCCGCGGGCGTCGCGGTCGTCTACGTCACGCATCGTCTGAGCGAGGTGGCGCGGCTCGCCGACCGTGCCGCCGTCCTGCGGGACGGCGAGCTCGTCGGGACCGTCGCCGTCGCCGAGACGTCGGAGGGCGAGCTCGTGGAGATGATCGTCGGCGCAAAGCTCGCCGGCGACGTCGCGGCTCCCGCCGCCGGCGGCGACGAGCTGCTGCGGCTGCAGGACGTCGCAGGCGCAGGCGTCGACGGCGTCACGTTGACGCTGCGACGCGGCGAGATCCTCGCGCTCGTGGGCCTCGTCGGCGCGGGACATCGCGCCGTCGGGCGAATGGTGGCCGGGATCGAGCCGACGAGCGCCGGCGAGATGGAGCTTTCGGGCACGCGGTACCGCCCGCGCAACCCGCGGGACGCACATCGCGCGGCCGTCGTCTACGTGCCCGGCGACCGCCTCGCAGAGGGTGCGTTCCCGACGCTCGACACCGGCATGAACTTCTCCCTCCGCGATCGGCGGACGGCTGCATTCGCGTCGCTCCGCCGGGTCCACGCAGGTGCGTCGGCCGTCTTTCGCGAGTGGAACGTGATCCCGTCCGTCCCCGACGCGCCCTTCGCCGCCCTCTCGGGCGGCAACCAGCAGAAGGTCGTGCTTGCGAAGTGGATGACGCCTCGACCCGATGTGCTCGTCGCGGAAGAGCCGACCGCCGGCATCGACGTCGGGACGAAGAGTGCGATCTACGAACGGCTCGCCGAAGCAGCGCGCGCGGGAACGGCTGTGCTGCTGCTCTCGTCCGACGCCGACGAGGTCGCCGTGATCGCCGATCGTGTCATCGTCTTCGGACGCGGCGCGCCGCGCGTCGAGCTGACGCGCGATCAGCTGACGGCCGCGCGGATCGCGCAGGAGTGTTACGCCGCATGAACCTGCCGAGAGGAATTGCGCGCTGGGGCCTGCTGCTCGTCTTCGTCGTCGTCTTCGGCGGCTTCTCGGCCTGGCTGCCCGGGAAGTTCCCGACGAGCGGGAACGTCCAGGACATCCTCACGTCGCAGCCGCCCGGGATCTTCATCGCGTTCGCGGCGATGCTCGTTCTCGTCGTCGGCGAGTTCGACCTGTCGCTCGGCGCGACGCTCGGGATCGCGCAGTACCTCGTGCTCAAGCTGATCACGCACTACGGGCTCTCGTGGGAGATGGCGATCGTCGCGACCCTCGGCGTCGGCGCGGCGATCGGGGTCGCGAACGCGATCGCCGTCATCGGGCTCGGGATCAACTCGTTCATCGCGACGATCGGGATCGCGACCATCCTCGACGGACTGACCCAGTGGATCTCGAGCGGCAGCGAGCCGCTCTTCGGCGGCGCGCCCAAGGGGTTCACGACGCTCGCCCAGACGAAGCACCTCGTCGTGCTGCCCGTGTACTACGCACTCGTCGCCGCGGTCGCGTTGTGGGTGCTCCTCGAGTTCACGCTGCTCGGGCGCCAGATGCGTGCGACCGGCGCGAATCGGACCGCAGCGAAGCTGTCCGGCATCCGCACGGGCCGTGCGCGGGCGACGGCGTTCGTCCTCGCGGGGCTGCTCGCCGCCGTCGGCGGCATCCTCGTCACCGCGCAAGTGGGCGCAGCGGACGCGACGTCGGGCCCTTCGTTCCTGTTGCCCGCGTACGCCGCCGCGTTCCTCGGCGCGACCGCCATCCGCCCCGGTTTCTTCAACGTGTGGGGCACGGTGATCGCGATCTTCCTCGTGGCGGTCGGGATCACGGGGCTGCAGCTGAAGGGCGTCGAGACGTGGGTGACGCCCGTCTTCAACGGAAGCGTGCTGCTGCTCGCCGTGACGGTCTCGAACGTCGCAGCTGCGCAGCGCGTTCTCGTCCGTGCGCGGAGCGCGGTGCCGTGGCGCGGACGCGCGCAGCCGCAGCAGCCGAGCTGAGCCTCACCGCAGCTAGCCGAACGTGAAGCTGTAGGCGCGGATGCCGGGCGCCGGCGCAAACTCGAGCACGCCGTCGGTCGTTGCGTTCGAGGAGAGAACCGTGTAGAGCCTCGCGCCGTCGACGTCGATGGTCTCGAGCGGCCTGCCGTCTCTCGTGACCGCCATGCGGCCCCGCCCCGCCAGCACGATGTAGACGTCCTTGGCGTGGTAGTGGAGGTCGAGGCGTGCCCCGAGCCCCGCGGTCGCGGTCTGCCCGGACAGCGTCCAGTTGCCGCCGAACGAGATGTCGTTCTGCGGGACCCGTGATGCGAGGCGGTAGTCGACCTCCCGACCGTCGACCGGCTTGGTGCCGACGTATCGGGTCGGGTCGAACCGCGCCGGGCCGAGATAGGTCTCCGGCGTCTGCTGCTCGGTGGGCGTCAGGTTGGCGACGGCTGTCGTCCGTCCGGAGATGCCGAGGAGCTGCCGGATGTCGGCCTCGGTCTTCGCGTAGTCGCCCTCGCCGAAGCTGTACGCCCGGACTTCGCCGTGCTGGTCGACGAGGTAGTCCGCGGGCCAATATTGATTGGACCACGCAGTCCACGTGGCGTACTCGTTGTCGAGCGCGACCGGCCAGCCGATCCGGAGGCGCTTCACCGCGCTCTCGACGTTCGACAGGACGTGCTCGAAGGCGAACTCGGGCGTGTGCACGCCAACGATCTCGAGCCCGGACTTGTGGTACGCGGCGTACCACGCGCGCAGGTGCGGCAGCGTGCGCAGGCAGTTGATGCACGAGTACGTCCAGAAGTCGACGAGCACGACCTTGCCGCGCAGACCGGCGATCGTCAGCGGCCTTCCGTCCGTGTTCAGCCAGTGCGAGATGCCGACGAAGCCGGGAGCCGACGCGTAGACGGGGAGATTGCTGCGCGACGCGCGCGCCGTCTTCGGCTTCAGCGTGACGCCGCCCGTCGCGCCGCGGAGCGACGAGAGGTGCTTCGTCGCGTAGGCGGACGCTTCCGTGTGGCGCTGGAGCGCCGTCGTATACGAGCCGAGCCGCGTCTGCAGCGACTGGTCGACGTTGAAGACGAGCGCGAGCGCCGCGCCGGCCATGACGACGCCGAGCGCGGGACGCCACCAGGCGCGGGTCTGACGCAGACGACGCGTCGCTCTCTGGCCGAAGATCGCCACGAGCAGGAGGACGGCGCTTGCGCCGGCCGCGTAGAAGAGGGTGAGCAGGACGAGCCGAAGCCCGACGCGGTGCTCGGCGGCGAGCACGCTGACCGTCGCGAGCACCGGCCCGGCGCAGGGCACGAAGACGAGCCCGAGGCTCAGGCCGAGCACGAGGCCGCCGCCGAGATCACCGCTCGGGCGGCGGCTCAGACGGACGAACGGCCGCTCGATCACGAGGCCGAGCCGCGGCACGAGCAGCGTCGCCGCGAGCAGGAAGAGGAGCGCAATCGCGACATTGCGGAGTGTGTCCTGAGGCAAGCCCAGCGCCGAGAGGAGCGCCGACGCCGAGAGCGTGAAGATCGTGAAGCTGAGGACGAGGCCGGCTGCGATCGCGTACGGGCGCCGCGGTGTGCCGCCGGCCGAGCCGCCGGCGAGGACGATCGGGAGCACGGGCAGGACGCACGGCGAGACGGCCGTGATCACGCCGGCGAGGAAGCCGATCGCGAGGAGGAGGATCATCGGTCGTCGTCGACCGTCGGCCGTGGAACGTCGAAGGTCGCCGCCCACTTCGGATGGTGCCTGGCGGCCCAGGCCTCGTGGACCCAGCCGCGCGTGATGCCGCTGAGTGCATGGCGCGTCGTCGGATGGACGACCGAGAGATAGAGATGGCCGACGAAGAGAACGAACGAGACGTACATCAGCCAGTCGTGGATCAGGACTGTCTGCGCGAACCGGAAGCGGGTGTCTCGTTCGCCGTACCAGAGGAAGAAGCCCGTGACGGCAAAGAGGAGCGCGAACACCGCGGTGACGACGGCGTTCAGCTTCTGCCCCGCGTTCAAGCGCCCCTGCGGCGCGCCGCCGCGTCGCGCGAGCCAGGCGCGGTCGTCGCGGTCGAACATGTCGATCTCCCGCGCAGTCCGGCGCAGCGCCGCGCGGTCGCCCACCACGACGATCACGACGAGCGCAGCCAGCCAGCCGACCGCCGTGTAGACGTGAATCGACTTGAGCAGAGGCCGACGGCCGACGATCTCGGCGAGCGACGGCAGATACAGGCAGAGCCCGGAGACGAGCAGGACGACGAACGCGGAGGCGTGCACCCAGTGCACCGCCCGCTCCGTCCGGCCGAACCGCGGCAGGCGGCGCTCAGAGCCCGTTCGAGCGACCAACCCACGCGTCCTGGTCGTAGCCGTGCTTTTGCCAGAAGCCCTGCGGTTGCTTTGCCACCAGCTCCATGCGCGTCAGCCACTTGACCCCCTTGTAGCCGTACATCTCCGGGATGACGACGCGCGCCGGCGACCCGTGCGGTCGCGACAACGGCGCCCCGTCCAGGTCGAGCGCGAGCATCACGTCGGCGAGCCGTGTCTGGGTCAACGTCAGCGAGTCGTCGTAGGGCTGCTCGAGCGAGACGAAGCGGATGGCGTGTGCGGACGGAAGCGGCTCGCACAGGTTCAGGAGCTGCTCGAAGCGCACGCCACCCCAGCGGACGTTCCGCACCGTCCAACCGGTGACGCAATGGAAGGTCGAGGTCTGATGCGCCTGCGGCAGCTTGCGCAGGTCGTCGTACGTGAGGCTCACCGGTTTGCGGACGAGGCCGTCGATCTCGAGTCGCCACGTCGACGGATCGAAGACCGGCATCGAGCCCGAGATCGTGTAGATCCGCCAGCCGCCGACCGGCAGCACGTCCGCCAGCATCTGCGAGAACGCCGACGTCAACGGCGCGAAGATGCGGCTCGCGGGGCCGGCCCAGAGGAACGAGGTGAACCCCGCGGCCGACAACCCCAAGAAGGCACGCCGGCCGTAGGGACGCGGGTCGCCGTTCTCGAGGCTCACGTCCTCAATTCGGCGCTGACGCTGCATCGGTTCGTTCTGCGACGATCGCGAACTTCCGAACGCGACCGGCCGCGAGCCATTCCACCCACAGCCGGTGCGCCGCCACGAGCTCGTCGAGCGCGCGACGGCCGATCACCGAAGCGATCGCGGTCGCGTCGGCGGCGAACGAATCGCCGAGCGCCGTCGCCGTCGCGCGATGTGAGGAGCTCCAGTCCTCCTGCCAACGCACGACGAGACGCGCCTGCGCGAGCAGTGTGCGCATCTCGTCGAGCGGCGTCAGCCAAACCGTGTCGGCGTCCGGCATGGACTCCCGCTCCGCCGTCGTCAGCGGCGCGCCTTCCTCCAGCGTGAACGCGAACCGGCCGCCGGCGGGAAGAGCGCGCGAGACCTCCTCGACGAGCGTCTCCTTGTCGGGGAACGCGAGCATCGTCTCGAGCAGGACGACGACGTCGAAGGTCCCGGGAGGGACGGGCGGGATCTCCGCCACCTCGAACCGGCACGGAAGCCCGCCGGCGCGCTCACGCGCGATGCCGATCGCGCTAGCGCTCGAGTCGACTCCGAGGTAGCTGCACCCGAACTCGCGCGCCAGGAGACGACCCGGGCCGGCCACACCACAGCACAGGTCGAGCACCGAGACGCGAGGCGCGAGGCCCGCGCGCCTCCCCAGCGCCCGGATCTCGTCGGCGCGCATGAAGCTCTCCTGCTCGACGTAGTCCCCGGGCGCGTACGCCGATTCGCGCGCGCGCTCCAGCGCCGCCACGAATGCGCTGCGCTCGTCCTGCCTCATGGTTCGGCCCGAAACCGATGCGCGACGGTCACGGTATTTCGGTACGCATGGTCGACCGCCAACGGTTCTTCCGGACCGCCCCCGGCCCGATCGCCGGTGCGGTCGCCCAGCTCCTCCTCCTCGTCGCGCTCGTGCAGACCGTCGGCGTCTCGGCGGCCGGGTGGGTCGTAGGGGCCGTCGTGGCGCTCGTCCTCGACGCGACGCTCGCCCGCGCGCTCTGGCGCAACCCCGCCGCGACGCTCAACCTCGCGAGCTGGGTGACGCTCGCCCGTGCGACCCTCACGATCGGCGTCGGCGCGCTCGCGGTGAGCTCGTTCGCGCGAGCTCTCCCCGTGGCGACGTTCGTCAGCCTCGCGTCGGTTGCGCTCGCACTCGACTTCGTCGACGGCTGGGTGGCCCGCCGCACGGGGAGCTCGGCGCTCGGCGCACGGCTGGACGGCGAGATCGACGCCCTGCTGATCCTCGCGCTCAGCATCGAGGTGGCCCGTTCCGTGGGCGTCTGGGTCCTCGCGATCGGCGCCGCGCGCTACCTCTTCTACGCGGCCGGATGGTCGCTCCGCTGGCTGCGCGCGTCGCTGCCTCGGCGTGACTGGCGCAAGTCCGTCACCGCAGCGCAGGGGATCGGATTGGTGATCGCGGCCGCGCACGTTCTGCCTCTTGTCGCCGCACAGGTCGTCGTCGCGGTCGCGCTCGCATTGCTCGCGGAGTCGTTCGGCCGCGACACGTGGTGGCTGTGGCGCCACCGCCACGCTGCCGGTGCGCAGGCGCGCGGACGCACGCGCGACCCACGGCTGACCGCCGCTCTGAGCCTGCTCGCGTTCGTCGTCGTCTGGGCCGCTCTCGTCACGCCGACGAAGCCGTGGCTGCTCACGCCGGGCGCGTTCGTGCGGCTCCCGCTCGAAGGGATCGTCGTCGTCGTGCTGGCCGTCGTGCTGCCGAATCGCGTGCGCCGCGTTCTCCCGTGGCTCGTCGGGCCTGCCCTCGGGCTGCTCGTGCTCGTCAAGGTCCTCGACATCGGCTTCTTCACCGCTTTCGACCGTCCGTTCAACCCGGTCGACGACTGGAGCTTCCTCTCGTTCGGCGTCGAGACGACCCGCGAGACGTTCGGCCGCACCGTCGCCGACCTGACGATCGTCGCCGCCGTGCTGATCGTGGCCGTCGCGCTGGCGCTGCCGACGCTGGCGGCAATCCGGTTGAGCCGGGTTGCGGCGCGGCACCGTCGGGTCTCACTCGGCGCGTCCGCGGCGCTCGCAGGCGCCTGGATCGTCTTCTGGGCGGCCGGCGTGCAGGTCGTCTCCGGCGCGCGCATCGCCTCGGCGAGCGGCGCCGACCTCGCGGTCCAGGAGGTGCGCGCCGTCCAGGTCGATCTCCGCGACCACTCGGTGTTCGACCGCTTGCTGCGGAAGGACGACTTCCGGGACAAGACGGGTGGCCAACTCGTGGGCGCGCTTCGCGGCAAAGACGTCCTGCTCGTCTTCGTGGAGAGCTACGGCAGGCTCGCCGTCCAGGGCTCCCCGTTCTCGCCCGCGGTCGACGCCGTGCTCGCAACCGGAGACGCGCAGCTCGCCGACGCGGGCTTCTCCGCCGAGAGCGGCTGGCTCACGTCGTCGACCTTCGGCGGCGGCAGCTGGTGGGCGCACTCGACGCTGCAGTCGGGCACCTGGATCGACACGCAGGGTCGCTACGACGCGCTCGTCAAGAGCCACCGTCTCACCCTCGCGAGCGCGTTCGCGCTCGGCGGCTGGCGGACGGTCGCAGAGGACCCGTCGAACAGCCGCGCGTGGCCCGAGGGCACGTCCTTCTATCACTTCGACCAGGTCTACAACCGCCACAACCTCGGCTACCACGGGCCGACCTACGGGTTCTCGACGATGCCGGACGAGTACACCCTGCTCCGCCTGCAGCGGCTCGAGCTCGCGAAGCCGCGGACACGCAACATCTTCGCCGAGGTCGATCTGACGTCGAGTCACACGCCTTGGACGCGCATCCCGCCGTTCATCCCCTGGAACGAGGTGGGCGACGGGTCGATCTACAACCGGTTGCCGATCGACCGCAGCGGGCTGAACGACCCGGAGAAGGGCTACTCGACGTCGACCGAGTATTCGCTTCGCACGCTGTACTCGTTCGTCGCGCACTCGACGGACAAGAACCTCGTCCTGATCGTGCTCGGCGACCACCAGCCCTCGAGGGTCGATCCCGGTCAGCCCGGTCACAGCGTGCCCATCTCCATCGTCGCGCACGATCCCGCTGTGCTGAAGCGCATCTCGAGCTGGGGATGGGTCGACGGGCTGCAACCCGACGCGCGGGCGCCCCTCTGGCCGATGAGCGCGTTCCGCAATCGCTTCTTCGCCGCGTTCGGCGCGTAGTCACGCGGGCAGCGAAAGATCGATCGTGTGCCCGCCGCGGCGTGCCTTCGTCTCGAGATAGCGAACGTTTGCGACGGACACGTGCACACCGGTTCGCACCTCCGCCACGACTGTCACGCCGCAGCCGCGGAGCTGCTCGACCTTGTCGGGGTTGTTGCTGAGCAGCGCGACCCGCGGCGCACCGAGCGCGTGCAGCATCTGCGCCGCTGCGACGTAGCTCCGTTCGTCCTCCGCGTGACCGAGCGCGAGATTCGCCTCGTAGGTGTCGACCCCGGAATCCTGCAGCACGTATGCATCGAGCTTCGAGTAGAGCCCGATGCCGCGTCCCTCCTGCCGCAGATAGAGCAGATAGCCGCCGGCGTCGGAGATCCGCTCGACTGCCTCGCGCAGCTGCGGGCCGCAGTCACAGCGCTGGCTGCCGAAGACGTCACCCGTCAGACACTCGCTGTGTGGACGGATGAGCGGCACGCGGCCCGCCGGGTTACCGAGCGCGAAGGCGAGGTGCTCGAGCCCGTCGACGAGGCCGTCGAAGGTGTAGACGCGCGCGGCCGTTGTGTAGCCGTCGGCGAACCGGAGCGGCACCACGACCTCTGTGCGGATCGTCGCCGTCGGAAGTCGCGTCGTCACGGGCCGTCCTCGAATCGAGATGAGAGGGCGTAGCGCAGGAGGACCACGTCGCCGAGCTTTCGCACGTCGACGAGCGCCGCGCGACGCGCGAGATTCCACGGAAACAGGCCGTCGCGGACGAACCTCGTCGCGTCGGAATCGCCGAGGAACACGGGCGCGATCGTCAGCTGCAGCTCGTCGACGAGCCCGCTCGTGAGGAACTGCGTGTGCACCGCGCTCCCGCCCTCGACCATCAGCCGGCCGACGCCGCGAGCGGCGAGGTCGCTCCCGAGCCGCCGCATGTCGACCGTGTCGCCGCCGTCGACGACGGTCGCGACGCTCGCCAGACGTCTTCGCGCGTCGTGCACGCACGCGCTCCCGCAATAGACGAGCTTGTCGGCCTCGCCCACCGTGAAGAAGTCCGCGGCTGCGTCGAGCTCGGCGCGCTGCGTCACCGTCACCTTCGTTGGCGACACCGCGAGACCGCGCGATGCGCGCTCTTCGCGACGAGCCGCCGAGCGCACGACGAGCCGGGGGTTGTCGACTCGGACCGTCCCTGCGCCGACGAGGATCGCGTCGCACGATGCCCGGACGGCGTCGACCCGGTCGAGGTCCTCGTCGTTCGACAGCAGGATCCGCGAGCCGGCGCGGCCGATGTAGCCGTCGATCGACATGCTGCACGAGAGAAGCGTGTACGGGCGGTCGTGCATCAGTGCACCAGCAGGTCGGCGTGACCGACCGTGACGGAGAGCCTCCCGGCGCGTGCGTCTCTGAGCCGGCGGTGGCGATAGAGATCGGCGTCGGCAGCGAGTGCCGGCTCCTGCTCGCACGCGGCGTCGATCCAACCGGTCAACCACTCCGCGGTCAGGGCGGCGTCGGCGGGCCCGAGCACCCAGGGAGTCATCGCGACGGCCACCGCGATCCCGCTCCCGCCGAACGCCTCGATCGCGGCGTCGACCGCGTCCGGGCCGAGCAGCCGCCCACGCGGGGTCGGGCGGCGCTGGTGCGCGTCGAATGCGGCTGCGAACCGTTCGTCGAGCGGGTCCGGCGGGGCGATGACGACGCTCCCTGTGACCGAGAGCGCGAACAGGACGGGACACCCGACGGCGACGCATGTCCCCGCGATCGACGCCAGCTCCCCCTCGGTGAGCAGGTCGAGCAATGCGGATGCGGTGATGAGGTTCGCCCCGGCGAGATCCTTCGCGCCGAGCTTCGTCACGTCGGAGACGCGCGTCTCGACGGTCACCTCGCGGGCGAGCGGTACGGCCGAAGCGGCCAGCGCGAGCAAGTCCGCGTCGCGGTCGTGCAGAACCCAGTGCTGCCGTCCCGGCAGCAGCGGCGCGAGCCACCGTCCCATCGACCCGGAGCCGGCGGCGAGGTCGTGGATCAGCCAGGGGCCGTCGCCGAGCCGCGCGACGAGCGCACGCGACCTGGCGGCCGCGTCGGCCGCTTCGCGGAGCTCGAGCCATTCGGGGCTGACGCGGATCGCGTCGACGCTCATCCGGCAGCTCCGACGAGAGCGCCGACGACCGCGGCCGTCGTCGCCGACCAGCGCGGGAGCATGGCGCGCCGCTCGCGCGCTGCGCGACGCAGCCGCCCGCGCACGCCGCCGTCCTCGAGCCACAGCCGCAGCGCGCCCGCGAGCGCGGCCGGGTCGTCGGGCGGCACGAGCAGGCCGGGCCGCGAGCCGTCGTCGCCGAAGCCCAGCGCCTCGGGCACACCGCCGACGTCGGTCGCGACGACGGGTAGCCCGCGCGCGAGCGCCTCCGTGACGACCATTCCGTAGGTCTCGCCCCGCGACGCCACCACCAGCACGTCCGCAGCGCGGTAGCTCCGTGCGAGCTCGGTGTCGCTCTGCGCCCCGGAAAAGCGCACACGCTGCTTCATCCCGCCGTCGACGACCCGCCGTTCGAGCGCCGCGACGAATGCTGGGTCCCGCTCGACGGTGCCGACGCAGAGGCACTGCCAATCGGCGTCGGGCAGCGCTGCGAGCGCCTCGAGCAGCACGTCGTGTCCCTTGCCGGGGATCACCGCGGCGACGGCGAGGAGCGCGCCGGCGGTCGTCGTCCCCGGCGCGAGCTCGGCGGGATCGACGCCGGGGAGCGCGACATGGACGCGGTCGGCAGGCAGGTCGTATTGCTCCATCAACTCCTGCCGTGTCCAGTCGCTCGTGGTGACGACCGCCGTCGCGGCCGACAGCACGGCGCGCTCTCGCTCGTCGCCGAACGGCATGTGCACGAGCACGACCAGGCGGACGCGGTCCGCCTCCGGCACGAGCGCCTCGGGAGCAGGCGACGCGACGAGCCCGTCGACGAGGACGAGCGCGCCGTCGGGGAGCGCCGACAGGACGGCTGGGAGCGCGTCGATCGACGGTGCCTCGTGCACCCGCACCGCCCAACCGAGCTCGACGAGGCCCCGACACACGCGACGGTCGAACGTGTTGCCGCCGCTCGGCCGCGCCGGGTCGTCGACCCCTTCCGGAACGACGACATGGACGGTGCTCACAACGCACGCTCGAAGCTCGCCGACGCGATGTGGGACTCGTGCAGCGTGACGACGAGCCCGTCGAGACTTCGGCCGCCCTCGCCGAGGCCCCCCGCCTGCGCTCGCTCGGCGAGGCGGTCGGCGATGAGTCGCGCGAGCACCTCCGTCGTCGTATTCATCCCGGCGAGCGACGGCTCCTCGTCGAGGTTCCGGTAGCTGAGCTCCGACGCGACCGTGCGCAGCGCGTCGGCGGCGCGGCCGATGTCGACGACGATGCCGTCGGCGGCCAGTTCCGCACGACGGAACGTGGCGTCGATGACATACGTCGCGCCGTGCAACCGCTGCGCCGGCCCGAACGCCTCCCCTTCGAGGCTGTGGGCGATCATGATGTGGTCGCGCACGGTCACGCTGAACATCGTTAGGGCTCGGCGTACGTGATCGTGTGACAGAGCGCAGGGACGCTTCCCGAGGCGAGCCCGGCCATGACGTCCGGGAGATCGTCGAACCGCGACTCGCCGCTGAGGAGCGCGTCGAACGCGGGGTCGCGTAGCAAGTCGAGCGCGATCGCCAAGCGGTCGGCCGACGAGCGCCGACCCGCGCGCGCGGGTGAAACGGTGCCGACCTGACTCGACTGCAGGCGGAGTCGACCCGCGTGGAATGCGCCGCCGAGCGAGAGGCTGACCGCGGTGTCGCCGTACCAGCTGAGATCGATGACGGTGCCCTCTGGCGCGAGCAGCTCGAGCGAGCGCTGCAGCCCGAGCGACGTCGCACTCGCATGCACGACGAGGTCGCAGCCGCCCTCCGCGGCATCGGGCATCGCGAACGCGACGCCGAGCGAGGCGGCGACGGCGGCACGGCTCGGATCGACGTCGACGAGCGTCACCCGCGTGGCCGGAAACCGTTGCAGCAGCCGTGCGACGCAGCAGCCGACCATGCCGGCGCCGACGACCGCGACCCTGTCGCCGACGAGCGGCGCTGCGTCCCACAGCGCGTTGACGGCGGTCTCGACGGTGCCGGCGAGCACGGCGCGCGCCGGGGGGACGTCGTCGGGCACGAGTGTGACGGCGCCTGCCGGAACGACGTATGCGGTCTGGTGGGGGTAGAAACAGAAGACGGTGCGTCCGCGTAGATCGGCAGGGCCCTCTTCGACCGCGCCGACATTCAGGTAGCCGTACTTGACCGGGCCCGGGAAGTCGCCCTCCTGGAACGGCGCGCGCATCCTCGCGTGCTGGTCGCGCGGCACGCCGCCACGGAAGACGAGCGTCTCCGTGCCGCGGCTGATCCCCGAGCGGACGGCGCGGACGAGAACGTCGTCCGGGCCGCGAGCGCGGAGCGCGACCGGCCGGATCTCACCACGACCCGGCGCCTGGACCCAGAACGCGCGCGCGAGATCGTCGCGGTCATGTCTGCGGAATTCGCTCATAGCGCCCTCGTGCGCAGGTACGCGCGCCCGGCTCCGACGGTTTGACGACGGCTAGCCGAGATCTTCGAGCCGCGCCGCAACCCGTGCCAGCGCGCCGCGGACGCGCGCTTCGAACGCGGGCTGCGGAAGGCCGAGCTCCCGTGCGATCTCGACCGGACGCGAGCCGCTCCAGTACGCCCGCTCGAGCGGAACGCGCTCGTGCTCGGGCAGCGCGGCGACGGCGGCGTGCACCTTGAACGCCTGCCAGCCCTGCGCGACGGCCCGTGCCCGCGTCCACGCGGACGTGCGCCCGAGGATCGCCGTGCGCGTGATCGTGAACACCCAGCGCGCCCCGTCGCTCGGCTCGTCGAGGTAGCAGACCGCCGACTTCCAGATCGCCGCGAACGCGCGCCGCAATGCATCTTCGGCGCGGTCGCAATCCTCGAGCCATTTCAGCGCGACGCCGAAAACCGCGGACGCGTACCGGCGGTACAACGCTTCGAAGGCCTCGAGGTCCTGCATTGCAATCCGGCAGATCAACTCCTCATCCGAGTCCGTGACATCGCGCCGCTCACCGTCTCGCTCGTCCCTCGGAGCCACCGAATGGATACGCCTCCCCCCAGACGGCGGATTCGGCAGAAAGGACGCGCGATGACGATCAGAAGCGAGAGCCGCATCACGATCTCCCGCACCGTCTCCGACGTGTGGGCATACCTCTGTGACGTCGGACGCTGGCCCGAGTGGGCGCCGACCGTGCGCGAATGCTGGATTCGCGACGGCGCTCCGCTTCAACCGGGCGCGTGGGTGGAGCAGCGGGCGAAGGGCCCCCTCGGGTCGAGTCGCCGCCGATCACAGACCGTGACAGTGGTGGCGGCACCGAGCCGCCTTGCGTTCGCGGGGCCTCTCGGCCTGTCGACCGCCCGCTGGGGGATGGAGCTCGAGCCGTTGGAGCACGGTCGGACAGCGGCGATGATGTGGGTCGAGGTCGATCTCGAGAGCCTCATGCGCGCGATCCCGGGCCGGCTCTTCAACGCCAGGATCCGGCGTGTCATGGACATCGAGATGGCAGCGATCAAGGCCTCGACCGAGTCGGGCAGGCCGGTTGCCGTGCCGTCCTACGCCACGACATGAGCCGGGTCGACACGACGCAAGAACGCCTGATCCGCACGTACCGCAAGAAAGCACGGCACTACGACCTCACCTCGCGGCTGTACCCCGTGCCGGGGTACCCCCAGCGTGCGCAGCGATCGCAAGCGGTCCGAGCACTCGATCTTCATCCGGGCGACACCGTCGTCGACGTCGCCTGCGGCACAGGTCTGAACTTCTCGCTGCTCGAGCGCGCAGTCGGCCCGCGCGGCCGGATCGTCGGCGTCGATCTGACCGACGCGATGCTCGGCCGGGCCGCGCAGCGGATCGAGGAAAACGGCTGGACGAACATCGACCTCGTGCAATCCGACGCCGTCGACTTCGTCTTCCCAACCGAGGTCGACGGGATCCTCTCGACCTACGCACTGTCGCATGTCGCTGCTTGCGGAGACGTCATCGCCAACGGCGCGGCCGCTCTCTCCCGCGGCGGGCGTTGGGCGGTGCTGGACCTCAAGGCGCCCGACAACGCGCCGCGATGGCTCGCGCGGCCCTTCGGCTCGATCGACGAATGGATCGCGCGCCGTCCGTGGGCTGCCGTGCGCGTTGCGATGGAGGAGACGCTCGGCGATCTCTCGTGGACCGAGTTGGCCTTCGGCACCGCATTCCTCGCTGCCGGGTCCCGCGGCGCTTGAGGAGCAGCTTCCGGTGGGCGCGGCCGGCAGTCGCAGCGCTCGTGCTCGCCGCCGTCGTGTGGCGTCTCGGCACCGGCCCGATCCTCGCCGGCGTCCGCGCGCTCGACGGCCGCGCCCTCGAGGCCGCGGCGGCCGTCTTCTTCGTCAGCACGGTCTGCTGCGCGTGGCGGTGGCGGACCGTGGCCGTCGGCCTCGGCGTGCGTCTGTCGATGCGCGCCGCCGTGGCGGCCTACTACCGGGCGCTCTTCCTCAACGTGACGCTCCCGGGTGGCGTGGCGGGCGACGTCCATCGCGGCGTCAGCCACGGTAGGGACGTGCACGACGTCGGCCGCGCGGTCCGCGCCGTCGTCTGGGAGCGCGCGGCCGGACAGGTCGTTCAGGTGCTGCTGACGGTTGCTGTCCTCTTCGCCCTGCCGTCGCCCGTGCGCTCGTCCATGCCGCTCGTCGCCGCTGCGCTGACCGCAACCGCCGTCACCGTGCTGCTCGTGGCGCGGCTGCGGCCGGACCGCAAGCGCCGTCGGTGGGAACGGGTGCGGAACGCGATCGTGGCCGATATCCGAAGCGGCCTGCTGCACAGGAACGCGGCGGCCGCCGTCGTGCTCGGCTCCACCGTGGCCGTCGTCGGCTATGCGGTCATCTTCCTGATCGCCGCGCGGGCGGCAGGCGTCACCGCATCGGTCCCGACGCTCCTGCCGCTGGCGCTGCTCGCCATCCTGGCGATGGTGCTACCGAGCATCGGCGGCTGGGGCCCGCGCGAGGGCGTCACCGCGTGGGTGTTCTCCGCAGCCGGCCTCGGCGCCGACCGCGGCGCCGCGACCGCCGTCGCGTACGGGGTGATGGTGCTCGCCGCGAGCCTGCCGGGCGGGCTCGTGCTCCTCGTCGGCTCCCTTCTCCGGCGGCATGCGGCGAACCCGCCCATCGGCATGTCCAGTGAGACAGAACACGTCTCCGGAGGTAACGACCACGTTATCCCGTTGAGCTCGCACCCGCGTTAAGTTAGGATGAACGCCCCTACCCGGAGGTTCACCGTGTCGGAGACGACGATCCGCCGTGTCAGCGACCATCCGTTCAAGAAGAGCTTCGAGGCGACGGCGAGCGACGCCGAGCTGCGCCCCGAGGACGGCTGGGTCGACATGGACGTGCGTTGGCTTCTGACGCGCGACACGGTCGGCGCCGAGCACGGCGTCTTCGGCATCACCGTCTTCCCGCCCGGGTCGAAGCACGACATCCACCGCCACCCGAATGCCGAGGAGTTCGAATATCTCGTTTCGGGGCACGGCATCGCGCGGGTCGGCGACTCCGACGTCGAGCTCGGGCCGGGCGAGGTCG
Source organism: Thermoleophilia bacterium (assembly GCA_025934995.1). GTDB lineage: Bacteria > Actinomycetota > Thermoleophilia > Gaiellales > Gaiellaceae > Palsa-739. Next base: position 798 of record JAICWC010000047.1, on the reverse strand, counting down.
TGTTCGTCCCGAAGAACGACTACCACGGGTTCGAGAACACCGGCGACGAGCCCGTGTTCATGATCTGGGGCTACGCCGGCGCTGCGAATCTCGAGGAAGCCGGATACATCCGCTACGTCGACGAGCAGCCCGCGGCTAGCGCGGACTGACGAGGATCTTTCCCGTCGCGCGCCGCTCGGCGAGCGGCTGCAAACCCGCCGGGACGAGCTCCTCGAGCGGTATGCGCGGCCCGGCGGTCACCGAGGCGACCGAGCTTTCGGCGAGCAATGCGAGCGCGGCAGGAATGTCCGTGTCGCACACGTGGGCGACCGTTGTGAAGACGTCGACTTCGCGCAGGATCATCGGCGTCAGCTCCAGCTCGCGTGCCGCACCGTGGAGGCCGACGAAGAGCGCGCGCCCGCCGCGGCGCGTTCCCCTGACTGCAGCGGCGGGCGCATGCGGCGCGCCCGTCGCCTCGATCACGACGTCGAATCCGACGCCGTCGGTGAGTTCGAGGAGCAGGTCGCCCAGATCGCGATTCGTCGCGTCCACCGCCTCGCTCGCACCGAGCGCAGCTGCCGTGGCGAGCCGTTGCGGGTCGATGTCGACGGCCACGACGCTTCCCTCGCGGGCGCGGTGTGCAGCGCCTGCGACGATGAAGGATCCGATTCCCCCGACACCTATGACGGCCACGCGTTCATCTCGCTGCAACGCCACGCGAGAGAGCGCGTGCAGTGCGACTGCGAGCGGTTGCGTCATCGCAGCTGCGTCGTCGTCGACCTGATCCGGGACGGCGCGGCAGATCGATGAGGGAGAGGT
>JAICWC010000134.1 GCA_025934995.1 Thermoleophilia bacterium | reverse complement strand
GGCTGGCGCCGCATGTCGGCCACGCCGCCGAGGTTCGCCTCGAGCTTCTCGAGCTCGGCCGCCATTGCGATGCGCTCCTTCGCCGGCAGGAGCTCCATCTGGCCCTCGTCGCGCAGCCGGCGCATCTCGTGCAGCCGCTCGATGCGGGAGGACATCGTGCGCCAGTTCGTGAGCAGGCCGCCGAGCCAGCGGTGATTGACGTACGGCATGCCGACGCGCTTCGCCTCGTTCTCGATGGCGTCCTGCGCCTGCTTCTTCGTGCCCACGAACAGCACCGTGCCGTTGCGCTCGGCGAGGTTGCGGACGAACTGGGCAGCCTCGTCGAGGCGCTCGCTCGTCTGCGTCAAATCGATGATGTAGATGCCGGAGCGCTCCGTGAAGATGAAGCGGCGCATCTTGGGGTTCCAACGGCGCGTCTGGTGGCCGAAATGCACCCCGGCCTCCAGCAGTGCGCGCATCGAGGCGACTGCCATGTGTGACTCCTTGGTTGATTGGTGGTGCGCCGGTCGGGGCTCCGGGCGCACCGATCACAGAGATCGGCACCCGCGCCTCGGCTGATCCGCCGGGTCGATTGCTTTCTAGGACGCGCGCAGTGTAGCGAGCGATTCGTCGAGGTCGGCAGGCAGCGGGGAGGTCACATCCACCGGCTCGCCGGTGAACGGATGCTCGAACGCGAGCCGTGCCGCGTGCAGGAACTGCCGCTCGAGGCCGAGATCTCCGGCGCGTCCATAGGTCGGATCGCCGGCCACCGGCAGGTCGATGGCGGCCAGATGGACACGGATCTGATGCGTGCGTCCCGTCTCGAGCGTCACGCGCAGCAGGGCATGGTCGCCGAGCAACTCGACGACCTCGAAGTGTGTGATCGCGGCGCGCGGCGAGTCGGTGTCGAGGGAGTGGCGAAGCGGGTCGTGACGGTCGCGGCCGATCGGCGCGTCGATCGTGCCCCGCCACGAGCGCGGTCGGCCGACGACCAGCGCGAGGTACTCGCGCGTCAGCTCGCGCCGTCGGACCATCTCTTCGAGGCGGCGATGTGCTTCAGGTGAGCGTGCGACGACGAGCAGTCCGGACGTGTCGCGGTCGAGCCGGTGCACGATCCCCGGCCGCTCCGCCTCTTCCCCGCCCTCGACGTCGTGCGCGAGCAATCCGTGCACGAGCGTGCCGGTGTGGTGTCCGGCAGCCGGATGCACGACGAGCCCGGCCGGCTTGTCGACCACGAGCAGATGCTCGTCCTCGTACGGGATCGTGAGATCCATCTCCTCTGCCTCGAGCCCGCTGGGCCGCGGCGCAGGCGGTTCGAACTCGAGCTCCTCGCCGCCGCCGAGCCGATGGCTCTTCGACCGCGCCCGTCCGTCGACGAGCACGGCGCCGTCGCGCACGAGCCGTTCGGCGACTGCCCGCGAGCCGATCTCGGGCAGCTCCGCCAGGAAACGGTCGAGCCTCGTGCCGCTCGACTCAGGAGGGACGCGGAGGCGCATCACGACGTAATCGCTGCGGACCGCGCGGCTCGCGCTCCGCGAGCATGAGCGCGCCGAGCAGGACGAGCACGCCGATGACGATGAAGCTGTCTGCGAGGTTGAACGCCGGCCACCAACGCAGGTCGATGAAGTCGGTGACGTAGCCGAGGCGCACACGATCGACGAGGTTCGACATGCTGCCGCCGATCACGAGGCCGAGCGCGACGGGCAGCACCGGATGACGAGCGCCGCTGCGCGCAAAGTAGAAGAGCATCCAGGCGATCGCGATCCCTGTCAGCACGATCACGACCGCGGTTGCCTGCGAGAAGAGCCCGAACGCGATGCCCGAGTTCTGCACGTGCCGGATCCACAACGGGCCGACGACGTGCACGCCGTCGTCGAGCCGCAGCTGACGTGCGACGAGATGCTTCGTCAGCTGGTCCGCCGCGACGGCTGCGAGCGCGATCGCGAGGAGTGCGAGCCAATGCGACGGTGCCGCCCCGAGCTTGCGCTCGCCCACGAGCTCGGGCGAGCCCGCTGCAGACGACGAACCGACCCTGATCTCGCGGTCGCTCATTCCCGCTCCAGACGCCGGCAAAGCGGGCGCCTCCGCTCTTCGACGAGCTCCGTCGAGCCTACGCTCATCCGCGCTGCTCTCGTTCACGCGCATGGTCGATGCAGAGTGATGCCCAAGGCATCGCCTCGAGGCGCTCCTCCCCGATGTCTTCGCCGCCGACGACGCATTTGCCGTACGTCCCGTCGTCGAGCCGTCTCAGTGCCGCGTCGATCTCCGCGAGGTGCTGCTCCGAGCTCGCCTCGAGCGAGTAGTCGATCTCGCGGTCGAGCGTCGCGCTCGCCATGTCGCTCATGTGGTTGTCGCCCGCGGTCGCGAGCTCGTCCGTCTCGTCCTCGATCGAACCGGGGTGTTCGTCCTCGAGATGCGTGAGCGCGCGTTGGACGCGCTCGCGCTCCTCGGTCAACAGCGTGCGGAAACGATCGGTGTCGATGCTCATCAGCGTCTGTCCTTTCTCATCCGGGCGGGCGCCGACGCGGAGGTGAGGCGGCGCTCGATGAGCGCGGGCCCGACCCCGGTCAGCTCCACGATCTTGTCCCGGCCGCTGTGGCCCGAAACGATCGCGACCGCGTCGCGCGGCAGGGCGAGCGCGTTCGCCAGCAAGCGCACGACCGCCTCGTTCGCCCGTCCGTGCTCCGGCGCTTCGGTGACGCGGATCTTCCACGCGTCGCCGTGACGCCCGACGATCGACGCGCGCCCGGATCCCGGGCTCACACGGAGCCGCAGCCGCGTCGTCGCAACGCTCATGCGTAAAAGTCTAGGCGGCTTCTGCGTCTTTCACGTCGAGCTTGACGCCGGCTTCTGCGTCTTTCACGTCGAGCTTGACGCCGTGCAGCGTGTCCTCCGCCTGCTCGACGACCGCCAACACCGCGCGCAGCCGCTCCTTCAAGAGGCTCGTCTCGAGCCTCAGCCGCTCGTTCTCCGCCATCGCGCGCCGCTTCACCGCACGCGCTTCGCTGTGCGCCTCGGCGAGGATGACGTCCGCCTCGCGTCGCGCCTGCTCCTTCAGATCCGACGCGGCACGCTCTGCCGAGACGAGCGTCGTGCGCAGGAGCGCCTCGATCTCCTTGTAGCGGACGAGGTCCGCCTCGACCGCCTCGACCTTGTCTGCGAGGTCGGCACGCTCGCGCCAGACGTCCTCGAAGCTTGCCGCGATCTCCGCCAGCAAGCGGTCGGTGTGATCCTTCTCGTAGCCGCGGAACGCAGTGGGCGGCGACAGGTGCCTGATCTCAACTGGGGTGAGTGCCATGTCCTCTCCTCTAATGGAATTGGTCGAGGATCCTGATCAGCGCCTCCGCGAGCACCCAGAGCACGATCGTCGCGATCCAAGGCGACAGGTCGATCGCACCCATCGACGGCAGGAGCCGCCGGAAGAGCCGTAGGTAGGGCTCGGAGACGTCGTACAAGAACCGCTGGATGCGGCTCAGCCAGGGCGAATAGGGCAGGCGAAGCCAGCTCGTGATGATGTACGCGAAGATCACGAGCGTGTAGACGGTCGCAAAGACCCACACGAATCTCTGCGCCGACGTCACGGCGTCCGCAAGTAGGCCCATCAAAGGGCGGTTCGTCGCGCCGGTAGCTTCTCCTACGCCTGGTTGAAGAAGCCGCCGCGCTCGATCATCCGCGCGCGCTCCTCGGCGGAGACCTCGACGTTGCGCGGCGTCAGCAGGAACACCTTGTCGGCGATCCGCTGCATGCCGCCGTCGAGCGCGTACGTCAGGCCGCTCGCAAAATCGATCAGGCGCTTCGAGAGCTCTTGGTCGCTCTGCTGGAGATTGAGGATCACCGGGACCGCATCCTTGAAGCGATCGGCGATCTGCTGCGCGTCGTTGAAGCTCCGCGGCAGGACGAGGTGCACCTTGACGTTGGGCGACGCGAGGCCCTCGACGCCGCGCAGGCGGCGCGGCGCTTCCCGCGGCTGCGCCGCGGGGCGCAGGACGCTCGTGCGGGCAGTCGCCGGCTCGGGATCGGTCCAGTCGTCCGCGTATTCGTCGCGGGCCTGGCGCCGCGGGGCGAGGCGGCGGACATTCGGCCGCTCGGCGTATGCACGCTGAAGCTCCTCGTCGGTGAGGTACCCGTCCTCGTCCCAGTCCTCCTCCTCGGCGATGCCGAAGTAGACGAGGGTTTTGTTCCAGACGTCGGCGAAGCCCATCTCGCCTCAGATGTTACTCAGCCGGTCGGAAAATCCCTGCTCCGACTCGAATGTAGGTCGCGCCCTCCTCGACCGCCACGCGCCAGTCCTGACTCGTCCCCATCGAGAGCTCGCGCAGCCCGTGCTGCTCGGCGAGGTCGCGAAGGCGGCGGAAGTACGGCCGTGACTGCTCGGGATCCTCGGTGAACGGCGGCATCGTCATCAGGCCGCGCACGTGGGGATACGCCGCGACGAGCGCCGGCAGCCGATCCGGCGTGACGCCGGACTTCGACTCCTCCCCGCTCAGGTTCACCTCCACGAGCGCGGGGATCGTGAGCTTCGCCGCTGCGGACTCGCTGCTCAACGAGTGGCACAGCTCGCAGATGTCGTTCACGGTCTTGGCCTTCCGGCTCTGCAGGTGGCCGATGAAGTGCCAGCGGAACCGGTCGCCCCAGCGCGCGTACTTTTCGTCGAGATCCTGGGCGCGGTTCTCGCCGACGATGTCGACGCCCGCGTCCGCGAGGATGCCGAGCTCGTCGACCGACACGTACTTCGTCGCGACGACCACGGTCACGCCGTTCCCTGCCTCCTCGCGCACGCGCAGATAGCGCTCGCGAATCTCCTCAGGCGACGTAGGCGATGACCCCCTGGCGGCCGGTACGGCCGTGGTCGCGCCGGTGCGAGAAGAAGCGGTCGCCGTTGCAGGATGTGCAGAGGTCGGAACGCTCGATGTGCTCGACGCCGGCCGCGCGCAGCGCGCGCTCGGCCGCAGTCCAGAGATCGAGGTGCGAGTCGCTGCGCACGACATCCTCGCCGAACGCTTCGCGGAAGGGGCCGGCGACCTCTTCGCCGACCTCGTAGCAGCACGGCCCGATGCTCGGGCCGATCGCCGCAGCGATCCCGCGCGCGCCGAGCATGCGGACGCCGGCGCCGACGATCCCCGCGAGGAGCCCACGCCAGCCGGCGTGCAAGATGCCGACCGCCGGACGATCCGCGTTCGTGCGCGCAAGCGCGATCGGCATACAGTCCGCCGTCAGCAGCAGCATCGCTCGACCGGGCTCGTCGCTCCACAGTCCGTCGCAATGGTCGTAGACGGTCCCAGGCAGGACGATGCCGCGGGCGTCCGCACGCGTGACGTTGGCGCCGTGACGTTGCCATGCCATCGTCGCCTCGTTCGGATCGGCGCCCACGGCATCGCACAGCATCGCGCGGTTCTGCACGACGCGCGCGGGATCGTCCTCGGTGAGGATGCCGAGGTTCAACGATGCGAACGGCCCCTCGCTCGTGCCGCCGATGCGCGTCGAGAACGCGATGCGATACGGCCCCGGCGCGTCCCAGTGGATGAGATCGAGCTCGGTCACGTCCGTAGCTTCGCACGCGCACGCTTCAGCAGTGCAGCGCGATCGTTCTTCGCCGGATCGTCTACGACCTCGCGCAGCAGCTCGTGCAGGGCGCGGCCGAGGTCGGGCCCCGGCCGGTAGCCCAGCTCGATCAGGTCGCTGCCGTCCACAGCGAGGTCGGAGAGCCGGTGCGGCTGCTTCCGCTCCCGCTCCAACACCTTCCGGAAGCGCTGCAGCCTGTCGATCTCCTCGAGCGGCGGCGGCCCGGCGCTTCCGCGCTTGCCGAGGAAGTCGGCCTCCTTGTGGTCGACGAGTTGGAACGCAAGTTCGTCGCCGTGCTTCGCGAGAAAGCGCCGCGCGCGCACGGCGTCGCCTTTCCCGACCTGGAACATGTGGTGCCGCACGATTCGGCAAACCCGTTCGCGTAACGCGTTCGGATACCGCAGTCGCCGAAGGGCCTCGCCGGCAAGCTCGGCTCCGACCTGTTCGTGGCTCCGGTCGGCATACCCCGGCTTCGCGTAGTAGTGCAGGCGTCCGTCGGTTCCGCGCCAGGCGACCTGCGGCTTCCCGAGATCGTGGAACACCGCGGCGAGCCGGACGGGCAGCGCACGCCGTTCGTCTGCCGTCGCCTGCACCACGGCGAAGGTGTGCTCGTCGACGGTGAGGTCGTGGTAGCGCGACTCCTGGTCGAAGCCGATCGCAGGCTCGAACTCGGGAAGGACCTGTACGAGCACGCCGGTGTCCCGCGCGATGCGCAGCGCCTTCGCCGGCTCGGCGCCGAGCAGGAGCTTCGACAGCTCGCCCATGCCGTCGGCCGCGAGGCCGCCGCCGATCCGCTCCGCCGAGACGAGCTCGATCGCCGCCGCCTCCGCGCGCATCTGCCGGGCCGTTCCGTCGTCGAGGTCGAAGTCGAGCTGCGAGACGAAGCGGAGCGCACGGACGAGCCGCAGCGGGTCCTCGGCGAAGCTCGTCGGCGAGACGGTGCGCAGGACCCGTCTACGGAGGTCGGCCTGACCGTCGAGCGGGTCGACGAGCTCGCCGGTCGACAGCCGCTTCGCGATCGCGTTGACGGTGAAGTCGCGGCGGCGCATGTCCTCCTCGACCGAGAGGGACGCATCGGCGACGATCTCGAAGTCGTGCCGCCCCGGCCCGGTGCTCACCTCCTTCCGCGGCGGAGCGAACTCGATGCCGGCGCGCGCGAGCGACCGCACGCTCTTGTCCTTCGGATGTAGCCGCACGCCGACGAGCCGTCCGGCGACGACGAGGTCTTCGACGCGCCCGTGCGCTGCGAGCCGCCCTTTCAGCTCCTCGGTGTCGACTCCGGGGACGAGGAAGTCGGCGTCCGTCGAGTCGGTGCCCAGCAGCTCGTCACGGACGGCGCCGCCGACGACGTAGGCATCGAGCTCGAGGGAGCGGACGTACTCCTCGAGCCGTTGCCTAGATATGC
>JAICWC010000009.1 GCA_025934995.1 Thermoleophilia bacterium | reverse complement strand
ACGGCCCTCTTTCGAGGGAAAACTCCCCTCGCCTGGGGCCGCGCGACGTGGTTCGCGGTACCCTCCGGCGCGTGAGCGGCCACTTCGAGGAGCTCCTGCGGCGGCTCGGAGAGCTGCAGGACGTCGAAAAAACGGGGCAGGTCCTCGGCTGGGACGAGGAAACGAAGATGCCCCCGCTCGGCGCGGAAGCGCGCGCAGAACAACGCGCGACGATCGCGCGGATCGCGCACGAGCTCCAGACCGATCCCGCCCTCGGCGAGCTGCTCGAAGAGCTTCGGCCCTTCGAGGAGGAGCACGCCTTCGAATCGTTCGAGGCAAGCGTCGTTCGCGTGTCGCGCTCCGACTACGAGAAAGCGGTGCGCGTCCCATCCGACCTCCGCGCCGACCTGAGCCGGCTCTCCTCACAGGGCTATCGCGCGTGGCTGCAGGCACGCGAGCGCCAGGATTTCAACCATCTCCTGCCCTATCTCGAGAAGGGCCTCGAGCTGCGCCGCCAGTACGTCGAGTGCTTCGCGCCGTACGACGACCCCTACGACCCGCTGCTCGACATCTACGAGCCCGGGATGAAGACGGTGGAGGTCGAGCCGATCTTCGACCGCCTGAAGGAGGCGCTCGTGCCGATGATCCGCACGTTCGCGGAGGGCGGCGCAGTCGACGACTCCTCCTTGCACGGACACTTCCCACGCGACGCGCAGCGGCGGTTCTCGCTGCACGTGCTGGAGCGATGGGGGATGGACCGCGCAGCCTGGCGGCTCGACAAGACCGTGCACCCGTTTATGACGTGCTTCTCGCCGTCGGACATCCGCTTGACCACGAACTTCCACGAGGACTCGCTGCACGGGGTGCTCTCGTGCCTGCACGAGTTCGGCCACGGCGTCTACGAGCGCAACGTCGATCCGCGCTTCGCGCGCACGCCGCTGGCCGAGGGCGTGTCGTCGGCGTTCCACGAGTCGCAGAGCCGCCTCTGGGAGAACCTCGTCGGCCGAAACCTCTCGACATGGCGGTTCTTCTATCCGAGGTTGCAGGACGAGTTCCCCGACCACTTCGCGGACGTCTCGATCGAGACGTTCCATCGCGCGCTCAACAGGGTCGAGCCGACGATGCGCCGCGTCGACGCCGACGAGGTCACCTACTCGCTGCACATCATCCTTCGCTTCGAGCTCGAGCGCGCGATGTTGAGCGGCGACCTCGATCTGCGCGACTTGCCCAACGCGTTCAACGAGAAGATGCGTGAGTACCTCGGGCTGCAGCCCCAGGACGTGACGAGCGGCGCGCTTCAGGATGCGCACTGGTCCGATCTGACGTTCGGCTACTTCCCGACCTACGCGCTCGGCAACGTCGTCTCGGTTCAGCTCTGGGAGCGGATCGAGTCGGAGGTCGGCCCGCTCGACGAGCAGTTCGAGCGCGGCGAGTTCGGCGTGCTGCGCGAGTGGTTGACCGACAACGTGTATCGCTGGGGCCGGACCTTCACTCCACAGGATCTCCTCGATCGCGCGGCCGGCGGGCAGATGGATCCCGAGCCCTACGTCCGCTACCTGCAGCGCAAGCTCACAGACGTCGTCGGCGCTGCGGTCGCGTGATCCGGCGCGTCCTGGTCGTCGTGGGCGGCTTCGCGCTGCTCGCGGCGGGTGGCGCGCTGATGGTGCTGCCCGGGCCCGGGATCCCGCTCGTTCTCGCGGGACTGGGCCTGTTGTCGCTCGAATTCGAGTGGGCGCGCCGCCTGAGGCTCTACGTCATGCGGCATGCGAAGCGGGTGGCGCCGTCCCGCGGGCGTCAGCTGGCGCTCGGCATCGGGTCGGTCGCCGTGATGGTGGCCGCGACCGTCTTCCTCGCGATCCGGGGGATCCCGGGTTTCTAGCGCTCGTCGGCGCAGGCGCAGACCGGGTCGCCGAGCGCGCGCCGCTCGAGGCGGAGCCCGCAGCGCGCGCACGTGGCGGGGAGGAGGTCGGCCTTGACGAAGAGGGCGCGCATCAGCGTCGCCCAGAAGAGCACGAGGCAGAGGACGAGCGGCGCGTGCATTTCCGCTCTATCGGCACGATTCGTCCCTCGGATAAGATCGAGCCGTGAGCTGGCTGTACATCGCCCTGCTCGCCGCGGCGATCGCCGTCGTCGCCGCCGCTGAGTGGCCGCGGCTTCAAGGCCGCCTTGGCTCGCGTGTCTCCGCCGAGGCGCGCCGCCGCCGCCAGCGCGACCGCCGGAAGGCGTCATTCCGGGTCGTCCAAAACCCGGACCAGGACGACTTCGCGGCGAGCGTCGAGCGCGACCTGGCGAACCTGCCGACGATCGAAGACAGCGACCGGCGCCGCTAGCGTCGCCTAGGGAACCGACACGCGCGCCCTGAAGTGGCGCGTGTTCGGGAGGACGGGGCCGACGTCTTCCATGTTCTTCGGCTCTTCGAAGTCGGCGACCGTGAGCGAGAGCCTGTGCGAGCCGGGCCTGACGTCTTTGATCGTCAGGACGCCGCGCCTGAACGAGTAGTCGTAGCCGATCCGCCCGTCGACGGTCAGCGCGATCGAGCCGAGGTCGACGCCGGCACCCGCGTCGCCGACCCCGAGGCGAATCGTCCCCGGAAGCTGCTTCAGCACCCTGACGTTCGGCGGCGTCGTGTCGTTGATCCAGAATCGGAAGGTGAACGCACCCGGCTTCCCGCCGGCGGGCGTGTCGAAGACGACGTCGTACGCGCCGAGCTTGGGCAGGACGGCCCCGACAGACGGCACGGTGCGGCCGAACTGGCGGTACGGGTTGATGTCGACCGGGAGCGCGGAGAAACCGACGAGGCGGTTCTCGTCGCCCGCTACGACGAGGCGCGGCGCGACGCTGACACCCTTCGCATGCGAGACGACTGCGACGCCGAAGTTCGCGACGCGGCGCCTCAGCACGAAGCGGAAGACCTGCTCGGGCCCGGTCAGGTTCACCGGCACGCTGCCGAGGCCCTGCTCGGGATAGCGGTACGTCGAGACGAGCGCCTTCTTCCCGGCGGTGTCGCCGCCGTACACGCCGGGCTTGACGAGCGTCCGGTGCGGCTCCGTGCCGAGGAGCGGGACCTCCACGTGGAACCAGTACGGGATGCGGCGCACGTCCGCACCGCGCGTGAGCGTGATGAAGCCGATGCCGTCGCCCTCCGCGGCATCGGGCGCAACTGTCAGCGTGACGGCGACGGAGCTCGCACTCGCCGCAGCGGCGGTCAGAACTGCACCCTTCACCGTCGACTGCGCGGCAACGGCCGGGATCCAGCCGGTCGTGCCGCCGCCCGCGTCCGTTTCGGTGATCGTCTGCGTCGCCGTCGCGCCGTGCTGCACGAGGCCGAACGAGAGGCTCGTCGGCGCGACGAAGATCAACGGGTTGTCGGCGCGTAGGACGTCGATGCGGCCGCCGCCCTCACGGGTGGCCTGCACCTCGCCGAGCGTGCCTGCGTTTCTCACCGGATCGCCCGTCGTCGCGAGCGCGGACTTGATCTGCTGCACCGTCCAGGTTGGATGGCGCTGCTTGAGCAGCGCCGCCGCTCCGGCCACGTGCGGCGACGCCATGCTCGTCCCGTCCCAGCGGTCCCAGTCGTTCGGCGGGATCGAGGAGAGCACTCCTTCGCCGGGCGCCGTCACGTCCGGTTTGAACTGCAGCGAGATCGGCGTCGGCGCGCTGTCGGAGAAGTCCGCGATGACGTCCGCCGGCTGGCCCGTGCCGCCTTCACTCGCCGCCGCGACCGTAATCGCCTCGGGCGCGTTCCCGGGCGAGCCGATGCCGCCGCGTCCGGCCTCGGCGAACGAGTTGCCGGCTGCGATCACCGGTACGACGCCCGCGTCGGCGGCGGCGTCGATCGCCTGCACGACGATGTCGCGTGTGGGCTCGACCTCCGGCTCGCCGAGCGAGAGGTTGATCACGTCCATGCCGTCCTTGACGGCCTGCTCGATGCCGGCCGCGATCTCGGGCGAGTTGCCGTCGAGCCCGAAGTCGGTGGTCGGAATGGTCAGCACCTTGTAGTTGCCGATGTACGCGTCGGGTGCGATTCCGGAGACCGTCAGCTTCTGCCCGTTGAAGGTCGCGGTCGTGTCGTGATCACCGGCTGCGATACCGGCGACGTGCGTCGCGTGGTCGGAGTTCACGGGGTCGAACGGCGTCTTCGCGTACTTCCACGTGTTCGAAGCGGGCGAGAACGCGCGCGCGACGATCACCTTCGGCGTGGTGTATGCCGTGTCGCCCTTCGGGAAGCCGGCGGGGTACGTGAAGCCGGCCGGGTTGAAGAACGGATGGGCCTGGTCGACGCCGTCGTCGATGATTCCGATCTTCATCCCCTCGCCCGCGGTCGAGAGGGTCGGCCCCCAGACCTGTGTCGCGCCGATCAGCTGCGGTGTCTTGTCGAGCAGCTCGTGGTACCGGACACTCGGCCAAACGGTGACACCGCGGATGCGCGAGAGCGCGCCGAGCTGCCCGCGCGGCACGACGACGGCCATCCCGTTCAGCGTCACCTGGTAGTGCCAGCGGACGCGCGCGGCGGGGATCGCGGTCTGAATACGCGCTGCGAGCGAACGCTGCGCGCTCGCCAGGCCGCGCAGGTAGTCGACGCTCGCGGCGGCGCGCAGGTTGAGCTTGCGGTGGGTCGTTGCCGCGCTCGCGAGCGCGCGATCCTGCTTGATCGCCTCGGCGAGCGGCGGCTGGGGCAGGGTGACAACGACCTCGACCAGATCGCTCGTCCCGTGCGCGGACGCACCGGCGCCGGCCGTCGTCAGCAGAACGAGCGACCCCAGGGCTATGAACAGGAGCAGGACGACCCGGCGCAGAGCAGACAAAGTAGCTGCCTTCCTGCCGGTTTCGCGACCGGGGGTGGCGAGAGTCGAGACGATCACTCGTTCCACGTGTGACGCCGCGCCGTCCCCGATGTTGTGCTCCGTCTCGCCCGGGCTACAATGGCCGACCGCGCGGATGTGGCGGAATTGGTAGACGCGCACGGTTCAGGTCCGTGTGCCCGTAAGGGCGTGGAGGTTCAAGTCCTCTCATCCGCACTCAGCGTTACGTACGGGCGAAAAAGAGCGGAGGCAGGCCATGGATCGCAGATTGCTTCCGTTGGTGGCGGCGATGCCGGCGCCGTAGCCGTACCGGCCGGCGTCGCGGCAGGATCGAGCACAAGCCAGTCCCGTTACCTCAACTTCAAGGTCAAGTCGCCCGTCCCAAGAGGCCAGCTGGCGCACGTCGTCGTTCAGGGGCGCCCCGGCCTCTGCCGGATCACCGTCTCCAAGGGCGGCACCCAACGTTCTTGGTAGTGACCGCCTGACGCGACCTACGGCTGCAGGGAGACGGCCGCGTCCGGGTAGAGGACGCGCCACACACGCAGGTACACCTCGATCTCGGCCGGCTCGGTCTCGCCGACCTCGACCGACTGCGGTCCAGCCACGACGGGCCGCTGGCCGACGCTCCGCAGGAACGCGGCGAGGCGGTCGGTGTACGCCGAGTCGTGGACGAGCAACTGCATCGGGAGAGGCGATCGAGCGACGCTGCCCCTCGATCCTCGCGTTCGCGCCCGTGGCTGGGCGTCACCCGGTCGGGGGATTACGCGTCGCGGAGGACGGCGAGCACGTTGTCCGCGTGCTCGGCCGGCTTCACGTCGGGGAACACCTTCTTGACCGTCCCGTCTTCGGCGATCACGAACGTCCACCGCTTGACGCCCATGTACGTCCTACCCATGAACTTCTTCTCGCCCCAGACGCCGTACCGTTCGGCGACCTCGTGCTCGGTGTCGGCGAGCAGCGTGAACGGCAGCTCGTGCTTCTTGCGGAACTTGACGTGGGACTTCTCGTCGTCGGGCGAGACGCCGAGCACGACGGCGCCCGCCTGCTCGAATTCGCCGTACGAGTCGCGGATCCCGCACGCTTGGGTTGTACAGCCAGGGGTGTCGTCCTTCGGGTAGAAGTACAGAACGACCGGCTTGCCGCGCAGGGACGACAACTTCACCGTCTCGCCGGAATCGCTCGTCAGCTCGAAGTCGGGTGCGGGAGAGCCTTCCTCGATCATCAACCTCGATGCTATCGGCCCACCACACCGTCGCATTCCTTGTGCTCGCCGCGACCTTCGGCTCCGCGCTCTTCGCGGGCTGGACCTACTATCGGCGGGCCGAGCCGCGCGGCTGGCTGACGCATCTCCTCGCGCTCGCGCAAACGCTCGTCGTCGCGCAGGTCGGGATCGGCCTGCTGCTCCTCTCCGACCACCGGCGCGCGCCGGAGCACCTGCACTACCTCTACGGAAGCCTGTCGCTCCTCGCGGTCCTGTCGCCGTGGCTCTACGCTCCCGCCGAGCGCCGCCGCCGGCTCGGCTGGTTCGCCGGGGCGACGCTCGTGGCAGGAGCGCTCGCCGTGCGGGCGTACATGACGGGAGTCGGATGAGAGGCTTTTTCTCACGCATGAACCCGACGCTCCGCGGGTTCCTGATCCTCGCGCTCATCGCACTGATCGTCGTCGTGCTGCAGCTCGAGAACACGCTGGTCGCGCTGACGATCATCGCCCGCATCGCGTTCATCCTCGCCATCGCGGTCTTCGTCTTCCTCGTCTGGCGCGAACGGCGCGAGGAGATCTCGCTCTGGCCCCGCCGCGCGACCACCGCGTTCTACGGGGCCGCGATCCTCGCCGTCGCCGACCTCGCCGTCTACTGGTACGGCGGAGCGCACGGCTTCCAGCTCCTCGCATTCGTCGCCGTGCTCGTGCTCTGCGGCCTGGCGATGTTTCGGATCTGGCGGGATCAGCACCATTACGCGTAGTGGTTCCGGACGCCCGCGAGCTCTTCATCCACCGCCTCCACCAGATGTTGTGGGTCGAGCAGCGTCTGGCCGACGAGATCCTGCCGCTGCTCTACGACCACGTGCATGCGACCGACCTGAAGTACGGGCTCGAGCGGCACCTCCTCGAGACGCGGCAGCACGTGACGACCGTGCGAACCGTCCTCAACCTGCTCGGTGAGCGGCAGGACGGCAACGAGAGCCCGGCGCTGCTCGGCCTGAAAGCGGAGCACGACTCGCTGCTGGAGGACTACCCGACGGACTTGATGCACTGCGACGTCATCGCCGCGAACGAGCACCTCGAGATCGCGGCGTACACGTGGCTGCGCTCGACGGCGAACGCGCTCGGCGAGGAGGACATCGCGATGCGCCTGACGGAGATCCTCGAGCAGGAGGAGTACGCGCTCGAGCTCGTGCACAAGGCGACGGCGAAGATCCTCGCCGAGACCGTTACAACAGCTTGACGAACGCGACGATTCCGACAGCAGCGATCACTGCGCGGTAGAACACCGGCGGTAGGCGGCGGCCGATGTGCACGCCGACCCAACCGCCCGCGATCGAGCCGATCGCCAGCAACCCGGCGGCCGCCCATGCGATGTGCGCGGAGAAGATGAAGACGACCGCGGCGATGGTGTTCGCGAGCCCGGCGAGCATGTTGCGCAGCGCGTTCAGCCGGTGGATCGTGTCGGCGAGCGCGATCCCGAGCACGGCGATGAACAGGAGGCCCTGCCCGGCGCCGAAGTAGCCGCCGTACACCCCGCAGAGCACGACGCCGAGGAACGTCCACAATCCACCGCTCGCCTCCGACGCGACGAGGTTTCGCTTCGCGAGCCATTTCGAGACGTAAGGGCCGGTCAGGATCGCGAAGACACCGAGGCCGATGAAGGCCGGGACGACGGCGCGGAACGCCGACGCCGGCAGCACGAGCAGCAGGATCGCGCCGCCGGTCGCACCGATGATCGACGCGAAGCCGAGCCGAAACGCGCGGTCACGCTGGCCCGCCATCTCCGGGCGGTAGCCGATCATCGACGTGATGTTCCCGGGGACGAGCCCCATCGTGTTCGTGACGTTCGCGGTGACCGGCGCGTAGCCGAAGGCGAGCAGCGTCGGAAAGGTGATCAGCGTGCCGCTGCCGACGATCGCGTTCGCGATGCCCGCACCGACGCCGGCGCCGACGATCGCCAATGCATGAAGCGTTGTCAGAGCTCGACGCGCGTCGAGGCGCCGTCGAGCTCGGCGAGCGCCTCGCGAATCGTCACGAGCTTGCCGACGAAGATCGGCGTGTCACGTTCTGTGTAGCTCGATGCCTCGGTGTCGCGCAGCCGCAACATCAGATGCATGAAGTCGGCCGGCTCCTCGCACTCGAAGGCGGTCATGAACTCCTGGTCGTCGATGCCGAACGAGTAGGTCGTGTGGTTCTTGATTCCCGGAAACTCCTCGCGGCCGATGCGGATGTGCTCGTCCATCGCGCGCTGACGGTCCGCCTCCGGAAGCGCGTACCAGGGCCGCACCTTCACGAACGGGTAGACGACGAGATAGGGGAGACCGTGCGGTGTGATCTTCCGCGCCTTGCGCGCCTGCGTGTACTGCGACGCCTTGGTCGTGGCGAGATACGAGTACGGCGTCTCGAGCCAACCGGCGAGCGGCGTCCCGTTGAGCGCAGCGCCGAGCTCGCCGAAGGCGTCGTAGCGCTCCGTGATCTTCCAGAGGAAGAAGTCCGTCTCGGGGCGGACGCCTGCGGTCGAGTACACGCGCAGATGGTCGAAGCGGTCCGCGAAATGCTCGACGACCTCGGCAAACGCGTCCTTGCCCGCCTGCCGTTCGTCGACCGGAAGCCGGCGCCAGGCCGGGTCGACGCGGTAATAGGTGTAGGCGACGTACTGGCCTGCGTCCATCGGACGACAGGTTAGCCCGCTCCCGGGACGGGACGACGCAGTCGGACGAAGCGCGGCTTGGGCGGCGCGGGGTTGACCGGATTGACACCTGAGACCTCGAGCCGGTAGCTCCCCTTGGTCGTCGGCACGCGGATCGACAACGTCTTCGGCTGACCCCCGACGGCGCGGCCGCGCACGCCGCGCACCAGCTTCGTGCCACGGTAAAGCTGTGCGACGTAGTCGCAGTCGAGCCCGCAGGAGAGGGTCAGCACGTCGCCCTTTTGCACGACGCGCGGCGTCACAGGGAGCTCCAGCCCGTCGCAATGGGTCACGACGCCGCGACGCGACTGCTGTATCGCGAGCCGGGTCGGCGCCAGGCTCGCCTTCGCGGTCGTGCTGTTCGCGTAGTACAGGCCGGACTGCCAGGCGGCGTGGTCGGCCTCGTCGACGGTGTGGAAGAGCATCAGCGCACGGACGTTCGGCTGGCAGAACGCGAGCTGGATCGCCTGGCGGTAGTACGCGGCCTGCGTGGTCTCGGGGACGGGATGGATCGTCGCCGGCTCGGTGCCCGTGTACTGGCTCTCCCACTGCGCCGGGATCTGCGTCTCGACGCCGAACTCGTCGTACCAGATGGGCAGCGAATAGTTCCCGAATGCGTCGCCGAGTGCGGCGACGAGCTTGTCGTAGTCGGCCAGTGCGATCGTCGTCGAGTTCGGATGCGTCCCGGCCGCGGGCGCGACGCTCGAGTTGTCCTCGTACGGGTGCATGTCGAAACCGTCCATGATCGGCGTCGTCCGCCCGCTTTCGAGCCAGGCCTGACCCATGTCATGGATGAAGACCGTCGGGTTGTGCGTCGGTCGCACGGTGCTCGGCGCATCGCCGCCGCGAGGCGCGAGCGCGCCGCCGAGCACGGTGATCCCGCTCGAAACGCCTTTCAGTGCGTCGTAGGTACCGGCCAGCAGGCTCTCGTAGGCCGGCGCTGCGGCGTCGCTGCCGTCGTCGTTGTACTGCGGCAGCCAGTAACGGTTGAGATTGGGCTCGTTGCCGACGACGAAGATCCGGAAGCTCGGGACCGCGTGGGCGATCGACGCCGCATACGACGCGAAGTCCGCTTGATCCGTCGGTGTCAAAGGAGTCGTCGCGCTCCCGTGGTTCATGACGACGCAGATGATCGTGACGCCGTCGAGCTTTGCCGCGGCCGCCAGGTTCTCGAGCACCTGCCTGCCGGTGGCGGGCACCGCGGTCTGTCCGGGCGCCCACTCCTCGGTGATGCGGTCGGCGCTGAACCCGGCGGCGACGAGCAGGTCCATCTGCGCCTTCGCGACGGCCATCGTCGTCGACTTCGTCGAGTCCTCGGTCGCGCCGATGATCAATCCCGGACCGCCTGCGTGCGCGCTCGGAACGACGACGAACGCGAGGGCAGCCAGCAGGGTCGCAACTCGCATGGGCTTGGCTACGGTAGCGCGCGGTGGCCCAAGGGAAACTTGAAGATCGTCTAAAGAATCTGCCGGCAAAGCCGGGCGTCTACCTCTTCCGCGACGCGCGCGGCGACGTCCTCTACGTCGGAAAGGCGAAGTCGCTGCGTCCCCGCGTTCGCAGCTACTTCCAGAAGACGACGGACGGTCGTGCACAGATCCAGCAGCTGCCCGGCCGTGTCGAGGACATCGAGGTGATCGTCACCGGCAGCGAGGTGGAGGCGCTCCACCTCGAGCAGAACCTCGTCAAGCGCCACCGCCCGCCGTTCAACGTGCGCCTACGCGACGACAAGTCGTTCCCGTACATCGCGGTCACCGTCGAGGACGAGTACCCCCGCGTGATGTTCACGCGCGAGCGGCACCGGCAGGGCGTCTGGTACTTCGGGCCGTACGCGAACGCGAAGAAGGTGCGCGAGACGCTCGACGTGCTGAACCGGGTCTTTCCGTATCGGCCGTGCGAAGGCCCGAAGCCGGGGCGCCACTCCGGCATCCCGTGCCTCGACTACCACATCGAGCGTTGCCTCGCGCCGTGCGTGGGCTACGTCTCGAAGGACGACTACCGCGCCATCGTCGACGGCGTCATCGAGTTCCTCTCCGGCAACGTCAGGCCCATCCAGCGCGAGCTCGAGCAGAAGATGCACGATGCCGCACGCGAGGAGCGCTTCGAGGATGCGGCGCGCCATCGCAACCGGCTGTTCGCCGTGCAACATCTCGTGGAGCGCCAGTCGGTCGAGCGGCAGTCGGTCGGGAACGTCGACGTGATCGGCTTCGCGAGCCTGGAGGATCGGGCAGTCGTGCAGATCTTTCCGCTGCGCGGCGGGAAGATGGTCGACCGGCACTCCTTCCACCTCGAGAACGTCGCAGGCCAGGATCTGACGACGGTGCTCGAGTCGTTTTGCCTCGAGTACTACGGCTCGGCGCCGAGTGTGCCTCCGCAGATCGTGGTGCCGCGGGATTCCGGCGACCTGTCGGCGCTCGCGGAGTTCCTGTCTGAGAAGCGAGGCGCACGCGTCGAGGTGCGCGCCGCGGAGCGTGGCGAGAAGCGCCGGCTGCAGCAGCTCGCGGACGAGAACGCCCAGCACGCTCTCGTCACCGAGCAGGCGGCGACCGAGCAGAAGCGCGCCCGCCGTGTCGAGGCGCTCGAAGAGCTGCGCGAGGCGCTCAACCTCGAGTCACTGCCGGTGCGCATCGAGTGCTACGACATCTCGCACGCGATGGGCCAGGACCCCGTGGCGTCGATGGTCGTCTTCCAGGACGCGCTGCCGCGGAAGTCCGACTACCGAAAGTTCGGCATCAAGACCGCGGGCGCCGACCCGGACGACTTCGCGGCGATGGCCGAGGTGATTACGCGCCGATTCGCGCGCCTCTCGGACGGGACGGGCGAGTCGCACGACTCCTCGTTCGCAACGGCGCCGAACCTCGTCGTCATCGACGGCGGCAAGGGGCAGCTCTCGGCCGCGCTCGGCGCGATGCAGGCGTTCGACCTGCCGCGCGTCGCGGTGATCTCACTCGCCAAGCGGATCGAGGAAGTGTTCGTCCCGGGCCAGAGCGAGCCGATCATCCTCTCCCGTCACAACCCGGGCCTGCAGCTGCTGCAGCGCCTGCGCGACGAGGCGCATCGCTTCGCACTCGGCTTCCACCGGCAACGGCGAGAGTCGCGCGGGTTCGCGTCGTTGTTCGATGAGCTCGAGGGTGTCGGCCCTGCACGTCGTCGGGCGCTTCTGCAGCACTTCGGCTCGGTCGAGGAGATGGCGGCCGCATCCCCGGAAGAGCTGGAGGGCGTGCCCGGCGTCCCCGCGGCGGTCGCACGCCGCATCTACGCACAGCTCCACAAGACCGGACGTGGCTAGCGCGCCACATGGGCCGGGCGTCGCTGCGCGGCTGATCCTCCACCGCAACTTCGGTCCCTACTTCGTCGGCAACGCGGCGTCCGCGAGCGGCACGTGGTTCCAGAATCTCGCGGCATCGCTGTACGTCTTCGAGCACACGCACTCGCCCTTCCTGCTCGGCGTGCTGCAGTTCGGCAACTTCGTGCCGGTCCTCCTGCTCGCGCCGTGGGGCGGGAGCGCCGCCGACCGCTTCGATCGCAAACGGTTGTTGCTCATCACACAGGTCGTGGCGACGGCGGTCAGCGGCGCGCTCGCCGCCCTGACCTGGGAGGGACACGTCTCCGTGCCGCTCGTCATGGCGTGCGCCGTGTGCCTCGGCGTCTGCAGCGCGTTCTCGGCCCCGGCGAGCCAGGCGTTGATCGGCGATCTGGTGCCGCGCGAGGATCTGCAATCGGCGGTCGCGCTGAACTCGCTGACGTACAACCTCGCGCGCGCCGTCGGGCCGGCGCTCGCCGGCCTGTCCGTCGACACGCTCGGCTATGCGCCGTCGTTCGCGATCAATGCAGCCTCGTACCTCCTGCTCGTCCTCGGCCTCGCCGTCGTGACGCCGCGGGCCCGGCAGCTCGCGTCGCGCGGCCAGGCGCGGTTGCGCGAGAGCCTCCGCATCGCGCGCGAGCAGCCGCGGCTCCTCGCATTCCTGCTCATCGTCACTGCCGTCGGCTTCGCGTCGGACCCCGTGAACACCGAGAGCCCGGCGTTCGCGCACGCGTTCGGCTTCGGCCACAACCACCTCCGCCTCTGGTCCGGCGTCATCGTCGGCGCCTTCGGCGCCGGCGCGATCACCGCCGCCCTCCTGCTCGCGGGCCGAGTCGCCGGCTCGCGAAACCGGATGATGATCACGCTCTGCGTCCTCGTCGCGGGGGTCGTCGGCTTCTCGCTCTCGCCGTCCATCTGGGTCGGGTTCGCGTTCCTCGCCGTCGGCGGCTTCGGCTATCTCGCCTCGAACACGTCGGCGACGAGCCAGCTCATGCTCGGCGTCGAAGACCACCAGCGCGGGCGGATCATGGCGCTCTGGAGCGTCGCGTTCCTCGGCCTGCGCCCGGTCGCCAGCCTGACGGACGGCGCGATCGCAGGCGCCTTCGGCGTCCGAGCCGCAGGCGTGGTGCTCACCGTCCCGGCGCTGGCCGGCGCCGCTGCGATCTATTTCTTACGTGCTCGTGACATGCCCTTAACGACAGAGGCGTAGCTTCCTCGGCATGGAGCTGCACTACATCGAGGACGACCTGGCCGATCACTCCTGGTACGTCGAGGCCGTCGACGACTTCATCGCGGTCGTCGAGCGGTTCCTCTCGTACGTGGCGATCGAAGAAGAAACGGCCTAGCGCCCGGCATCCGGCTCCGGCCCGAGGAACGGGTACCGGTAGTCGGTCGGCGGCACGAACAGCTCCTTCACCGTCCGGGGCGAGACCCAGCGGATCAGGTTCCACATCGATCCCGCCTTGTCGTTCGTGCCGGAGGCGCGCGCACCGCCGAAGGGCTGCTGGCCCACGACGGCTCCCGTCGGCTTGTCGTTGACGTAGAAGTTGCCGGCCGCATACCGGAGCCGCTCGCTCGCGAGCTCGACCGCGTGGCGGTCCTGCGCGAACACGGCGCCGGTCAACCCGTAGGGCGCGCCCGCGTCGATCAGGTCGAGCGTGTCCTCGTATTTCTTCTCGTCGTAGACGAACGCCGTGACGACGGGGCCGAACAGCTCCTCCTTCATCGTCCGGAAGTCCGGGTCGCTCGTCTCGATCACGGTCGGCTCCACGAACCAGCCGTCCGAGTCGTCGTAGCCGCCGCCGACGAGCACGCTCGCCGTGCCGTTTGCTGCGCTCGCCTCGTCGATCGCGGCCTTCTGCGTCTTGAACGAGCTGCCGTCGATGACGGCGCCCATGAAATTGGAGAAGTCGCTGACGTCGCCGATCTTCAGCGTCTTCACCTCGTCCGCGAGACGCTCGCGCAGCTTCGGCCACAGGTTCGACGGCGCGAACACACGCGACGCGGCCGAGCACTTCTGTCCCTGATATTCGAAGGCGCCGCGAACGATCGCCGTCGCGACGGCATCGACATCGGCGCTCGGATGGGCCACGATGAAGTCCTTGCCGCCCGTCTCCCCGACGATGCGCGGATAGTTGCGGTAGGCGTCGAGGTTCTTGGCGACGTCACGCCACATCCCGTTGAAGACGGCGGTCGAGCCCGTGAAATGAATGCCCGCGAGGTTGGGATTCGCGATCACCGGGTCGCCGACGGCGGCGCCGGAGCCGTACACGAGGTTGATGACGCCCGGCGGCAGGCCTGCTTCCTCGAGCAGCTGCATGAGGAACCACGCGCTGTACGCCGCGGTCGACGCCGGCTTCCAGACGACGCAGTTGCCCATCAGCGCGGCCGAGGTCGGCAGGTTGCCGCCGATGGCCGTGAAGTTGAAGGGCGTCACCGCGAAGACGAAGCCTTCGAGTGGGCGGTACTCGAGCCGGTTCCAGACACCGGGTGAGGAGATCGGCTGCTCCTCGTAGATCCGTCGCATGTACTGCACGTTGAAGCGCCAGAAATCGATCAGCTCGCACGACGCGTCGATCTCTGCCTGGTGCGCAGTCTTCGACTGGCCGAGCATCGTCGCCGCGTTCAGCGTCTGCCGCCACGGGCCCGCGAGCAGCTCGGATGCGCGGAGCAGGACTGCGGCCCGCTCCTCCCACGGCGTGCGCGACCAGTCTTCCCACGCGTCGGCCGCGGCGGCGATCGCGCGGTCGACCTCTTTCGCGCCGCCCTTGTGCACGGTCGCGAGCACGTGCGAGCGCTTGTGCGGCTGCACTGCGTCGAAGGTGTCGCCCGTCGTGACGTCCGCGCCGCCGATGACGAGCGGGATCTCGAGCTGCTGCGACTCCATCTCCTGGAGCCGCAGCCGCAGCTCCTCACGCTCCGGCGTCCCCGGCGCGTAGCTCCGGACGGGCTCGTTGTACGGCTCGGGGACGCGGAAAATGCCATGGGAGCTCATGCCGTCGATCCTAGACTGAGGGTCGATGGGCGTGACGCGGGTCGCCTACGAGGCGGACGGCTGGGGCGTCGGCGAGCTGTGGCTCGACGGCGAAGTCGTCGTGTGGCACGAGCTCCCCAGATCTGCAGCGCGGTTGCAGGGCAACCGGGTAGCGCACCCGTACGCGAAGCTCCTCCAGCGGTACTTCGCGGGCGCAGACGTCAGCTTGTCCGACGTGCCTCTCGACCTCGAATACGAGACGCCGTTCCTCGAGCGCTGCGCGCACGCGCTCCGGGCGGTGCCGCGCGGCGAGACGGTGACCTACGGCGAGCTGGCGGCCCTCGCGGGGTCGCCCGGCGCCGCGCGTGCCGCAGGCAGCTTCTGCGCGCGCAACCGGCTCGGGCTCTTCGTCCCGTGCCACCGCGTCGTCAGCGCCGGCGGGCTCGGCTCGTACGGCTCGCACGGCGTGTCCTACAAGAGGCGCCTGTTGGAGCTCGAGGGTGCTGTCTGAGGACCTCCGCAACGAGCTCGCGTCGATCGCGCCGGAAGCTGACTGCGACCGGCTCGCCGAGCTCTCGGGTCTCTTCCACGTCGCCGGCAGCGTCCACCTACGCGGGCGTGGAGAGATCGCACTCCACCTCGACCTTGCGAGCAGCGCGGTCGCCCGCCGCGGCTTCGCGCTCTTGCGCGCGTTCAGCGTCGACTCGGAGATCCGCACGTACCAGCAACACGCATTCGGCCGGGGAACGCGCTTCCAGTTGCACGTCGACGGCGCGCAACATGCGTACGAGGTGTTGCATCGCGCCGGCGTGCTCGACTCGTCGCACCGGCCGCTCGAGCGGCCGCCGCAGAGAGTGTTGGCGCGCCGCTGCTGTCGCGGCGCGTACCTGCGCGGCGCGCTGCTCGGTGCCGGGTCGTTGAGCGGGCCGCGCGATCCGCATCTCGAGATCCGCACCGCCGAGCCGGAAGGCGCGCGCTTCGTCGCCGACGTCGCTGCGAAGGAAGGGGCGGAGTTGAAGGTGCTGCAGCGCCGCGGGCACGCTGTCGCGTACGCAAAGGGAATCGACCCGATCGCCGACGTGCTCGCAGCTGCCGGGGCAGGGGACACCGTGATCGCGCTCGAGGAGAGCTCGGTCGTGTCGGCGATCCGTGCCGACGCGAACCGGCTGGCGAACGCCGATCACGCGAATCTCGTGCGCACGAGCCGCGCTGCGCGAATGCAGATCGAGGCGCTGCGCGCGCTCGATCTCGACGCGCTGCCGGACGACCTGCGCGAGCTCGCGGAGCTGCGGCTGCGCCTGCCCACGGCATCGACCGCCGAGCTTGCGCGCCGCACGAAGCTCACGAAGGCGTCGGCGTACCGTCGTCTGCGTCGTCTGGTCGAGCTCGCGGACGCTTGACCCACCGCAGCAGCGCGACGAACGCGAGCCACGCAACGAGAGCGAAGACGGAACCGGTCACCGTCAGGTCCCGGCGCGCGCCGAAGTAGACGACGAAGAGCGGCAGGCCCACGAGGCCGATCGCCGCGAAGAGATCGAGCCGCCAACGCATCTCGCCGCGCGCGGACAACCAGACGGCGATCCCGAGCCAGCCGAGGACGGCTGCGAGCAGGAACCACGCGAGCACGATCGTCATGAAGCGATGGGTACCACTTTCAATTCGTCTAGCGGAGATTTCGGGGCGTCGTCATACTCGACAACGGCGGGTGCTGTGCCTGTCCGGCGGAGGATTCAGACCCCGTCCGACGTCGCGATATCGGGCACAGGAAAGGGCCGGGAGGGTCGTCCTCGGAGCTTCCCGGTCCGCCCGCCGTAAGAGCTGTCGCCCGCTCGCGCGCTCCGCTTCGGGGGGAATGTGAGCCAACACGTCGATCTCGCCCGAGAGGACGCGCCCGCGCAGGTCGGTCGCGGCCGGCGCGGGCTCACGATTAGCATCCCGTCCAAAGACGACGGAAAGGCTTGTTGCTCATGGCGAAGATCAGGGTCGGGATCAACGGCTTCGGCCGGATCGGGCGGAACTTCTTCCGCGCCCACGTGGAGCGCGGCGG
This sequence comes from Thermoleophilia bacterium, assembly GCA_025934995.1. Classification (GTDB taxonomy): domain Bacteria; phylum Actinomycetota; class Thermoleophilia; order Gaiellales; family Gaiellaceae; genus Palsa-739. Next base: position 30,670 of record JAICWC010000009.1, on the reverse strand, counting down.
GAACTTCGAGCTCGTGGCGGCGAACGACATCGGCGACACGACGACGATGGCTCACCTGCTGAAGTACGACTCCACGCTCGGGCCGCTCGGCCTCGAGGTGACGCATGGGGAGGACTGGATCCAGGCCGGCGAGCACCGCATCCAGTTCGTGTCGATCAAGGATCCCGCCGAGCTGCCGTGGGGCGAGCTCGGCGTCGACGTCGCGATCGAGTCGACGGGCCTCTTCACCGATCGCGCGTCGGCCGAGAAGCATCTCGAGGCCGGCGCCAAGAAGGTCGTCATCTCCGCGCCCGCGACGGATCCCGACATCACCCTCGTTCTCGGCGTCAACGGCCGCGACTACGACCCGGAGCGGCACAGCATCATCTCCAATGCGTCGTGCACGACCAATTGCGTCGCGCCGCTCGCGAAGGTGCTGCACGAGGCCTACACGATCGAGCGCGGGTTCATGACCACGATTCACGCCTATACGAACGATCAGCGAACGCTCGACCTGCCGCACCCCGACCTCCGCCGCGCCCGGGCGGCCGCGATCAACCTGATTCCGACGTCGACGGGTGCAGCTCGCGCGATCGGCCTCGTCCTGCCGGACCTCAAGGGCAAGGTCGACGGCATGTCGATGCGCGCACCGGTCCCGACCGGCTCCGTCGTCGACCTGGTCGTCGAGGTGGCCGGGCAGACCGACAAGGACGCCGTCAACGAGCTGTTTCGCTCGAAGGCCGACAGTGGCGACTTCGAAGGCATCCTCCAGTACACGGACGAGCCGATCGTCTCGACGGACATCGTCCACTCGTCCTACTCGTCGATCTTCGACAGTCAGCTGACGATGGTGAACGGGCCGCTCGTCAAGGTCTTCGGCTGGTACGACAACGAGTGGGGCTACAGCTGCCGACTCGTCGATCTCGTCGCGAAGATCGCCGAGACGATGCCTGCTGCCGTCGCTGCGTAGATGAGGCTGCCCCGGTCGGTCCGCGACGCCGACGTCGCCGGCAAGGTCGTGCTGGTCCGGGCCGACCTCAACGTGCCGCTCGACGGGGGCAAGGTCGCCGACGACACGCGGATCCGTGCATCGCTGCCGACGCTGCGCCTCCTGCTCGACAGGGATGCGGAAGAGGTGCGCGTCTGCTCGCACCTGGGCCGCCCGAAGGGCTACGACGAGGACTACGCGATGGCGCCCGTCGCCGCACGCGTGGCCGAGCTCGTCGCCGACGACCGGGTGCGCGTGCTCGAGAACACACGGTTCAACCCGGGGGAGACGAAGAACGACGAGGCATTCGCGCGCGAGCTCGCCGACGGGTGCGACCTCTACGTCGACGACGCGTTCGGCTCCGCGCATCGTGCGCACAGCTCGACGGAGGCGGTAGCGCGCCTTCTCCCGGCGTACGCCGGCCTGCTCCTGCTCGACGAGCTCGAGCATCTCGGCCGCCTGCTCGGCGACGTCGAGCGGCCGTTCGTCCTGATCAGCGGCGGGTCGAAGGTCGACGACAAGCTCGGCGTGCTGCAGAACCTCGGCGGACGCGCCGACACGGTGTTGATCGGCGGCAAGATGGCCGAGCAGCTGCGCGTCGAGAACCCGCTCGACTTCGAGGTCGAGCTGCCGTCGGACGTCGTCGGCGCGGCCGAGTTCGCCGCCGATGCCGAGTTCGGCGTCTACGCGGTCGAGGATCTCCCGGACGGCTGGCTCGGGCTCGACATCGGCCCGGAGACGCGCAACCGCTTCGCAGCGAAGCTCGCCGACGCCCGCACGATCTTCTGGAACGGGCCGATGGGCGTGTTCGAATGGCCGCGCTTCGCCGCCGGGACGGCGGCCGTCGCCCAGGCGGTCGCCGCGAACAGGCAGGCGTTCAGCGTCGTCGGCGGCGCCGACTCCGTGCGCGCGCTCAACGAGGCCGAGCTCGCCGACCAGGTCTCGTGGGTCTCGACCGGCGGCGGCGCGTCGCTCGAGCTCCTGGAAGGAAAAGAGCTACCCGGCGTCGCAGTGATCCCCTCGTGATCGTCGCAGGCAACTGGAAGATGTTCGACGGCCCGGACCCGCGCGCCCTGCGCGCGGCGCTCGGAGACCTGCCGCACGTCGTCGCCCCGCCCTACACACGGCTGCGTGAGTGCGTCGAGGCCGGACTGACGACGTATGCGCAGAACGTCCACTGGGAGAACGAAGGCGCGTTCACCGGGGAGATCTCGGCGCCGATGCTGCAGTCGCTCGGCGTCACCGGCGCGATCGTGGGCCATTCCGAGCGCCGTCTGTACTTCGGCGAGACGGATCTCGGGGTGGCGCGCCGCGCGCACGCGGCGCTGGGTGCCGGGCTCGCGGTGATCGCATGCGTCGGCGAGACGTGGGAGCAGCGCGAATCGGGGGACACCGAGACCGTGCTGCGCGTCCAGGTCGAGTCCGTCCGCGATCTCTGCGGCACCCACGACAACCTCGTGATCGCATACGAGCCGGTGTGGGCGATCGGAACCGGGAAAACAGCGACGCCGGATCTCGCCCAGGACGCGCACGCATTCATCAAGTCGCTCCTCGATCTACCCGTCCTGTACGGCGGGAGCGTCAAGCCGGACAATGCAGCCGAGCTCCTCGCGCAGCCCGATGTCGACGGCGCGCTCGTCGGGGGCGCGTCGCTCGACATCGACAGCTTCGTCGCGATTTGTCGCGCCGGCTCGTAACCCTCGTCATCCTCGACGGCTGGGGCTGCGCTCCCGCCGGTCCGGGGAACGCGGTCGAGCTCGCGGACACGCCGGTGTTCGATCGGCTGTGGCGCGAGTTCCCGCACACGCGGCTCGCCGCTTCGGGCGAGGCGGTTGGTCTGCCGCCCGGGCAGATGGGCAACTCGGAGGTCGGCCACCTGACGATCGGCTCCGGCCGCATCCTCGACCAGGACTTCCAGCGCGTGAACCGGGCGATCGCAGACGGGAGCTTCTTCGCGAGCCCGAACCTCGCCGCAGCGTTCGAGCGGGGGAAGAACGTGCACCTGCTCGGGCTCGTCTCGCACGGCGGCGTCCACTCCCACATCGAGCACGTGCAGGCGCTGATGACGTTCGCGCCGGAGAAGACGTGGATCCACGCCTTCACCGACGGCCGCGACGTCTCGCCGCACGCGGCCGTCCACGATCTCGCAGAGCTGCCGATCGACCGCATCGCGACCGTCGCCGGCCGCTACTACGCCATGGACCGCGACAAGCGGTGGGAGCGGACGCAGCTCGCGGTCGACGCAATCGTGCAGGGGACGGGGCCGCACGCTGCCGACCCGCTCCAGGCGGTGCAGGCGAGCTACGACGACGGCATCACCGACGAGTTCATCCCGCCGACCGTGATCGACGGCCGCCCACGCCTCGACCCGACGACGGACGCGGCGATCTTCTTCAACTTCCGTCCCGACCGCGCCCGGCAGCTGTGCGAGAAGCTCGGCGAGCTGAAAACCGACCTGACGACGATGACGAAGTACCGAGAGGATTTCGCATTCCCCGTCGCGTTCCCGGAGCAGCCCGTGGAAATGGTTCTCGCCGACGTTCTCGAACAACACCATGTGCGGCAGCTGCACACGGCCGAGACGGAGAAGTACGCGCACGTCACGTACTTCTTCAACGGTGGACGCGAGGAGGACCACGACGGCGAGGACCGAGTGCTCGTACCGTCGCCGCGCGACGTCCCGAGCTACGACTTCAAGCCCGAGATGTCGGCCGAGGAGCTGACGGGCGAGTTCGAGTCGCGGATCGGGGCGGGCTACGGCTTCGCGGTCATCAACTTCGCGAACCCCGACATGGTCGGCCACACGGGTGTCGTCTCCGCGGTCGTCGAGGCCGTCGAGACGACCGACCGCTGCCTCGGCCGCGTCGTGGCGGCGACCGAGCGTGCCGGCGGCGTCTGTCTCGTGATCGCCGACCACGGCAACGCCGAAGTGCTGCTCGAGCCGGACGGGGTCAGCCCGCACACCGCACATACGACCAACCTCGTCCCGGCGATCCTGACGGATCCTGATGTGGGGATGCGGGAGGGCGGCGAATTATCCGATGTCGCACCCACGGTCCTCGACCTTTTGGGTTTTGCCCAGCCCTTACAAATGACGGGGAAATCGCTGATTACGCGGATATGATGGTGCGCCTTGTCACTGCCACAGCCTGACTTCGGAGTCCTGCGGAAGGCTCAGCGCGGAGATGAGCGCGCGTTCTCGTTGATCGTGCGCGCATATCAGGTGCCGGTGTTCAACTACGTGCTGCGCCTGGTCGGTGACCGGTCGCTCGCGGAGGACCTGACGCAGGAGGTGTTCCTGCGCGTCTTCCAGGGCCTGCCGAAGTTCTCGCTGCGGTCGAAGTTCACCACCTGGCTGTTCCAGGTGACGAAGAACCGCGTTCTCGACGAGCTGCGCGCGGTCGAGCGCCGTCCGCGTGCGGTCGTCCAGATCGACGACGCGCCCCACCTCGAGGTCGTGGACGCCCCGTTCGAGCGGATGGAGGCGATCGACGCCGTGTGGCGCGCGGTCGAGAACCTCAACGTCGACCTGAAGATGGCGCTGCTCCTCCGCGACATCGTCGGCCTTTCCTATACAGAGATCGCGGACGCGCTCGAGGTGACGCTCGCCACCGTCAAGTGGCGGATCTACAAGGCTCGCGAAGACGTCCAGCTCGCGCTCGCGCGGGAGGGCATCTTCCTGCACGACGAGCCGCCGGTCAGCGTGTCGAGTAGCGACTCAGCCACGCACTGAGGTTCCGCGCTTCCTGCGCGGCGTTCGCCCCGGGCGCAACAGGAGTCACACGCGCGATCGGACGCGGCTTCGGCTTCGAGCCCTGATCGAACGCCGCGGTCAGACCGACGGCGAGTGCGAGCACGGCGATCGCGACGAGCACGAGCGACAGGCGAGCACGGCGGCGCGGCGCTGCGATCGGTGTGAAGGGCACGGTCTCTGCCGCGGCCGGTCGGACGGCGCGGAGCTCGCGGACCAACTCCTGCGGCGTCTCCGCGCGCAGGCGCGGGAGGTCGGGCGACGTGTCGTTCAGCGCCTGCGCGAGCGCGCGCACGTCGTCTCCCGGCGCACCTGGACGAAAGCCGCTCAGCTTCGGGACGCCGTCGTCGCGAACGATCAGCTCGCCGGCATGCACGAGCCCGAGCGCATGCGCGTTCACGAGCGCACGGGCCGCGTGCGTACCGAGGATGACTGCCTCGTCGAGCTCGATCGGCGCGCGCAGCGCGAGCGGCAGGCCGTCGACGTACTCGATGGCCGCGAAGCGCCGTCCCTCGTGCTCGCCGATGTCGAAGACGCGCACGACGCTGGGATCGGAGAGGCGCGGATCGTCGACCTCGTCCCGCGTCGTTATCCAGCGGATGCGCACGATTCGATCGAGCTCGGTGTCGCGCGCGAGGCCGTTCTCGAGCGGCTCGTAGCGGCCGGCGATCAATCGCCGTCTCCGTGCTTGCCGTGTTTGTGATGGTCGTGCCCGTGACCGTGCCCTTCGTGCGGTGCAGGCGGCGCAGGCGGTGCCGGCGGGGCCGGAGCCGGCGGCACGCAGGAGATGCGTGCCGCGAGGTCGTTGACCGCGCCGACCAGCGTCTCCTCGAAGCGCGGCTGTACCCGTCGCGCGTTGACCGCGTCGATCACCGAGGCGCGTAGCGCGACGGCACGCTGCTGCGCGAGGCAGCCGTCGCCTGCGTCGAGGGCGGCGGCAACACCGTCGGCCTGCGCGCGCCACGCGCTCGCGAGTGCGTGCGGAAGCTTCGGGACGCGGGGTGGAGCGGGGCGCGCGGCGCCACAGCCGGCGACGAGCAGCAGCGCGACCGCGGCGAGCGCCTTCATCCCGTTTCGAGGCGCTTCGCCAGCGCCTCTGGCAGTCCGGCGCCGCGGATCTCGGCCTGCGTGCGCGCGATGTCGTACTCGATGCGCTCGAACGACGCGGTGTGGGTAGCGAGATCGAGCGCGAGGTAGGCGGCGCGCGGATCGCCGTCGCGAGGCTGGCCGACCGAGCCCGGGTTGAGCAGCCAGCGGGCCGACGCCAGATCGACGGTCGTTCCCGCCGGCGCGACGCCGCCTGCAAGCGCCGACGAGACGGCGAGCGCGACGTGGCTGTGCCCGACGAGCACGGTCGGCGCGTCGGTCAACATCAACGTGACCGCGGCGGCATCGTCGGAAAGCACGTACTCCCAGACCGGATCGCGAGCGCTGCCGTGATAGAGGGCGATTTCGTGCGCCGTCGCCTGCACGTCGAGCGTCTGCAGGAACGCGAGCGACCCGGCGTCGATCACGCCTCTCGTCCAGGCGGCTGCCACCCCGGCGTCGCCGCTGAAGTCGGTGAGATCGATCGTCCCGCGCACCGCGAGATCGTGGTTCCCGCCTAGACAGACCGTTGCACGTTCGCGGACGATCGCGCAGCACTCGTTCGGCCGCGCGCCGTACCCGACGATGTCGCCGAGGCACCAGATCTCGTCGGGTGCGCTCGCGTCGATCGCAGCGAGAACCGCCTCGAGCGCCGCCAGATTGCCGTGGATGTCCGAGACGACGGCGACGCGCACGCGTCAGTGGCCGGGGGTCTCCGGCAGATTGCGAATCCCTTCGGTCGTCTGGAACTTCGACCACGAGTCCTGCAGGGCCGCGATCAGCTCTTCGACGAAGCGCGGTGACGCGTTGATCCGCGAGACGACCGCGCCGGGGACGTCGCCCTCTTCCACTTCGTGTTCGATCCGCGCGAACGTCAGCGTGAACTCGTAGCGCGAGAACGTGATGTTCGCGAAATTGGCGTAGACGCCGGCGATGTCGCTCGGGTCGAGATGGATGTTGAGCCGGCGCTCGCCGTTCTGGTCGACCTCGGGCTGCTGCTCGTCGTCTTCCACGTGGGAATACTAGGCCGGGATGGATCCCATGCGGCGCCTCAGGCAGATTGCACTGCTCCTCGGAGCGGTTGTCGCGACGATCGCGGGCGGGACGGTCGGCTTCCACCGGATTCTCCACGAGACGTGGTTCCAGTCGTTCTACCGGTCCGTGATCACGGCCTCGCTCACCGGTCTCGACACGGTGCCGCCGAGCGACGCGGCGCGCGCGCTCTCGATCGGCATGGCGGTCTGTGGGTTGACGATCATCGGCTATGCGGGCGCGGTTATCGTCGAGACCATCTCCGGCGGCGTGCTCACGGGTGCGCTCGCGGAGCGACGGAGGGAGCGAGCGCTGGACCGCATGCACGACCACTTCATCATCTGCGGCTACGGCCGGGTCGGACGCCGGGTCGCGGAGGAGTTCCGGCACTCCGGCGTGTCGTACGTCGTGCTCGACTTCCGCGAGGACGCGGTCGCGGCGGCGAAGGCGCACGGCGACCTCTTGATCGAGGGCAACGGCACCGAAGACGAGGATCTCGCCCACGCGGGGCTCGATCGTGCGCGCGGCCTCGTCGTCGCGTCGGATGACGATGCGGACAACCTGTACATCACGCTGTCGGCTCGGAACGCGCGCCCCGACCTGCAGATCGTCGCGCGCGCGTCCGACGAGGACGCGATGAAGAAGTTGCGGCTCGCGGGAGCGGACCGGGTCGTCATGCCGTACACGGCGGCCGGCCGGACGATGGCGAACCTCGTCCTGCGACCGCAGGTGACGGAGTTCCTCGACACCGTGCTGACCGCGGCAGGCGCCGACCTCCACATGGCGCAGATCGAGGTGCACGACACCTGTGAGAGCGCCGGCAAGACGATCCGCGACCTGCGCGTGAGACACGAGACGGGCGCGATCATCGTCGCGCTCCGCAAGAAGGACGGGACGTTCGACACGACGCCCGAGCCGGAGGTCCTCGTCGAAGCCGGCGACGTGATCGTCGGCGTCGGCACGTCCGACGAGCTGCAACGCCTCGAGGATCTGTTCGCCGTTGGCGGCTGATCCCGTCAGCGCGCTCGGGCGTGCGCTCGGCCCGGACATCGAGCTGGAGCGCCCTGCCGAGGCCGAGCACGGCGACTACGCGACGAACGCCGCGCTGCGACTCGCCGGCACGCGTCGGCAGGCTCCCCGCGAGCTGGCGGGCGAGCTCGTCGCGGCCGCGGAGGGGCTGCCGCACGTCGAGCGTGCCGAGATCGCCGGCCCGGGCTTCGTCAACCTCTTCCTGGCCGACGCGTGGTTCGTCGAGGCGTTGAAGGTGCTGCTCGACGACGACCTCGCCTTCCCGACATCGGGGACGCGCGTGCAAGTCGAGATGGTCAGCGCGAATCCGACGGGCCCGATCACCGTCGCGTCGGCGAGGAACGGCGCGTACGGTGACGCCGTTGCGCGTCTCCTCGAGCTGACCGGCAGCAGCGTCGAGCGCGAGTACTACTACAACGACGCCGGCGCGCAGATGGACAAGTTCCGCGCATCGGTCGACGCCGTGCGGCACGGAGACGAGCCCCCGGAGGACGGCTATCACGGCGCGTACCTCTCCGAGCTCGCGCAGCTGAAAGGCGACCCGGTCGTGCTGATGCGCGCGCAGATCGAGGAGTCGCTCGAGCGCTTTCGGATCCATTTCGACTCATGGGCGAAGCAGAGCGAGCTCGAGCAACGGCTACCCGAGCTGCTGCCGCGACTGGACACCTACGAACACGACGGCGCCCTCTGGGCGCGCTCGTCCGCCTATGGGGACGACGAGGATCGCGTCCTGCTCCGGTCGGGCGACCGCTCGCCGACCTACCGCGCCGCCGACGTCGCATATCTCGTCGACAAGCTCGAGCGTGGGTTCGACCGTGCGATCTACGTGCTCGGGGCGGACCACCACGGCACCCGCAACTGGTACGCCGCGGTTGCGCGCATGCTCGGCTACGACCCCGATCGGGTCGAGGTGCTGCTCTATCAGCTCGTGCACCTGACCAAGGGCGGCGACAAGACGAAGATGTCGAAGCGCCGCGGCGACGTCGTCTTCCTCGACGACTTCATGGACGAGATCGGCGTCGACGCGGCCCGCTGGTACCTCGTCAACCGCGGGCCCGACCAGACGATCGACATCGACATCGACCTCGCCGCGGAGCGCTCCCAGAAGAACCCGGTCTACTACGTGCAGTACGCGCACGCACGGATCTCGGGGATCATGAGGCAGGCGCCGGCAGCGCCTGCATCGATGCCGGCGCAACTTCTCGTCAATCGCGAGGAGCGCGAGCTGATCAAGCGACTCGCCGAGCTCCCAGCCGTCGTAGCCGACGCGGCCGTGAAGCGCGGCCCACAGGCGATCCCGGCGTACGCGATCCGCGTCGCAGACGACTTTCACCGCTTCTACCACGAGCACCGCGTGCTCGAGAGCGACCAGGAAGCGTTCCGGCTCGCGCTCTGCCGGGCAACCCAGCGTGTGATCGCACGCTGCCTCGATCTCGTGGGAGTGGACGCACCGGAGCGGATGTAATGGCCGACGGGCTCCTGCTCACGCGCCGCGAGCGCGTCCGTCTCTACTGGCAGAAGTTCGCGGTGGGCTACGGGCCGTCGCTCCTTCTGGGCCTGATCGCCCTCGCGGTCGGCGCCGGGTCGGTCGCCTACGTGATCCTGATTCTCGGCCTGCTCCTCGGCTTCTTCGTCGCCTCGTCTGCACGCAAGGTGCGCGGCGCTGTGATCGGCGGCATCGCCAGCGGGATCATTCTGTTCGTCCTGCAGCTCCTGATCGCGTGGTTCGTCACGCACTCGTGGTTCGGGCCGCAGTAGAGTCGCGCGCCGTGAGCACGCACCGCGCGGCACCCGACCGCAACATCGCCATGGAGCTCGTCCGCGTGACGGAGGCGGGCGCGATGGCCGCTGCGCGATGGATCGGCCGCGGTGAGAAGGAATCTGCCGACCAGGCTGCCGTCGATGCGATGCGCTACGTGCTCGACAGCGTTGCGATGCGCGGCGTCGTCGTGATCGGCGAGGGCGAGAAGGACGAGGCCCCGATGCTCTACAACGGCGAGGAAGTCGGGAGCGGGGAGGGCCCGGAGGTCGACGTCGCAGTGGACCCCCTCGAAGGGACGCGGCTCACCGCTCTCGGCCAGACGGGTGCGATCAGCGTCATCGCCGTCGCGGAGCGGGGGACGATGCTGTTCCCGGGCGCAGCCGTCTACATGGAGAAGATCGCCGTCGGCCCAGGGGCGGTCGACGCGATCGACATCACGAAGAGCCCGGGCGAGAACGTGGCCACGGTCGCGCGGGCGCTCGGAAAGTCGCCGCGCGAGGTCGACGTCGTCGTCCTCGAGCGCGACCGCCACGACGAGCTGATCGCAGCGCTGCGCGAAGCAGGCGCGCGCGTCCGCCTCATTCGCGACGGCGACGTCGCGCCGGCGATCGCCGCGGGGCAGGAGGGCACCGGCGTCGACATGCTCTACGGAATCGGCGGTACGCCCGAAGGCGTGATCTCGGCAGCCGCGCTCAAGTGCGTCGGCGGCGGCATCCAGGGGCGGCTGTGGCCGCGGGACGACGACGAGCGGCAGCAGCTCGTAGACGCCGGCCTCGACCCGGCGCGCGTCCTCTATACGGACGACCTCGTCTCCGGTGAGGACGTCTTCGTCGCCGCGACCGGCGTCACGAACGGGGCGCTGCTGCGCGGCGTCGTCTACACGAAAGGCGGCGCGACGACCGACTCGATCGTCATGCGCTCGCGTTCCGGCACCGTCCGCCGGATCGTCGCTCAGCAGTCGCTGGCGAAGCTCTCGTCGCTGACCGGCTTCGAGTACCTGTAGGCGATCGGCAGGAAGCCGAGGACGATCGCAAGGTCGCCCGGGCTGAGCAGCCGGCCCGCGAGCGGGACGAAATCGGGGACACCGCCGCAGAGCTGCGCCACGATCGCGTTCGCGAGCAGTCCGCCGGCCAGCACGCCGCCGCCGCGCAGGCAGAGCGCGATCGCGGCGAGGGTCAGATCGGACAGGAGCCACGAGGTCGGCACGTCCGGGTTGATCACCGCGTGCGTGAAGCCGACCGCGGTGGCGGCGAGGCAGGCGGCGACGACGGCGAGGGTGCGCACGGCTGCCGGTTGAACGGCAGCCGTGCGCGAACGGTTACGCCGTGACGGCCTCGCGCTCCATCTCGGGCGCGTACATGCCGGTGCGCGCGGCGCTGTTCATCTTCGCGCGGTGGTAGTAGGCGCGCTGGCCGGCCTCGACGTTCTCCGGCTTGCCGCCCCATGCCTTCAGCGCCGGCGCCTGCAGGGCGCGGCCGTACGAGAACGAGAGCTCCCACGGCAGCGGCCCCATTGCATTCATCGCGTTGAGGTGCGCGGTCGCATCCTCGTCCGACTGTCCGCCCGAGAGGAAGACGATCCCCGGAACCGCTGCGGGGACGTGCTTCTTGAAACAACGGAGCGTCCACTCCGCGACGTCCTGCACGCCCGCGCGACTCGACGCCTCGTATCCGGAGAGCACCATGTTCGGCTTCAGCAGCGTCCCCTCGAGGTCGATGCGCTGGTCGAACAGCTCCGTGTACACCGCGTTCAGCACGCGCGACGTGACGTGGTACGCGCGCTCGATCGTGTGCGTCCCGTCCATCAGGACCTCGGGCTCGACGATGGGGACGATCCCGGCCTCCTGGCAGAGCGCTGCGTAGCGCGCGAGCGCGTGCGCGTTCGTCCAGATGCAGTATTCGCTCGGCAGCTCGTCGGTGATCGAATACGTCGCGCGCCACTTCGCGAACCGCGCGCCGAGCCCGTGGTACTCCTCGAGCCGCTGACGGAGCCCGTCGAGGCCCTCGGTGACCGTCTCGCCGTTGGCCAGGGCGAGCGGCTTCGCGCCCTCGTCGACCTTGATCCCGGGGATGACGCCCTTCGACTCGAGCAGCTTCGGGAACGGCGTCCCGTCGAGCGCCGTTTGGCGAATCGTCTCGTCGTAGAGGATGACGCCGCTGATGTACTCCTCCGCGCCCGGCGTCGTGAAGAGCATGTCGCGGTAGGCCTGCCGGTTCTGCTCGGTCGACTCGAGCCCGATCGAGTCGAACCGCTTCTTGATCGTGCCGCTGCTCTCGTCCGCGGCGAGGATCCCCTTGCCCTCCGCGACGAGCGCCTTCGCTGTCTCGTGCAGCTCGCTCATGTCCTTCGCTCCCTGGTCGGTGTCCCGCCGACCATTATTCCGAGCGGTGGACGCCGGAGACCGGAGAACTCGGTCGCCCGTCGCCCGCCGGTGGACTCCTCGCGGCCCGGCTAAAATCGTTCTTCCGCGCGGGAGTAGCTCAGTTGGTAGAGCGTCGGCTTCCCAAGCCGTAGGTCGCGGGTTCGAGTCCCGTCTCCCGCTCTTTTCCGCTCGCACTCGCCGGCCGCGAGCGCGCTGGACAACGGCGGCATCGGCTGAAACCATCGAGGGGTGTCCGGGGTCGCCGTCACGCCAGGCTTGATGCCCGCTCGTCCGTGCCCGTCTTGCGGCCGTGAGTGGGGAGGCGGGATCGCGTGTCAATTCTGCAGCCAGGTCGAGGGCCTGCCGCCCGGTGTGCATCTCAGCTCGCCCGCACGTCGCTTCGGCGGATATCTGCTCGAGGGAATTCTGGTCGGCGTGACCCTGATCGTCGGTTGGGTCATTTGGAGCATCGTCGTCTACGGTCGCGGCCAAACGCCCGCGAAGCAGCTGCTCGGCATGCGCGCTGTCGACCTGCGGACCGGCGAGAAGGCGAGTTGGGGTCGCATGTTCGTGCGCGAGATCGTGGCGAAGCCTCTCGTCGGGCTCGTCTCCTGGGTGACGTTGGGGATCGCAAACTTCTGGCTCGTCTGGGACAGCCGGAACCAGGAACTCTGGGACAAGATCGTCGGCACCGTGATCGTGAACGACCCACACAAACGGCTGCTGCCGGGGGTCGAATCCGCGCCGACGCCGCTCGCGCGGCGGGATCCGAGCGACGTGCTGCCGTTCCCGACGGCACAACCGAAGCCGCAACCCGCCGAGCTCGAACCGCCGGTCGGATAGTCAACCCGGCCAGGCCGCGGCGAGCTTCCGCCGGGACTCCTTGAGGTGCTCCGGCATGACGCGCACGTCCGCGAGGACCGGCATGAAGTTCGTGTCGCCGCCCCAGCGCGGGACGATGTGCAGGTGACCATGCTCGGGGACGCCGGCGCCGGCGATGCGGCCGATGTTCCAGCCGAGGTTGAAGCCCTCGGGCGAATAGACGTCGTGCAGGGCTCGCAGTCCTGCGGCGCCGAGCCGGTGGATCTCGAGCGCGGTCGCGTCGTCGAGGTCGCCGAAGTTGAGACCGTGCTCGAGCGGCGCGACGAGCAGGTGCCCGGAGGCGTACGGGAACTTGTTCAGCAGCACGAATGCGCGCTCGCCGCGGTGAACGACGAGCTGCGCCTCGTCGTCGTCGCTTGCGGCTGCGTTGCAGAGGAAGCAGCCGGGCTGCTCGTCGACGGACTGGATGTACTCGAGGCGCCAGGGCGCCCAGAGACGTTCGGTCACAGCCAGCGCTTGTAGCGGAAGAAGCCGAGCATCCCGACGACGATGACCGCCATCAAGGCGATCGTGGCGGCGAACCCGTGCACGCTTTCGAAGCCGGGGAAGTGCACGTTCATCCCGAAGAAGCCCGTGATGAACGTCAGCGGCAGCATGACGACGCTGAAGATCGTCAGCACGTAGAGGATGTCGTTCTGCTGGTGTGAGATGAGCGACTCGTTCGTGTCCTCCAGCGCCTCGACCACCTCCTTGTAGTTGTCGAGGTGGTCCCAGATCCGCTCGTTCGCGTCGACGATGTCGTCGAAGTAGAGCTCGAGCTCTTCGGGGAGGAAGCGCTCGATCTGCCGCTCGAGCTGGCGCAGCGTCGGGCGCTGCGGCCGGACGATCTTGCGGTACGAGATGATCTCCTGCTTCACCTTGTGGATGTCGCGCACGCGCTCCTTCGCACGCGGCATCACCTCGTCGATCTCCTCGTCGATCTGGCGCAGCTTGCCGCCGATCTTGTCGAGGATCGGGAAGCAGTAGTCGTACAGGTCGTCGAGCACCTCGTACAGCAGACGCCCCGAGCCGCGCGAGAAGAGGTTGTGGCGAAGCTCCTGGTTCTCGTAGCACCGCTGGAAGAGCCGCGTCACCGGCTTCAGGTCCGCGTTGGGAAGCGTGACGAGGTAGTCGGGACCGAGGAACACGTCGAGCTCGCCGGCGTCGAGCCGGCCGACGCTCGTGTTGTAGACCGGGAAGTGGAGGACTGCGAACAGATAGCCGGTCGCCTCCTCCTCGGTGTAGACGTCGATCTTCGGGCGCTCGCGGCGTGACATGACGTCCTCGATGTCGAGCGCGTGCCAGCCGAAGCGCGACCCGAGCTGCTGCGCCTCCTCGACGGAGGGCCGCTCGAGATGGATCCAGGTCAGGCCGTCGCTGTGGAGCTCAGCGAGCCGAGGCCGCTCGACCGACTCGACCGCATGCGGCGGCAGCCCGGCACGACGCGTGCGGATGCGGGGCAGGCTGGGCACCGGTACTGGAGGGGTCGAGGGTCGACAACACGGTCATGTTCGGATTCTACCCGGCCGAACCTGCGCCTAACGGAGTGATTCGCACGTTCTCGGGCAACCGTCCCTCGAGCGCGAGCGCGCCGCCGGCGCACAAGAGATTCGCAGCCGCGGCGATCGGCCAGAGCGCGAGCGGTGCGTGCTGGAGCAGGAAGCCCCCGCCGGCGGGCCCGACGATCCAGCCCACCTGCCAGGAGAGGCTCGACAGCGCGAGATACCGCCCGAGCAGGCGGGGCGGTGCGAGGTCGGCGCCGAGCGGCACGTGGATTGCGCCGTGCACACACTCGCCGAGCGCGAACACGAGGCTCGCGCCGCAGAGGACGAGCGCCGCGACGGTCGTCTGCGTCCACTCGCCCGCGGTCCACACGAGCAGGAGCGAGACCGCCCAGACGATGCCCATCGCTGCGAGCCCCTTCATCCGCCGCCTGCCTTCGAGGAGCTTCGCGACCGGGAGCTGGAAGACGACGATCCCGATCGAGTCGAGCGCGAAGATGATTCCGACTTGACGCTCGTTCACGTGCGTCACGTTCTTGGCGAACGCCGGCAGGAGCTCGACCATGAGCGAGATCGCCGCCGCCATGAACACGGCGTTCAGGCACGTGTAGGCGACGAACACGCGGTCGTTCGCGACGTCGCGCCAGCGCCCGCGTTCGCGCTCCGGATGCAACTGGGGCGTGGGCACCCGCGTCAGGACGGCGATGTAGGCGAGGAAGGTGGCGCAGTTGATCAGGAACAGGACGTCGAACGAACGAGGATGCGCAACAGTCGCGATCAGTCCCGCGCACGTCCCGCCGAGCGCCACGCCGACGTTCAGGGTCAACCGCTGCAAGGCGTATGCGGGCGAGCGCCGCTCGGGCGGTGTCAACCCCGCGAGCAGCGTCGACTGCGACGGCCAGAACGAGCCGCTGCCCGCGCCCCACACGACGTAGACGGCGAACGCCTGCCACGCGACGTGGATGAACGGCATCAGCGCGAACGCGATCGTCACGACGACGAGCGCGCCGAGCAGCACGCGCTTCGCGCCCACGCGATCCGTGAGCGTTCCGGCGAGGAAGCCGCTGCACAGGGCGCTCGCCGACTGCGTCGCCGCCGCAAGCCCCGCGACGCCCAGCGAGATCCCGCGCACGTTGTGCAGGTAGATGATCATGAACGGGATCACGACGCCGTTCCCGAACGCGTTCAGGAGCCCGCCGAGCTGGAGCGTGTAGACGTCGCGCGGCAGGCGCGGGTCGAGGCTTCTCACGTAGTTGCGCATTCGGCCTGAATGTGTTCCGATCGCAATTCCCCGAGGGGTCCAAGGAGGAGGAACGGATGTCGATCATCATGACGATGCGCGTCGCGGGCGATCCCGCGAAGCTCGAGGCGCTCGCGGCCGAGCGGCACGAGGAGCTCATCGGGATCACCGACCGCGCGAAAGACGCCGGTGTGATCGCTCACCGGTTCTACGGCAGCGAGGGCAAGCTGATGGTGGTCGACGAGTGGCCGGACGCCGAGAGCTTCCAGCGCTTCTTCGAGCAGGAGCGCGCGCACATCGAGGTGCTGATGCGGGAGGTCGCGACGAGCGAGCCGGAGATCGTCTTCTGGACGAAGCTCGAGACCGGCGACGAGGTCGGCTGGGGGTAGCTCGAAGCTACCCGGCCGCGAGCTTCGCGAGCGCGTCGTCGCGGTCGACGCAATCCTCGAGCAGCACGGCCTCGTCTGCCGCGAACGTGAAGACCTTGTACGTCTCGCCGCGCCCGGACCACTCGGGGTCGGTGACGCCGAGGCGGACGGCGACCCGGTCGCCCTCCTCGATCAGGTCCAGCGCCTCGAACCGGCGTCCGGCACGATGGTGGTTCGCGAGAAGGTCCACGACCTCTCGGCGATCGCGTCAGAGCGGCGTTTCGCCGTTGTAGCCGCGGCCTGCGACGCCGCGCCACTGTGCATCCGGGCGGAAGAGAGCCGCAAACGCGCCCGTGTCGCCGCGGTCGAGCGCGGCGAATGCATCTCTCAGCCGCTCGGTCTTCTCCGCCATGGAGTGCGCCCGGGAGGATTCGAACCTCCGACCTCGCGCTCCGGAGGCGCGCGCTCTATCCCCTGAGCTACGGGCGCCCGGGACTGCAAGTGTAGCCTGCGCGCGGATGGAGGTCTCGTCGCGGATCGTCACGCTCCAGCTCGCCGAGACGTTCGTCATCTCGCGCAGCGCGCGGGACGAAGAGCGCGTCGTCGAGGTCGAGGTTCGGTGCAGCGGCGTACACGGTTATGGCGAGGCCGCGCCGATCGCGCGCTACGACGAGTCGCCGGAGTCGGCGCACGCGTACGTCGAGGAGCATGCGGCGCTCCTCGGGGACGACCCGTTCGCGCTCGAGGAGATCATGGCTCGGCTGCCGGCGCGCGAGTTCGCCGCACGGGCTGCACTCGACGCCGCGCTGCACGACCTGCAGGGGAAGCTCGTCGGCCGTCCGATTCATCAGCTCCTCGGCCTGCCGCGGATCGGCCCGCCGACGAGCTGGACGATCTGGCTCGGCGACCCGGACGACATGGCCGCGCGGACGGAGAAGGTGCGAGGGCGGTTCAAGCGGCTGAAGCTGAAGCTCGGAGCACGCGACGGCCGCGACGTCGAGCGCGTGCGCGCCGTCCGCGCCGCGGCCGGCGACACCCCGTTGCAGGTCGACGTCAACGAGGCGTGGTCGCTCGACGAAGCGCTCGATGCGCTACCGCAGCTCGCCGAGCTCGGGGTGGAGTACTGCGAGCAGCCGCTGCCCGCGGGCGACGACGGCGGCGCGACGCTGAAGGATCGCTCGCCGATCCCGATCTACGTCGACGAGGACTGTCACACGCTGCACGACGTCGCGCTCTGTGCCGATCGTGCGCACGGGATCAACGTGAAGCTCGCGAAGTCGGGCGGCATCCGCGAGGCGGTGCGCATGACGCACGCTGCGCGGGCACTCGGCCTCGGCTGCATGCTCGGGTGCATGGTCGAGTCCGGTCTCGGCATCGCCGCGGGCGCGCACGTCGCATCGCTCTTCGACCATATCGACCTCGACGGCAACATCCTCATCTCGCACGACCCGTGGCCGGGCGTGCAGTTCGTCGACGGCGTCCAACTTCCATCGGAGCTTCCGGGACTCGGTGTCACGCGAAACGCGCTACCTGATCCTCGCTGAGGGCTTCAGCGCCGACGCGCACTACGGCAAGACGATGCGCGGGGTGCTGCGCTACCGGCGCGACGACGTCGCCGTGATCCTCGACTCGACGCGTAATGCGGGCGACACCGAAGGCGGCGTGCCGGTGGTCCGCACCGTTGCCGAGGCGAAGGAGCACGCACCGAACACCGCGCTCGTCGGCGTCGCGACGCAAGGCGGCCGGTTCCCGCCTGCGTGGCTCGATCTCTTGAAGGAGTGCATCGAGGAAGGGCTCGACATCGAAAACGGATTGCACGTGTTCCTCTCGGAGGATCCGAACCTCGAGGAGCTCGCGCACCGGCACGGCGTCGAGCTGCGCGACCTGCGCAAGCCGCCGCGCGACCTCTCGACGGCGACGGGCGCGAACCTCGCGGTGCCGGCGACGATCGTGCTGACCGTTGGCTCCGATTGCGCGATCGGGAAGATGACGGTGTCGCTCGAGCTCGACCGCGAGGCGCGCGCGCGGGGAATCGAGTCGGAGTTCGTCCCCACGGGCCAGACGGGGATCGCGATCGCCGGTTGGGGCATCGCCGTCGACGCAGTCGTCGCCGACTTCATCGCCGGGGCGGCCGAACGGCTCGTCGTCGAAGGGCATGAGCGCGGGGGAGAGCTCCTCTGGGTCGAAGGCCAGGGCTCGTTGATCAATCCGGTGTACTCGGGCGTCACGCTCGGCCTCTACCACGGCAGCACGCCGCATCTTCTCGTGCTCTGTCACGAGACCGGGCGCGAGGAGATCGAAGGCTGCGGAGGCGGGCCGCATCCGATCCCGCCGCTGCGCGACCTCGTCGAGCTGCACGAGCGGACGGCGCTGCCGGCGCGGCAGGCGAAGGTGGCCGCGATCGCCCTCAACACCCGTCGGCTCGTGGACGACGACGACGCGCGTGCGGCGATCGCAGCGGCGGAGAACGAGACAGGCTTGCCGGCCGACGATCCGGTTCGCTTCGGCGCGGCGAAGCTCGTCGACGCCGTTCTCCTCCACAAGGGGTAGGCCTCGCGGGACCGAAAGATGGGCTGAACGGCCCAAAGGCCGCGCACTAGCTTGTCGATGAGCGAGGGCACACGTCCAACTTTTTAGGGAAGGAACCGAATGAAGCACTTTGCTGCGGCCGGCGTGCTCCTTTGCACGGCGCTCACCGTTCTCGTCTCGACTGCCGGCGCGCACACGCGCGGGCCGGGCGGGATCGTCCCCGGGCCGCTCGTCTGGGGTGTCGCCGACGACGCGGGCAAGTACGCCGACGACGGCGGTGCGTGGTTCGACCAGGAGCTGAAGGGCGCGAACCTCGGCGAAGAGCGCTGGACGCTCTCGTGGAGCCCCGACCGCCCGACGACGATCGACGAGCTCCCGTTTCTGAACCGCGCCGCACCGCAGGCGCAGCAGGACGGCATCAAGGTCGAGCTCGCGCTGTACGGCCGTCCGGCGAGTGCACATGACGCAACCGCCTTCTGCGCGTGGGCCGCGACGGTCGCCCAGACCGCGGCGCAGTGGGGCATCCATGACTTCATCGTCTGGAACGAGCCGAACACGCAGCTCTATTGGAATCCCCAGAACAGCTCGGCACCGGCCGCCTACGAGGCGTTGCTCGCGGCCTGTTACGACTCGATCCATGCCGCCGACCCCGAGGCCAACGTCATCGGCTTCGGCCTCTCGCCGCGGTCGAACGGACCGACGCAGACAGCGCCGATCCCCTTCATCCGGGGTGTCGGCGCCGCCTACAGGGCCTCCGGTCGCACGGAGCCGATCATGGACGAGATGTCGATCCACCCCTATCCGAACCCGAACAGCCCGACGGACTCCCCCGACGTCGGCTACGCGAACCCCTCGTTCTTCGGCGTCTCGAACCTCGATCGCGTCAAGCAGGCGCTCTACGACGCCTTCAACGGCACAGGTCAGCCGACGACGGTCGACGGGCTCCAGTTCGTGATCGACGAGCTGGGGTGGCAGACCGACACGACGGCGTACCCGCAGTACATCCACGATGAAAACGTCGGCGTGGTCAGCGAGCAGACGCAGGCTCAGTACCTGCGGGTGGCCGCGCAGAAATACTTCGCCTGCGACCCGAGCGTTGCGGCCGTCAACCTCTTCCTCCTCGAGGACGAGTCGACCCGTGACGGACGCGACGCCACCGGCGCCGTCGTCGGCGGTGGCTGGCAGTCCGGTCTTCTCACCGCAGGCGGCGAGGGCATCTCCACGCCGAAGCAGGCGTACTCGGCGCTGGCGCCGCTCTTTGCAGCCGGGCGCAGCGCGTGCACCGGTCCTCTCGTCAACTGGACGCCCGCCGCGTCAGGCAAGGTCGGCCCGACGAGCAAGGCCGGGGCCAAGGGGAAGGGCAAGGGCAAGAGCAAGGGCGCCCCGCCCGTCAACGGCCTGACCGTTCCCGCGAAGCCCCCGCTCTGCAGCCTGGGCACGCACTCGACGAAGCAGCAACCCTGCCGCAAGAAGTAGTCGTCATCTCGGACACGCACCTGCCTCGGGGAGCCAGACGGCTCCCCGAGGCATGTCTCGAGGCGCTGCGCGGGGCCGACCTGATCCTCCACGGCGGCGACGTCTCCGCGGTGGCGGTGCTCGATGAGCTGCGCGCGATCGGGCCGCCGGTCCAGGCGGTGTACGGGAACGCCGACGAGGCGGCGCTGCGGGAGCTGCTGCCCAAGGAGCTCGTGGTCGAGGTGGAGGACGTCCGGATCGGGATGGTCCACATTCCGGGCCCCGCGGCCGGGCGCGAGGAGCGGCTCCGCCGGCGCTTCCCCGACTGCGCCGCGATCGTCTTCGGCCATACGCATCTCCCGCTCGTCGAGCGGGCAGACGGGGTCTGGCTGTTGAACCCCGGGTCGCCGACGGAGCGCCGTCGCGGGCCGTTTCACTCGTTTTTGCGGCTTTCGATCGCCGGCCGGCGGATCCGGCCGCGGCTCGTCGAGATCCGCCCTTGACACCGAACACCTGTTCGCTCTATCATGCGAACACATGTTCGGCAAGTTCGCAATCGTGCTCGTCCTGGCGGCACTCGCCGTCGGCCTCGCCGCCCGCAGCTCGCACGGCGCAGGGCCCGAGCGGACGTACGTCGTGAAGCCGACCGACACCCTCTGGTCGATCGCCGCACGGAGCTACGCAGGCGACGTCCGCGAGGGTGTCTGGAAGCTCGAGCAGCGGAACCACCTGCACACGACGATGCTCTCGCCCGGCCAGCACCTCGTTCTGCCCGGCTAGCGAGCGCCCTTTCGGCGCTCGACCGCGCCAGCGTTGCCGGCTGGTCCGACGGAGCGCGAATGGCGGAGTGCATTCGCACGGCGGGCGCCAAGACGCGAAGCGGCTTGGTGCGCGCCGGATCCCCGCTCCCTGGCCCGGCGCCGCAGGCGCCGCGCCACGGCGGGCAACCAGCGACCTTCTGCACGAAGCGCGCCGGAGACCGCGCTCTCCGGCGCGCGAAGTTCCTATTCGATCGCCGGGATCTCGATCCCGGCGACACGGAGTTCCTATTCGACCGCCGGGATCTCGATCCCGGCGACATAGACGCGCTCGCCGCGGAACTTGCGCTGGTCCTGGTCCCAGGGGAACCAGATGACGACCTTCCATTCGAGTCGCTCGCCGGTCGCCTCGACGCCGAGCCACTCCGCCTCGTGGGTGGCCGAGACGTTCGCCTCCTCGCACACGCCCTGTGGGCCGATGACGATGTCGGTCAGGTCGAAGTGGATGTCCGGGAACGCCGTGAGCAGCTGCGTGTAGAAGCGCGCCGCGCCTTCATGCCCCTCCCAGCGGTGCCCCGTCTGGACGAGCTCGTAGACGCAGTCCGGCGTCAGCGTCGAGATCAGCCCCGGCAGGTCCCGCGCGTCCTCCGCGATCGAGTGCGTCTTGTAGAGCTCGCGGATCTCGGTGTAGAGCTCGGGCGTGACCTCGCGGCGATAGACGTCGAGGACGGTCGGGTCGGCCACGCGCGGAGCCTACTATCGGGCGGCTGTGGATCTCGACGTCGTCTTCCTCGGTACCTCCGCCTCGATGCCGACGGCGCAACGCGCGCCGGCGGCGCTGCTCGTGCGCCGCGGCGGCGAGCGCCTGCTCTTCGACTGCGCCGAGGGAACGCAGCGGCAGCTCCAGCGCTCGACCGTCGGCCTGGTCGATCTCGAGGAGATCTTCCTCACGCACTTCCACGCCGACCACTTTCTCGGGCTGCCGGGCATGCTCAAGACGTTCGCGCTCCGTGGCCGCGCCGAGTTGCCGCTCACCGTCTACGGCCCGTCCGGGATCAAGAACCTGTTCGCCGCATTGCGCCCGTTCATCGGCAGGCTCCCATATCCGCTGACACTGGTGGAGCTCGCGCCGGGCGACCGCCTCGAGCGCACGGAGTACGTCCTCGAGGCGTTCGCGGTCGAGCACGGCGCCGAGGCGCTGGGTTACGGCCTCGTCGAGCACGAACGCCCGGGCCGGTTCGACGTCGCCGCCGCAGATGCGCTCGGCGTCCCGCCGGGCCGCGAGCGCGGCATCCTCCAGGCGGGCGAACCGCTGACGCTGGCCGACGGCACGGTCGTGACGCCCGACGAGGTGTTGGGCCCCGCGCGTCCCGGCCGCAAGCTCGTCCTGAGCGGCGACACCGCGCCGTCGCCGCACGTCGTACAGGCCGCACACGGCGCGGACGTGCTCGTGCACGAGGCGACCTTCGGAAAGGACGAGCGGGAGCGTGCCGAGGAGACGCTGCACGCGACGGCCGCCGACGCGGCCGAGGTCGCGAAGCTCGCGGGTGTCCGCCTCCTCGCCCTCACGCACGTCTCGACGCGGTATTTCGGCGGCGAGCTCCGCGACGAGGCGCGTGAGATCTTCCCGGACGTGGTCGTTCCCCGCGACTTCGACGTGGTCGAGATCCCCTTTCCGGAGCGTGGCGATCCGCGCCTCGTCAAGGCCGGGGCGCGCCCGGTATCGTCCGCCGGCGATGGCGCGAATGGTGCAGGTGGCAGTGGCCGGTGACGTGGCAGAGGCCGAAGAGCTGCAAGAGCTGCTGCGGAACGCGGGTATCGACGCGGAGCTCGAGGCTCAAGGCCCCGACGACCCGCTGACGGTCATGGTCCCGGAGGATTCGCTCGAGGAGGCGAAGGACGCCATCGAGGCGCTGACGGAGCCCGACGACCTGATCTCGGAGGCGTAATGACGACGGTGATGTTCCGTGTCCGTCGGCCGCGTTCGCTCGCGGCCGTCGGGTCGCCACTACCTGCGTAGCCGCTCGCTCGCCGAGCAGCTCGTCCTCGATGCCGGCATCACCGCCGGCGACCTCGTGCTGGACCTGGGCGCCGGCCGGGGCGTCATCACGCGTGCACTGCGGGACCACGGCGCCCGCGTCGTCGCAGTCGAGCTCGACGCACATGTCCTCGGCGATCTTCGGCGGCTCGGGGTCGAAGTGCTGCGAGCGGATGCGCGCCTCGTGCAGCTGCCGCGCGAGCCGTTCCGCGTCGTCGCAAACCTTCCTTTTGCCGCCGGCACGGCGATCCTGCGCCGTCTGCTCGACGACCCGCGCCTGCCGCTCGTCTCAGCCGATGTGATCGTCGAATGGGGTCTGGCGACCAAGCGCGCGGCCGTCTGGCCCTCGACGCTCACATCGGTGTACTGGGGCGCGTGGTACGAGCTGTCGGTCGCGCGACGCGTCCCACGGGCGTGCTTTGCGCCGCCGCCGTCCGTCGACGCAGCAGTGCTGCGCGCCTCCCGTCGTGCGGAGCCGCTCGTTCCCGTCCGCGAGGCACGCGACTACCGGGCCTTCCTGCAGCGCTCCTTCGGCGACAAGCGCGTCCCGCAGGCGCACAAGTTCGCAACGCAACTCGGCTTCGACCCGCACGCGCGCGGCAGGGATCTCGACGCGGGGCAATGGGCCGCGCTCTACCGGTCCCAGATCGTCAGCGTGATGAAGCGCGGCCGTTCGTAATACGGCCCGCCGCCGCGGAGGAGCGCGCGCAACTCGCGCTCGAAGTCGTGGACGCGCTCGCCGAACAGATGCGGCGCCGCATAGGACAACGAGAAGACGGAGGAGACGATGTCGTCCTCGCTGCGCTCGATGATCTCGTCACGGGCGACGTCGAGCGCGCGCCGGTTTCGAAAGCCGACGCGGTCGAAGATCACGCGGTGGTCGCCGGTCTTGATCCGTGGATCCGGCCCGAGCCAGCGCTCGATGAGCCCGGCGATCTCGTCGCGCGGCACGTTCCCCTCGCCCTCGTGCGTCGTTGCGCCCACGTGCGCGAGCCGGCCGTCCGGAGCGAGCATCGCGTGCAGCGTCCGTGCGACCTCTTCCGTCTCGAACCAGTGGAACGACTGCGCGAGCGTGACGATGTCGAAGCGGCCGAGGCTGCCCGGCAGCTCTTCCGCACGCAGGCGGAGGAACAGCGCATTCGGCGGGGCGCCGCGCGCCGCCACGTCGACCATCTCGGCGCTCGCGTCGATCCCCACCGCCTCCGAAACGTGGGGCGCGAGCAGGTTGGTCAGCGAGCCGGGGCCGCAGCCGACGTCGAGAAGCCGCTCACGGCCGTCGAGCTCGAGCAGGTCCGGCAGCGACTGCGGGTACGGCATGCGTCCGCGCGCGTAGTGCTCGGCGCTGCCGGCGTAGAGCTCGTCAGATCTGCCAGGCACCGTCACGCATGACCGTCACGTCACGGCCGTCCTTCGTGCGGCCGGTGACGGTCACGGCGTCGCTGCCGATCATGAAGTCGACGTGGATCGCGCTCTCGTTGATGCGGGGCAGGTCCGCGGGGTCGGCGATCGGCACCGCGTATGCGTCGCCGAGCGCGAGATGACTCGCGGCGTTCTCGTCGAGCAGTGTGTTGAAGAAGACTCGACCGAGCTTGCCGATGCGCGACTCGCGGTCGACGAGCGCCACTTCGCCGAGCCGCGACGCGCCTTCGTCGGTCGCGACGCGCGCGCGCAGCGCGTCGGCGTTCGTGTCCGCCTCGATCTCGACGACGCGGCCTCCCTCGAAGCGGAGACGCAGGCCGTCGACGAGGGAGCCGGAGACGTCCAGGGGCTTCGTGGCGGCGACGACGCCTTCGGTGCGCTCGGGATCCGGGGTGGTGTACATCTCTTCCGTCGGCAGGTTCGGCATGTGGCGGACACCCGTCCGCGTGTGCGCGGCGCCGCCCTCCTTTGCGAAGCGGGAGCTCGGCAGGAGGCCGACGGTGAGGTCGGTCCCTGGACCTTCGAAATGCAGTGCATCGAGGTCGAGCTCGTCGAGCTTCTGCGCTCTCTGCCAGATCTCGTCGATGCGCGCGACCCACGCCGCGGCGGGATCCGGCTCGTCGAGCCGGCAAACGTGGATCACGTCCTGCCACAGGAGATCGACCGCTTCGCTCTCGTCGACGTCGGGATAGACGGTGCGCGCCCAACCGGCGAGGGGGTACGGCGAGATCGTCCACGCCACCGAGCGGTCGTCGATCACCTTGAACAACTCGGGCACGCTCGGCAGGCGATCCCTGCCGGCGCGCGCGGGATCGACGCCCTGGAGCAGCGCCGGCGGCAGGAGCGGCGTCAGCACGATGCGCGCCGCGTCGAGCTCGCCGAGGTCGAGGAGCCGTCGGCCGATCCACGGCGGCGCCCAGTCGAGCGTCTCCTCGCGCGCGTGCTCGGCCCGGATCCGCTTCACGGTCCCGTCGAAGTAGCCGACGTCGACGTAGCGGGCACCCCGCTTGTACGCCAGCCGCGCGATCGCATGCACGAGCGGCGCCGCCTCAGGCGACGCGTCGATCGCGACCACCTGGTCGGGCTGGACATTGGCGCCGACCGAGACGATCAGATCGGCGTAGCGTTCGAGCATGGAGGCCGCGGACATCGCGATTCGCAATCGTACGTACCAGCGGTTCGTCGAGCTGGGACGGGCGCCGGCCCCCGGCGAGGTGGGCGATCCGGAGGACGTGCTCGCGGCATGGCGTCGCCTGCACGACGCGCATGCGCTCGTCCTCGACCCCGTCACCAACGAGCTCCGGATGGCGAATCCGTTCTCGGCGGTGCCGACCTCCTACCGCGTCCACGCGCGCGGGCGCTGGTGGTACGCGAACTGCGCCTGGGATGCGTTCGGGATCTGTGCGGCCTTGCATGCCGACGGCCGGATCGAGACCTCGTGCCCCGACTGTGGGGAGCCGCTCGCGGTCGAGGTGCGCGACGAGCGGCCGGACGACGAGTCGCTCGTCTTCCAGTGTCTCGTGCCCGCGCGCGACTGGTGGACGGACATCGTCTTCACCTGAAGCACGATGAACCTCTTCCGGTCGGAAGAGCACGCACGGCGCTGGCGGGACGGCGGCGCGATCATCCCGGTCACGAAGCTCGCCGAGCTCGCCTTCGCCTGGTGGGACGACCGGCTCGCGCCGGACTGGCGCCCGCACACGCGCGAGCAGAACGCCGCGATCCTCGAACGGCTCGGCCTCACGGACGAGTTCTGGCAGCTTCCCTAGTCCGTCCGACCGAACGCGCTAGAGTCCCCGCAGCACGAGCCCCTTTAACCCGGTCCAGCGAGGCCGGAAAGGAGTCGAATGACGACGCACGTCCCCAGCCCGGTTCAGGGCAAGGTAGTTCTCGACGCGGACGCGCTCGGCCGCACCCTTTCCCGGATCGCCCACGAGATCATCGAGGCGAACCCGGAGCTCGACCGGGTCGCGCTCGTCGGCATCCAGACGCGCGGCGTCCCGCTCGCGCAGCGGCTCGCCCGGCTGATCGAGGAGCGCGCCGGCGAGGCCCCTGCGCTCGGCGCAGTGGACATCACGTTCTACCGCGACGACGTCGCCGTCCGCAGCGGCGAAGCGCCGCGCCACGCGCAGCCCGTCGTCCGCGACACACAGCTCGGGTTCCCGCTCGAAGGCCGCACGGTCGTGCTCGTCGACGACGTTCTCTACACGGGACGGACGATCCGCGCCGCGATCGAGGCGCTTTTCGACTACGGCCGCCCGGCGCGCGTCCAGCTTGCGGTGATCGTCGACCGCGGCCATCGCGAACTGCCGATCCGCCCGGATTACGTCGGCAAGAACCTGCCCACGTCGCGCGCCGAGCGCATCCAGGTGCAGCTGCTCGAGGTCGACGAGGTCGACCAGATCCTGCTCGTCCCGAACGCGGAGGAAGAGACCCGATGAGCACGTCGATACGACTCGTGAAAGACGATCTGCGGCCGCCGGAGTCGACCGGCCGTCGCCATCTGCTCTCGATCGCCGACCTCACCCGCGACGACGTCGAGCGCGTCCTCGGCACCGCGCGCACGTTCGCGTCGTCGCTCGAGCGCGAGGTGAAGAAGCTGCCGACGCTCAAGGGGCGTCTCATCGTCAACCTCTTCTACGAGTCGTCCACGCGCACGTCGTCGAGCTTCGAGCTCGCCGCAAAACGGCTCTCGGCGGACACCTTGACGATCAAGTCCGTCGGCTCGTCGGTCGACAAGGGCGAATCGCTGAAGGACACCGCGCTCACGCTCGGCGCCTACGACCCCGACGTGATCGTCATCCGCCATCCGCAGGTCGGCGCTGCGCACTTCGTCGCGCGCATCGCGGACGCGCACGTCGTCAATGCGGGCGACGGCAAGCATCAGCACCCAACCCAGGCCCTGCTCGACCTCTACACGCTTCAGCAGGAGCTCGGGCGGCTCGACGGGCTGCACGTCGCGATCGTCGGGGACGTCCTGCACTCACGTGTCGCACGCTCGCTCGTCCAGGCGTTCGCGCTCATGAACATGCGCTGCACCCTCGTCGGCCCGCCGGCGCTGCTGCCGCAGGGACTGGGGGAGTCGACCACGGACATCAACGCGATCCGCGACGCCGACGTCGTCTATGTCCTGCGCATGCAGAACGAACGCATGCAGGCCGGCGCGAACTTCGTTCCGAGCCTGCGTGAGTACACCGCACGTTGGGGAATCACGCCCGAGCGCCTGCGCGCCGGTCAGAAGGTCATGCATCCCGGCCCGATGAATCGCGGTGTCGAGATCGACCCGCGCGTCGCCGACAGCGGCGACGCGCTCGTCGAGAGGCAGGTCCGCAGCGGCCTCGTGGTGCGCATGGCAGTCCTCTACGACCTGCTCGTCGGCGGCCCCGTCGGCGTACGGGCGCTCGCCGCGGCGGAGGTGGCCTGATGCTCTGGATGAAGGAAAGCCCGGGAGCGAATGTCGTCGTGCGCGGCGCGCGCGTCGTCGATCCTGTCGAAGGCATCGACGGGACGCTCGACGTGCGCGTCGACCGCGGCGTCATCGCGCAGATGGGCGAGAGCGTCGACACGAACGAGCACCGGGTGATCGACGGGACGGGTCTCGTGCTCGCGCCGGCGTTCGTCGACCCGCACGTCCACCTCCGCACGCCGGGTCGCGAGGACGAGGAGACCGTCGCCACGGGCACGGCTGCGGCGGCTGCGGGCGGCTACTGCGCGATCCTCGGCATTCCGAACACCGATCCCGTCGTCGACTCCGCCGCGACGCTGCAGTCGCTCGCCGAGACGGCGCGCCGCGAGGCGGAGATCCCCGTCGGCTTCATGGCCGCGATCTCGCGCGGCCAGTCGGGACAGGAGCTGACCGAGATGGCCGAGCTGGCCGATGCGGGCGCGGCGGCGTTCACCGACGACGGCGTGCCGGTCGTGTCGGCCGGGCTGCTGCAGCGAGCGCTGCAATACGCGGCCGTGGCCGGCCGCCCGATCGCGCTCCACTGCGAGGACCCGTCGCTCTCGCGTGGCTCGCACATGCACCTGGGCCGCGTCTCCGGGGAGCTCGGCCTCGGCGGCTACCCGTCGGTTGCGGAGTCGGTGATGGTCGAGCGCGATCTCTCGCTCGCGGCGGCCGAAGGACAGCCGCTCCACGTGATGCACTTGTCGGCGGCGGAATCGGTCGCCGCGCTGCGGCGCTCGCGGGACGCCGGGGCCCGCGCGTCCGGCGAGGTGACGCCGCACCACCTCGTCCTGACCGACGACGCCGTGCGCAGCCTCGACCCGAACCTGAAGATGAGCCCGCCGCTCCGCGAGGAGCGCGACCGCATCGCGCTGCTCGATGCGCTGCGCGACGGGACGATCGAGTGCATCGCGACGGATCATGCGCCGCACGCGCGACATGAGAAAGAGGTGCCGTTCGAAGCGGCGCCGAACGGCGTCACCGGCCTCGAGACGGCGTTCGCAGCGCTGTACACGCACCTCGTCCAGCCCGGATTGCTGACGCTCGAGACGCTGCTCGAGCGGATGTCGGCCGGCCCCGCGCGCGTCTTCGGGATCGAGCGGCCGCGCGTCGCAACCGGCGCACGCGCCAACCTCGTCCTCCTCGACCTCGATCGGACCTGGACCGTGGGGGAGAGCTTCAAGTCGAAGTCGATGAACTCGTGGCTCCTCGGCGAGACGGTGCGGGGCCGCGTCGTGTTGACGATCGCGAACGGAGCGGTCGCATTTCAGGCGTGAGCGGATTCGTCGCACTCGCCGACGGCAGCGTCTGGCACGGCGACTCGGTCGGCGGCGACGGCTTCGCCTGCGGGGAGGCGGTCTTCACCACCGGCATGTCGGGCTACCAGGAGGCGGTCACCGATCCGAGCTTCGCGGAGCAGGTGATCTGCTTCACGGCGCCGATGGTCGGCAACTACGGCGTCGCCGACACACGCTCGGAGTCGCGCAAGGCGCAGGCACGCGCGGTGCTGATGCGCGAGGTGCGCGGGCCGGCGTGGACCGACTGGCTGCACGAGCACGGCGTCGTCGCGCTCACGGGCATCGACACCCGCTCGCTCGTCCTGCACCTGCGCGAGCGCGGCGCGATGCAGGCGTGCGTCGTCACCGACGCGCAGACAACGGTCGAGGAGGCCGTCGCGACCGCCGCCGGCCAACCGGCCATGGCCGGGCGTGCTCTCGTCGCCGGCGTCTCTGCGAAGGAGCCGTACGAGCACACGACCGACGGGCGGGTGCGCGTCGCGGTCGTCGACTACGGCGTCAAGCGGTCGGTCCTGCGTCGGCTCGCGCATGCGGGCGCGCAGGTGGCCGTCTACCCGCACGACGTCGACGCGGACACGCTCGCGTCGTACGACGGGGTACTGCTCTCGCCGGGCCCGGGCGACCCGTCGCCGCTCGCGACAGAGACCGCCACGGTGCGTGCCCTGCTCGGGCGCACGAACGTCTTCGGCATCTGCCTCGGCCATCAGCTCCTCGCGCAGGCGACCGACCACGAGACCTTCAAGCTCCCGTTCGGCCACCGCGGCATCAACCACCCGGTGCTCGAGCGCGCGAGCGGTCGCGTGCTCGTGACGAGCCAGAATCACGGCTTCGCGGTGCAGGCAGCCGACGCGGGCGAGACGTCGCATCACTCGCTCTACGACGAGACGGTCGAGGGGCTGATGTTTCCGGATCTGCACGCGCGCTCGATCCAGTTCCATCCCGAAGCGGGGCCGGGACCGCACGACGCGTATTCGCTCATCGACCAGTGGGTGGAGGAACTTGCCGAAGCGCACTGACATCGAGACGATCTGCATCCTCGGCTCCGGCCCGATCGTCATCGGACAGGCGGCCGAGTTCGACTACGCCGGCTGCCAGGCGCTGAAGGTGCTGCGCGAGGACGGCTATCGCACGATCGTCGTCAACTCGAACCCGGCGACGATCATGACCGACCCGGGATTCGCCGACCGCACGTATCTCGAGCCGCTCGACGTCGACGGTGTCGCGGACGTGCTGCGTCGGGAGCGCCCTGACGCGGTGTTGGCGACGATGGGCGGTGGGACGGCGCTCAATCTCGCGCGCGAGCTCGCGGAGTCGGGGATCCTCGAAGAGCTCGGCATCGAGCTGATCGGCGCCCGGCTCGACGCGATCCAGCGCGCAGAGGACCGGCTGCTGTTCAAGCAGGCGGTCGAGTCGTGCGGGTTGAAGGTCCCGCACTCGACGGTCGTGACGGCGCTCGATCAGATCGACGACGCGCCCGTCCCGGCGGTCGTTCGGCCGGCCTTCACGCTCGGCGGCCACGGCGGCGGCTTCGCCGCGACGCCGGACGAGCTGCGGGAGCGCGTCGAGATCGGGTTGCGCGAGTCGCCCATCCACCAGGTGCTCGTCGAGGAATCCGTGCGCGGTTGGGACGCTTTCGAGCTCGCGGACGTCCGCGACCGGATCGACAACGTCGTCATCGTCTGCTCGATCGAGAACCTCGACCCGATGGGCACGCACACGGGCGACTCCGTCACCGTCGCGCCGCAGATGACGCTGCCCGACGAGGCGT
>JAICWC010000172.1 GCA_025934995.1 Thermoleophilia bacterium | reverse complement strand
CACGGCGCGGGGCGAGTTCGTCGAGATCGATGCGCCGCACAAGCTCGTCTACACGTGGGGCTGGGAGACCGGCGGCAGCGCTGACAGCGTGCCGCCCGGATCCTCGACGATCGAGTTCGAGCTGGAGCCGAAGGGCGCGGGAACGCTGCTCCACTTCAGACACACCGGATTGTCGAGTGCCGAGTCCGCCGGCTCGCACGGCTACGGCTGGGACCATTACTTCGAGCGGCTCGCAACCGTCGCCGCCGGCGGCGATCCCGGCGTCGATCCGTGGACGACGGGCGAGATGTCGTGAGCGGCACTGCACTGGACGTCGCGCTCGCGTACTACCAGGCGTGGACGAACAAGGACTTCGAGCGTGCGATGACGTACGTGGCCGACGACATCGTGTGCGATGCGCCGCCCGGACGCATCGAAGGCGCAACGGCCTACCGCGACTTCATGGGCCCGTTCGTGCAGATTCTCGAGCAGGCGGAACTCATTGCGGCGTACGGCGACGACGAAACGGCCGTCGTCATGTACGACGCGAGGACGATCCCGGTGGCGAGCGCACCGGGGGCGGAGCGCTACACGGTCGAGAACGGGAAGATCGTGCGCAGTCGGTTCATCTTCGACCGCGCGCCGTTTCAGGCAGCGAGAGAGAACGCAACCTCGAGCTCGCGCGCGGCGTCGCCGCCGAACTCGAAGCTCGTCACCGCACGGTAGATCAACGCCCGCAGGAGGTACTGCCGGCCGACCGCATCCGCGAGCTCGGCCGGCGCTCCCTCCCAGCAGAGCGCGTCCGCGACGACGATCGCGCTCGCGTACTCCGGCGGGCGGTAGTACGGCGCGAAGTCGATGATCGCGGGCGGCAGCGACTCGTGGAAGAGCACGTTGCCCGTCAGGTCGCCGTGCATCAGCCGCGGTGCGTCGTCGACCGGTTCGAGCGCAGCGAGCAGCTCGTCGACCGCCGGATACGGCAGCTCGCCCCAGGCGACGCGGTCACCGATGTCCCAGGCGTTGTCGCCGCGTGCCGGAGGGCGCGCAGCCGGCAGCGCGGCGTGGAAACGCTCGCCGGCCGTGATGATCTCGCGCCAGCGGCCCCGCTCGTGGCGTCCTTCGACGTACGTCCACGCCGTCCAGCCGTCGACCACCTCCGGGCGCGGACGCTCGACGCGGAATCCGTTCTCCTCGACGTTCGCGAGCACTTCGTGCTGCCACGCCACGTCCGCGTCGAGCGGCTTGAGCACGAGGTCGCCGACGCGCCAGGCGCGTCCGGTGCCGCCCGCAAGCGGCTGCGGCTCGCCGCGGGCCTCGAACGCCTCGAGGACGTCTGGTGCCGGTCGCAACAGCCACAGGTCGTGCAGGTCGTCCTCGTCGAGCTCGTAGCCGGCGTGGCAGATCACCTGCACTTCGGCGGTCAGGCAGTCGACCCCGTGGCCGGCGACGGCGCCCTTGCCGCGCAGTCCGCGCGGCGGGTAGTGCCAGATCGTTCCGTCGCGGTTGACGTACGCACCGTCTCGCGCGATCGGATGGACGTCGACCTGTCGCCCTTCTGCGTCGACGCTTTCGAAGCTCCCCCGGCGCGCCGCAGGCGCGCCGTCGTCTGGCCGGGCGCCGGCGGCTTTGCCGCCGACGCTTCCAGCCCGCGCGCCGCCGCCGGCACGTTCGTAGCCGAGCGCTGCCAGCTCGCGCTCGACGGCGGGGACGTCCTCGAGCCGGACGACGATGTCGAGGTCGTCGTGCGGCCGCGTCTGGCGCCGGACGAGGGCGTCGACACCCCAGCCGCCGTCGAGCCACACGGCGAGGCCGGCGCGCTGCAGGCGCCGGACGATCGCCACCACGTCCTCCGCCGACATGTCCCGCTGCGGCTCCCGGCCGCGTCCTGCGCGCATCGGCTTCCACCCTAGATACCGTGGGAACGTGGCCGCGACGACGCCGGAGACGTACCTGGAAGACCTGAATCCGGCGCAGCGCGAGGCCGTTTTGACGACCGAAGGGCCGGTGCTCGTGATCGCCGGCGCCGGCTCCGGGAAGACACGCGTGCTGACGCGGCGCATCGCGCACCTGCTCAACGCGGTGGGGGTGAGGCCGCCCGAGATCCTTGCGATCACGTTCACGAACAAGGCGGCGGGGGAGATGCGCGAACGGCTCGTCGATCTCGTCGGTCCGCCCGCGCGCGCGTCCTGGGTGATGACGTTCCACGCCGCCTGCGGGCGCATCCTGCGCCGTGAGGCGCCGCGTCTCGGCTACCGCTCGAACTTCACGATCTACGACTCCGCCGACCAGAACCGGCTCGTCAAGCAGTGCCTCGAAGAGCTCGACCGCGACCCCAAGCGGTTCACGCCGCGCGGCATCCATTCGCAGATCTCGAATGCGAAGAACCAGTTGATCGGCCCGGAGGAGTACAAGAGTCGCGTCGCGAGCTTCTACGACCAGACGGTGGCCGACGTGTACGAGCTGTACCAGCGGCGGCTGTTCGGCTCGAATGCCGTCGACTTCGACGACATGCTCTATCTCACCGTCGACGTGCTCGAGCGCTTCCCCGAGGCGCTCGAGAAGTGGCAGAAGTCGTTCCGCTACGTGCTCGTCGACGAGTACCAGGACACGAACCACGCGCAGTACCGGCTCCTGCAGCTGCTCGCGCATGAGCACGGCAACATCTTTGCGGTCGGCGATCCGGATCAGTCGATCTACGCGTTCCGCGGCGCTGACATCCGCAACGTCCTCGAGTTCGAAAAGGACTTCGCCGGCGCGAAGACGATCGCGCTCGAGCAGAACTACCGCTCGACGAACAACATCCTCGAGGCCGCGAACGGGATCATCGAGAACAACCGCGACCGCAAGCCGAAGAACCTCTGGTCCGAGCTCGGCGAAGGCGATCCCGTGCGCGTGATCGAGGTGGAGGACGAGCACGCGGAGGCGCGCTACGTCGCGGCCGAGATCGCGATGCTCGTCGACCAGGGCTTCAACGGCAACGAGATCGCCGTCTTCTATCGCACGAACGCGCAGTCGCGTGTGCTCGAGGACGTGCTCGTTCGGCAGGGCGTCGCGTATCAGGTGATCGGCGGCCCGCGCTTCTACGAGCGCGCGGAGATCAAGGATCTCGTCGCGTACCTCCAGGTGATCGACAACCCTTACGACGCCGTGTCGCTGCTCCGGATCGCGAATCGTCCGCGGCGGGGCATCGGCGACTCGACGCTCGCGAAGCTGATGTCGTTCGCCGACGACGCGGAGATGACGCTGTGGGAGGCGATGGACCGCTGCAGCGCGGCAGGCGTCGGCACCGCGCCTGCGAAGGCGGTCTCCAGCTTCCGTACTGTCGTCCAGTCGCTGATGAGCGCGGCGGAGGAGTTGAACGTCGCCGAGTTGATCGAGGCGGTGCTCGAGCGCAGCGGCTATCTCGAGTCGCTCGAGGCCGAGCGGACGATCGAGGCGCAGGGGCGCATCGAGAACCTGCAGGAGCTCGTGGCGCTCGCGCGCGAATGGCTCGAGACGGCGGCCGAGCCGTCGCTGAGCGCGTTCCTGCAGGAGGTGTCGCTCTATTCCGATCAGGACGCGATCCGCGGCGAAGGCTCGCTCGTGACGTTGATGACGCTGCACAACGCGAAGGGCCTCGAGTTCCGCGCGGTCTATCTGATCGGTAT
>JAICWC010000001.1 GCA_025934995.1 Thermoleophilia bacterium | reverse complement strand
GGCCGCTGCGCATGTCCATCTCGACGTCGAGCGCGATCTGGCCGGAGAGGAGGCGGCGACCGGCCATCAGCACGGCGCGAACGACGCCGAGGCCGACGATCGCGACGACGGTCCACTCGAGGCGATGGGTGTCGTGCTGGAGCAGCGAGCGGTCGATCGCGTCGCGTCCCGTCACCCAGACGAGCGCGATCTGCGCCGCCTGGGAGCCGACCGCGAGCAGGATCGAGACGATCAGCCCGACCCGGTAGGGCCGTAGGAAGGCGAGCAGGCGCACGAACGTCGCCCGGTAGGGGACGGCACTCACAGCTGTCAGGCTATCGGCGGTGTTCGGATGAGCGTCGCCCCGGATGGGAGCCCGGTCGAGGTCTATCTCCGACTGCCGGAGCGCGGCGAGGGCGACCTCGTAGCAGCCGCGGTGCGGCCGCCGGCGTCTCTGCTCGAGCTCGGCAGCGGTGTCGGGCGTGTCACGCGGCAGCTCGTTCGTCTCGGCTACGACGTGGTCGCGGTCGACGAGTCGCCCGAGATGCTCGAGCACGTGCGCGACGCCGAGACCGTATGTGCGCGCATCGAGACGCTCGACCTCGGCAGGGCGTTCGATGCCGTCTTGCTCCTCAGCAATCTCTTCACCGTCGAGGACGAGCAGCGCCGCCTCTTTCTCGAAACGGCCGCGCGGCATTCCGATCTCCTCGTCGTCGAGACGCTGCCGGTCGCCTGGCAGCCGCCGGAGTCCGAGACCTTGCGCATCGACGGCATCGAGGACGGCGTCGTCCACGGCGAGGTCTTCTACGACGGCGGTGAATCGCACGCCTTCGCAATGCGCGTCTTCGCGGACGAGGACGAGCTCGTAGCCGCCCTCGCCGACGGCGGCTGGCGATTCGACTGCTGGATCGAGCGCGAGCGCGGCTGGTTCAGAGCCGTGCCAGCTCGGTCCTGACGAGTGCGAGCGCGGCGTCGAGCTTGGCGCGATTCGCGGGCACGTTCGGCCAGCTGCTTGCGCCCGAGGGGTGGGGTAACGGGACAACGGGAACGCCGTCGTGCTCGAAGACGCAGCCGATGCAGTCCGTCAGCTGCGACCGGCCGAGCAGCCGCTTGAGGGCAAGGCCGCCGACGGTGACGATCAGCTTGGGCCGCAGCAGCTCGAGCTCCCACGCGCGCCAGAACTGGCACAGATCCTGCTCGCGCGGCGTCGGCGTGCGATCGCCTCGGCCCGATGCGGCGCGGCCCGGGTAGCAGCGCGTGACCGACGCGCAATAGAAGGTCGCGTAGAACGTCTCCTCGTCCAGCTCGAGCCAGCGCCGCAGCGTCTGACCGGCGCGGCCGCGCCACGGCAGCCGCTCCTCGCCCTCGACGATCCCCGGCGCCTGTCCGTACATGTAGGCGGACTGCTCTGCCAGCGGCGCACGCACCGGGAACGACTCGAGCGGGAAGCCCGCCTCGACACATGCTCGACAGCGGGCAGTGTCGCGCTGCAGAGATGCAAGCGACCGATACGCTGATTTTCGGGTCGTCATGCGCTCGCTCTTCTCCTTCCCGAATCCGGTCAACGAGACGTCAGCGCGCACCGTCGCGGCGGTCGTCGCAGTGCTCGCCGTCGTGGCGGTCGCATTCCAGCAGGGCTGGCTGCTCCCCGTGATCGCGTACGGCTTCGTCGCGCGCGCGCTGACCGGGCCGACGCTGTCGCCGCTCGGCCTCGTCGCGACGCGCGTCGTCACGCCGCGGCTCTCGGTGCGCGCCCGCTACTCGCCCGGGCCGGCGAAGCGGTTCGCTCAGACGATCGGCGCCGTCTTCACGGTCACAGCGACGCTCGTCTGGTACGTCGTCGGCTCCCACCTCGCGGCCTCGGTGCTGCTGGGCGTGATCGCGGTCTTCGCCTCGCTCGAAGCCGGTTTCGGCCTCTGCATCGGCTGCAAGACGTTCTACCTCGGAATGCGTCTCGGCCTCGTGCCGCCGCAGATCTGCGAAGAATGCAGCCGTGTCCTTCGCTCTGCCGCTTGAGGCTGTTCCCAATTTCTCGGAGGGTCGCGACCGCGGCGTGATCGACGCGCTCGCGCGCGCGCTCGCCTCGCGCGCGAGACTGCTCGATGTCCACAGCGACGAGGACCACAACAGGTCGGTGTTCACGCTCGTCGGCGACGATTCCGCGCTGGTCGAAGCGCTACTCGCCGGCATCGCCTGCGCGCGTGAGCGAATCGACCTCCGCCGGCATGAAGGCGTGCACCCGCGCATCGGCGCCGCCGACGTCGTGCCGGTCGTGCCGATCCACCCCGACGACATGGAGCGTGCGCGCGCGGTTGCGCGATCGCTCGCACGGCGCGTGGGCGACGAGCTCGCCCTGCCCGTCTTTCTCTATGCGGAGGTCGGAGGCGGACGCGGACCGGCGTTCTTCCGCCGTGGCGGGACCGCCGGGCTCCAGGCGCGGATCGACGGGGGCGAGATCGCGCCGGACTTCGGCCCGGCACTGCTCCATGAAGCCGCCGGCGGCGTCATCGTCGGCGCGCGACGGCCGCTGATCGCGTTCAACGTCGACCTCGCCGGCGCGTCGCTCGAGATCGCACGCGAGATCGCGGCCGTCGTCCGCGAGCGCGGCGGCGGCTTTCCCGGCGTGCGCGCGCTCGGCCTCGAGCTGCCGCGGGCGGGCAAGGCGCAGGTGAGCATGAATGTCGAGGACTGGGAGGCCTCCGCGCTGCACGAGATCGTCGCCGCGGTCGAGCGCGAGGCGCAGGCCCGCGGAGTCGAGGTCGAGCGCTCGGAGCTCGTCGGCTTGATGCCGGCGGGCGCGGCGGCAGCCGCAGCCGGCTCGGCGTTGCGCATCGACGGCTTCGACGCGTCGCGGCTCCTGGAGCTGCGGCTGCTGCAAGACTGAGTCGATGGCTCTGGAGACCAGCGCGATCGGCCTCACCGGCGATGACTTGACGGTTGCGGACGTCTGGTCGGTCGCCGTCGGACGAGCGCCGGCGGCGCTCTCGGACGCGGCCCGCGAGAAGATGCGCGGCGCGCGTGAGCTCGTCGAACACGCAGCGCACGGCACGAGCGAGCACACGTACGGCATCAACACCGGCTTCGGCCGCTTCGTCAACACGTCGATCCCGGAGGAGCTGACCGAGGAGCTGCAGCTGCGGTTGCTCCGTTCGCACGCCTGCGGCGTCGGCGACCTCTATCCGGACGAGATCGTGCGCTCGGCGATGCTCCTGCGTGCGAACACGCTCGCGAAGGGCAACTCGGGCGCGCGAGTCGAGACCGTCGAGCTCCTCCTGGCCTGTCTCGATCGGGGGATCGTCCCGGTGGTGCCGTCGCGCGGCTCGGTCGGCGCATCGGGCGATCTCGCGCCGCTCGCGCACCTCGCGCTGCCGCTCGTGGGAGAGGGCGAGGCATTCGTCGACGGCGAGCGCCTCTCGGGCGCCGACGCGCTCGCGCGTGTCGGGCTCGAGCCGTTGCGGCTCGCTGCGAAGGAAGGTCTTTCGCTGATCAACGGCACGCAGTTCATGGCGTCGTTCCTTGCGCTCGGCCTCGTGCGTGCGCGCCGGCTCACACGCGTCGCCGACATCGCGTGTGCGATGTCGCTCGAGGCGCTGCAGGGCTCCCGCACCTCGTTCCTGCCCCAGATCCACGCGCTGCGGCCGCTCCGCGGTCAGGGCGATTCGGCGGCAAACGTCCTGCGCTTGCTCGAGGGATCGGCGATCAACGAGGCGCACCGCTGGTGCGACAAGGTGCAGGACGCGTACTCGCTCCGCTGCGCCCCACAGGTGCACGGTGCGTCGCGAGACCTGCTGGATTACGCGGAGTACACGGTGTCAGTCGAGCTGAACGCGGCGACGGACAACCCGCTCGTGCTCGTCGACGACGAGTCGCTCGTCTCGAACGGCAACTTCCACGGGCAGCCGCTTGCATTCGCGTTGGACGGGCTCGCGATGGCGGTCGCGGAGCTCGCGAACATCTCGGAGCGGCGCATCGAGCGACTCGTCAACCCGAACCTCTCCGACGGGCTGCCGCCGTTCCTCGTCGTCGACGGCGGGCTGAACAGCGGCTTCATGATCCCGCAGTACGTGGCGGCGTCGCTCGTCTCCGAGAACAAGGTGCTTGCGCATCCGGCGTCGGTGGACTCGATCCCGACGAGCGCGGGTCAGGAGGATCATGTGTCGATGGGCAACACGTCCGGGCTGAAGGCATGGCAGGTGCTCGCGAACGTGGAGCGGGCGCTCGCCATCGAGCTGCTCGCCGGCGCCCAGGGCGTCGAGTTCCATGCGCCGCTCGAGCCGGGCGCGGGGGTGCGCGCCGCGCGCGCAGCCGTGCGCGAGTTGTCGCCGCGCCTGCGCGAAGACCGGCCGCTCGGCTCCGACATCGAAGTGGTCGCTTCGGCGATCCGCGACGGCTCGCTGATCGCGGCCGTCGAAGGGGCCGTGGGGGAGCTCGCGTGAGCGTGACGGCGTCGCTCGCGCAGCGGGTCGAGGCGCTCGTCGGCGACCTCTCGAACGTGCACGCACCGCGCGGCAGCGAGCTGAACGCGCGCCAGTGGTCGACCGAGGCGCCGCTGCGCATGCTGCTCAACAACCTCGACCCCGACGTCGCCGAGCGTCCCGAGGATCTCGTCGTCTACGGCGGCTCCGGCAAGGCGGCACGCAACCACGAGGCGCTGCGCGCGATCGTCGGCGCATTGCTCGAGCTCGGCGCGGACGAGACCCTGCTCGTCCAATCTGGCAAGCCGGTCGGGATCTTCACCACGCACGTCGATGCGCCGCGCGTCCTGATCGCGAACTCGCTGCTCGTCCCGAAGTGGGCGACGTGGGACGAGTTCCGCCGGCTCGAGGCGGAGGGCCTGACGATGTTCGGTCAGATGACGGCGGGCTCCTGGATCTACATCGCGTCGCAGGGAATCCTGCAGGGGACGTACCAGACCTTTGCGGCGGCGGGGGAGGTGCACTTCGGCTCGCCCGACCTGCGCGGTCGCACGATTCTCACTGCGGGGCTCGGCGGCATGGGCGGCGCGCAGCCGCTCGCCGGGACGATGGCGGGCGCGGCGATCCTCTGCATCGAGGTCGATCCCTCGCGCATCGAGCGGCGGCTCGAGACGCGTTACCTCGACGAGGCGGCCGACTCGCTCGACGACGCGCTCGCACGTGTTCGCGCCGCGGCAGCCGAGCGCCGGCCGTTGTCGGTCGGGTTGCTCGGCAACGCGGCGGAGCTCGTGCCGGAGCTCGCGTCGCGCGGAGAGCACTTCGATCTCGTCACCGACCAGACCGCGGCGCACGATCCGTTGACCGGCTACGTGCCGCGCGGTCTGTCGGTCGACGATGCAGCCGCGTTGCGGACATCTGATCCGGACGAGTACCTCGTGCGTGCGCGCGAGTCGATCGTCGCGCACGTCGAAGGGATGCTCGAGTACGTCCGGCGCGGCGCCTATGTTTTCGATTATGGCAACAACTTGCGAGGTGAGGCCCGAGACGGCGGCGTAAGCGAGGCCTTCTCATACCCGGGCTTCGTCCCGGCCTATATCCGGCCGCTCTTCTGTCGCGGCATCGGGCCGTTTCGCTGGGCAGCGCTGTCCGGGGACCCGGCCGACATCGCCACGATCGACGCAGCGCTTCGCGAGCTCTTCCCCGACGACCCGCTCCTGCAGCGGTGGCTCGAGCTGGCGCCGGAGCGCGTCGCCTTCCAGGGGCTGCCCGCGCGGATCTGCTGGCTCGGCTACGGCGACCGCGCGAAGGCGGGGTTGGCGATCAACGAGCTCGTGCGAAGCGGCGCCGTCGCGGCGCCCGTCGTGATCGGGCGTGATCACCTCGACGCCGGGTCCGTTGCATCGCCGTACCGCGAGACGGAGGCGATGCGCGACGGCTCGGATGCGATCGCCGACTGGCCGATCCTCAATGCCCTCGTCAACGTCGCGGCGGGCGCGACGTGGGTGAGCGTGCACCATGGCGGAGGGGTCGGCATCGGCAACGCGATCCACGCGGGGATGGTCGTGTTGGCCGACGGCACCGACGAGGCGGCGGAGCGGCTCGAGCGCGTGCTGACGACCGACCCGGGCACGGGGGTGATGCGCCACGTCGACGCGGGCTACGCCGACGCGGTCGACGCCGCCGAGCGCGGCGGGCTGAAGATCCCGCGCAGTCCCGGCTAGTGCTGCTCCTGCGGGACTTCGCGCAGGTCGCGTCGCCCGCGGGACGGCGGGCGCCGCTGCGGGGCGCCGAGCTCGGCGCGGTCGACGTCGTCGAGGACGCCTACGTTCTCGTCGACGCCGGAACGATCGCCGACGTCGGGCGGATGCGCGACCTGAAGCCGCTCGGCGCCGCCGTCGAGGAACGGTCGTTCGCCGGCCGCTGCGCGGTTCCCGGGCTCGTCGACTGCCACACGCATCCGGCGTTCGGCGGCGACCGCGTCGAGGAGTTCTC
The DNA here is from genome assembly GCA_025934995.1 of Thermoleophilia bacterium. Lineage (GTDB taxonomy): Bacteria > Actinomycetota > Thermoleophilia > Gaiellales > Gaiellaceae > Palsa-739. The sequence continues at coordinate 60,052 of JAICWC010000001.1, read as the reverse complement.
GCTCCGCGCAGGCGGCGCGTCGTACGAAGAGCTGCACGCGGCGGGCGGCGGCATCCTGTCGACCGTGCGCGCGACGCGCGCCGCGGGCGAGGACGGCCTCCGCGATGCCGTGCGCAGGCACGCGGCCTGGATGCGCTCGCACGGCACGACGACCTTCGAGGGCAAGTCGGGGTACGGGCTCGACCGCGACACCGAGCTCGCGTCCTTGCGCGCCGTCCGCGACGCAGGAGGCGTGCCGACCTGGCTGGGCGCGCACGCGGTGCCGCCGGAGCTCGACGGCGACGCCGATGCGTACCTCGACGTCGCACTGGCGGAGGTGTTGCCCGAGGCCGCAAAGCTCGCGGAGGCGGCGGACGTCTTCCTCGAACGTGGCGCGTTCGACGCGGCGCAGGCCCGCCGCTACCTGACCGCATGCAGGGACGCGGGCCTCTCGCTGCGCCTGCACGGCGACCAGTTCACCGAGCAGGGCGCGATCCCGCTCGCGATCGAGCTGGGCGCGCGCAGCGTCGACCACCTCGAGGCGACCGGCGATGCGGGCGTGCGCGCGCTCGCCGGAAGCGACGTCGTCGGCGTGCTGCTGCCCGCGAGCGCACTCTTCCTCGGGCGGCCGATGCCGCCGGGGCGGGCGCTCGTCGACGCGGGCGCCGCAATCGCGCTCGCGACCGACTTCAACCCGGGCAGCTCGTTCACCGAGAGCCTGCCGCTCGTCTGCTCGCTCGCTGCGACGCAGCTGAAGCTTTCGCCGGCCGAGTCGCTGGCCGCGGTCACCGTCAATGCGGCTCACGTGCTGCAGCGATCCGACCGCATCGGCCGGATCGCGCCCGGCTATCGCGCCGATCTGGCGATCCTCGACGCACCGGACTGGCGATATCTCGCGTACCACCTCGGCGAGCGGCCGGTCGCGCTGCCCGCGTCGGAGCTAGCCTGAGCACATGCCGAGCAGGAAGCAACGGCGCCGCGAACTGAAGGCGAAGCGGCACGAATACGAATTCGTCTACGTCGACGCCGAGGGGAACGAGCTCGACGAGGCGCCGCCCGAGCTGCTCGAGCAGGAGAAGAAGGAGCGCACGAACGGCGCGAAGGCCACGACGGCGAAACAGCCGGCGAAGGGAAGCGGGCGCGGCCGGTCGGCGCGCGTGCCGCCGGAGCCGTCGTGGAGTCGCGCCTTCAAGCGCGCCGGGATGCTCGGGGCGGTGGTGTTCGCACTCTTCGCGCTCTCGTCCGGGAAGTCGGGCAACCGTTACCTCGCCGGGCTGATCCCGGCCGTTGCCTACACACTGCTCTTCATCCCGTTCACGTACTACATCGACCGCTTCGCCTACAAGCGCTACCAGGCGAGGATCGCGGCCGGCGACGTTACGCCGCAGAAGAAGAAACGCTAGCGTCGCCGCGATAGTGGCCCTCGCCGGGCCACGGTGCGAGCACCAGCAGGACGCGCGCTTCGCCGGCGGCGGCGACGGAGTGCCGCTCGTCCGGCTCGAACCGCAACACCGTTCCCGCGTCCGCGTCGATCGACTCGTCGCCGGCCTCCACGCGCACGGTGCCGTCGACGACGACGAGCAGCGCCGCCTCCTTCACCTGGTGGTCGCCGAGCTCCTGGCCGGACTGCAGGTGGATCGCGACGACACGCGATTCGCCCACCTGCGAATGCAGGATCTCGGGGGAACGCGATCCGTCGGGCGCGGTGAGCTCCTTGACGTTCCAGTGCTGCACGACCCGACGAGTGCCCGCAGAACCCGCCGATTACACTCGCCCACGTGACACTCGTCGTCGACACGTACCCGCTCGGTCCGATCCAGACCAACTGCTACGTCGTCCGCCGCGAGCGCGAGGCGGTGGAGGCGGCGGTCGTCGATCCCGGCGCCGACGCCGCGCAGCTGCGGCTCGGGCTCGCGCACATGGGCGCGACGTGCGCGGCGATCCTGATCACGCACGGCCATTACGACCATCTGGGGGGCGTCGCCGACCTCGCCGAGGGGACGGGCGCTCCCGTCTACATGCCGGCCGGCGAGCGCCAAACGCTCGAGCAGTTCCGCGACTTCGCGCCGGCGGCGTTCCCCGGCCGCCCCTGGACACCCGACCACGTCCTCGACGGCGGCGAGACGGTCGCGGTCGCCGGGATCGAGTTCGACGTCGTCGCAATTCCAGGGCATTCGCCCGCACACATCGCGTACTACACGGCCGGCCACCTGTTCAGCGGTGACCTGCTCTTCGCCGGATCGGTCGGCCGCGTCGACATCCCGGGCGCGGACTGGGACACGCTGCTCGACTCCGTGCGCACCCTCGCCGAGAGGTACGACCGAGAGACGGTCGTCTATCCCGGACATGGGCCGACGACGACGCTCGGCCGCGAGCTCGACCGCAATCCGTTCCTCGCCGAGCTTCGCTCATGAGCCCTGCTTTCCAGGCGCCGCGCGGGACCCATGACGTCCTGCCGAACGACCACCTGTGGTGGCACGTCATCCGCACGATCGAGGAGCTGACCGCGCTGTACGGCTACGGGCGCATCCAGACGCCGGGCTTCGAGGACACGGCGCTCTTCCAGCGCACGTCCGGTGAGGCATCCGACGTCGTGCACAAGGAGATGTACACGTTCCAGGACCGGAGCGACCGCTCGCTGACGTTGCGTCCGGAAGGCACCGCGCCGATTGCGCGCGCGTACGTCGAGCACGGCCTCGCGCAGGAGCCGCAGCCGATGAAGGCGTACACGATCGCGCCGATGTACCGCTACGGACGACCGGGCCGCGGTCGCTACCGCGAGCACTGGCAGCTCTCGCTCGAGGCGATCGGCTCGGCCGATCCCGCGATCGACGCCGAGGTCCTTCAGTTCTATACGGCACTGCTGCGCCGGCTCGGCGTCACCGACTACGAGCTGCGCCTGAACTCGATCGGCGACGCGAACTGCCGCCCCCAGTACGCGGCCCAGCTCGCCGAGTGGCTCGACGCGCATCCCGCGCTCGTCGACGAGGAGGTCGCGCACAAGCGTGCGACGAGCGTGCTCCAGGTCTTCGACATCAAGAACGAGAAGCTGCGCGCGGAGCTCGAGGCCGCGCCGAAGATCGGGGAGTCGCTCTGCGACGCGTGTCGCGAACATTTCGATGCCGTCAGGTCGCTGCTCGACGCGTACGGCGTCGCGTACGTCCTCGATCCGACGCTCGTGCGCGGGCTCGACTACTACACACGGACGACGTTCGAGTTCGTCGGCCCGGACGAGAACGTCAACTCGACGATCTGCGGCGGCGGACGGTACGACGGGCTCGTCAAGGAGGTCGGCGGCGGCGACGTCCCGGGAATCGGCTTCGGCGCCGGCCTCGAACGGCTGCTGCTCGCGGTCGAGCGGGAAGGCGTCGCGCCCGAGCCCCGCGGCCTCGACGTCTTCGTCGCGTTCGAGTCGCCGGAGCTGCGCGAGGGCGTGCTCCCGACGATCGCGCAGTGGCGTGCTGCGGGCCGCTCGGTCGACACGGACTACGCTGGCCGGTCGATGAAGGGACAGCTGACCCAGGCCCAGCGCCGCAACGCCGCGACGATCATCATCGCGCGCAGTGACGGCACGTACGAGGTGCGCAAGCGCGGCACCGAGGACCGATACATCGACGACCTGGCGGACGTATGAGCTCGTGGCGCGACACGACCTGTGGAGCACTGAGCGAGGCGGACGTCGGCAAGAGAGTGACGCTCGCTGGCTGGGTGGACACGCGCCGCGACCACGGCGGCCTGGTGTTCATCGACCTGCGCGACTTCAGCGGCAAGGTGCAGCTCGTCGTCAACACGCCCGAGGTCGCGAAGGAGATCCGGAACGAGTTCGTCGTCCAGGTCGAAGGCGAGGTCGTGAACCGCGCGCCGGAGGCCGTCAACCCGAACCTGTCGACGGGCGGGATCGAGGTGCGGGTCGAGGCGCTGCGCATCGTCTCGCGCTCGACGCCGCTGCCGTTCCAGGTCGGCGATGACGTCGACGACGTGCTGCGCCTGCGCTACCGCTGGCTCGACATGCGCAGCGACCGGATGCAGCGCAACCTGCGTCTCAGCCACACCGTGATCGCGGGCATCCGCCGCGCGATGGACGACATGGGCTTCGTCGACGTGTGGACGCCCTCGATGACGAAGGGCACACCGGAAGGGGCGCGCGACTTCCTGGTCCCGATCCGGCTGCAGCCCGGCACCTTCTATGCGCTCGCCCAGTCGCCGCAGCTCTTCAAGCAGCTCTGCATGATCGGCGGTCTCGACCGCTACTACCAGATCGCAACGTGTTGGCGGGACGAGGATCTCCGCGCGGACCGGCAGTTCGAGTTCCGCCAGCTCGACCTCGAGATGTCGTTCGTCGACCGCGAGGACGTCCTCGATGTCATGGAGGAGGCGGTCGTCGGCGCATTCGTCGCGGCAGGGCGCGAGCCGCCGCCGCGCCCGTTCCCGCGCCTCGGCTACGCGGAGGCGATGGCCAAGTACGGCTCGGACAAGCCGGATCTCCGCTTCGGCCTCGAGATCGAGGACGCCACGGAGCTGACGCGCGCGAGCGAGTTCGGCGTCTTCAAGAGCGCGCCGACCGTCCGCTACATCGTCGCGCCGCGCGCGTACTCGCGCGCCGAGCTCGGTCGCCTCGAGGAGATCGCGAAGGAGTGGGGCGCGAAGGGACTCGCGTATCTCGTGAACGACGGCGGCGAGCTCCGCTCGCCGATCGCGAAGTACCTCTCCGAGGACGAGCTGAAGCAGTTGCAGCCGCAGCCGGGGAACACGGCGCTCTTCGTCGCGGACGAGGAAGCGACCGTGTCGCGCGTGCTCGGGGGCCTGCGCCTCCACCTCGCGCGCGAGCTCGAGCTGATGGAGACGGGGGAGGAGCTCTTCCACTGGATCGTCGACTTCCCGCTGTTCGAGCGCGACGAGGACACGGGCCAGTGGACGTTCCTGCACCACCCGTTCACCGCCCCGATGCCCGGCCACGAGGGCTTCGAAGCCGACCCGGGCTCTGCGCTGAGCCAGCACTACGACCTGATCTGGAACGGGTGGGAGCTCGGCTCCGGGTCGATCCGGATCCACGACGCCGACATGCAGCAGGCGGTGTTCCGCGTCATGGGCATGCCGGAGGAGGAGCAACACGCGAAGTTCGGCTTCCTGCTCGAGGCGCTCGCGATGGGCGCGCCGCCGCACGGCGGTTTCGCGATGGGCATCGAACGGTTCGTGACGCGCATGGCGGGCGAGCCGGACCTCCGCCAGATCGTCGCGTTCCCGAAGATCGCGAGCGGCTCCGATCCGCTCACCGGCGGGCCGACGCCGATGCCGGATTCCGTGTTGAAAGAGCTAGGAATCCGCGCGCTTCAGGCGCAGGCACCGGACGACCGATAGAGAAGTCATACTTCCTGAGCGCGCCGCAGCGCGCCTACGCGTAGTCAAGGAGGCAAACGAGAATGGCGACCGAGGGACCCGGACCGGCGGCGGGCGCACCTGCCCTGACCTCGCTACCGCGGTACGAGGACATTCCCCGCAGCGGGGACGGCCTCGACGCGGACCGCGTCCGCGAAGCCTTCGACGCCTTCCGCCGCCACACCGCGCAGCTGCAGGCACAGCTGCGGGTCCTGCAAGCCGCCGGCACGCGCCCCGGGCCGAACGTCGAGCCGACCGGGCACGCCGTCCGCATGGACGCGCTGCACTTGATCCGGGCGGCCGCCGAGTTCGCCGACACGATCGAGCGCGATGCTCAGACCGCCTCGGCGACGCAGCTCGGCAAGACCGAGGAGGAAGTGCGCCGCCGGCAGGAGGAGCTGCAGGCGCGCGAGGCCGAGGTCGAGCGGTACCGGCAGGAGAGCGAGCGCCAGCGCGCCGAGATGCTGAACGCCGCGCGGAACGAGGCCCGCGACCTGCTGGCGAAGGCGCACGCCGACGCGACGCGGGAGATGCAGGAGGCCGAGGCTCGTGGGAACCGGCTTCTCGAGCAGTCCCGCCATCAGGCGACCGAGCTCACGAACGCCGCCCGCGCCGAGGTCGAGCAGACGCTCGAGTGGGCGCGCGCACAGGCCTCCACGATTCTCGCCCGCGCCCAGCACGGCGCCGAGCAGCTGCTCGCCGCCGCCGGGCTCGGCGAAGACGCCATCTCGCAGGTGGCGACGGCGATCGTCCGCGCCGCCGAGCAGGTCAGCGAACGCCAATCTCCGCCGCCCGCGCACGCGCCCGCCGCTGCCCTCGCCGGCCCCGCGGCAGTGCCGACGCCGCCCGTGAGCGAGCCCGAGCCGGAGGCTCCGGCCGCCGAGGAACCGCCTGCAGTATCGACGCCGCCGCCGCCGCCGCAGGCTGCGCCGCCCCCGCCTGTCTCCCCACCTCCGTCGTCCTCCGAGGACGAAGGCTCCGAGACCTAGGCAGCGCGCATGAAGAAGGTGTTCGGGCCGAGGACCGCCGTCGAGGCCGTGGTGCTCGTCGCCGTGCCGGTGATCGCGCTCTCTGCGGGCCAGTCGCCGGCCGTGATCATCGCTGCGAGCGGCGTTGCGTACCTCGCGGTGTTCGTTCTCGAGGCGTATCTCGGCCGCGCACAGCCGTCGCGTCGGCGCCCACCGGTCGAGACGCCGACCCCGGCGCCGCCGCGCGAGACGGTGCGCGTCCTGCCGCCGGCACCGGCCGCGGAGCCCGAGCCGATCCCCGTCGCACTCGAAGAGCCCGAGCCCGAGCCGGAGCCGGAACCGGAGGCCCCGCGCGTCCTCCAGCCGGTGCCAGACCCCGAGCCCGAGCCCGAGCCCGAGGCGGAGGCGGAGCCACAGCCCGAGCCCGCCGCCGTGGAGCCCGACCCGGTCGTCGTCCCCATCGGCGTCGGCGCGTCGCCCCGGGAGTGGAACCTCTGGGATCTCGAGCGTCTGTCGCGCGAGCACTCGGGACACGACGAGGCACGCGACGAGGAGCGTTCGTTCCTCCTCATGTACCTGCGCGACTTCGCGGGGCCGGACGGTGTGCTGCCGATCGACTTCGACGGGCTCGTGCGCGACAGCTTCGGCGACCTGGTCGGGGCGCGGTGACCACGACGATCGGCCTGCGCGCGGCCACGCTCGGCGGTGTCGCGCTCGTCGCGCTCGTCGTCGCGCTCGCCGTCAACCACCGCCACAAGAGCAGCGCTCCGCTGCCGCAGGCAGCGGGTCAGTGGTACACGGCATTCGCCGCGCCGTACACGCCGTCGGCGAAGACGAAGACCGGCGCGTGCGGCATCAAGATCGGACCGAACACGACCGGCGTGGCCCATGCGGTGCTCCCGTGCGGCGTCAAGCTCTACGTCCAGTTCAACGGCAAGCAGGTGCTGACGCAGGTCGTCGACCGAGGGCACATGCCGCCCGGCCGCGAATTCGACGTCACGCAGTCGCTGGCGAAGCTTCTGGGTCTGGAAGGAACGCAGCGGATCCAGTGGCGGTTTGCCAGATAGGCGATACATTGCGTGTGGCTCGACCCTGTGCGAGCTTCCGGGCTCCGATGTAGAACCAACGCCTACGTCAAGGGAGCCGACGTCCCGCTAACCCGGGCTAGGCACCCACCTGGGAAACCAGGTTCACATCGCCCGGAAGCAAACGGCAGGGTGGAGCTACCTTCTTTGCATGATCGAAGCGTTCGGTGACTCGACTCGCGACGGCGAGTGGGCCGCCGTGCGTCTGCTCGTCGACGGCGACCGGATCGTCGAAGCGGACGCACCGGGCCTCACGCGCGACCTGCGCGGACTGACGCTGCTCGAAGCGGCGGCCGTCGACGGCGAGACGCTCGCGACCGACGCGCTCGCGAACGCGCTCGGCCCGATCTTCGTCGCCGAGCCGCGTGCCGGACGTGTCGCCGTGGCGATGAGCGGCGGCGTCGACAGCGCAGTCGCGCTCCTGCGTGCCGCACCGAACGCGATCGGCGTGACCCTGCGGCTCTGGCTCGATCCGGAAGGGCCCGCTGCCGACCGTGCGTGCTGCTCGCCTGAAGCGGTGATCGCGGCGCGCGAGACGTGTCACCGGCTTGGTCTGCCACACGTGACGCTCGACCTGCGTGAGGAGTTCCGGCGAGCGGTGGTCACCCCGTTCGTCCGCGGCTACGCACGCGGCGAGACGCCGAACCCGTGCATTCGCTGCAACGGTGGCTTCCGGTTTGCGGAGCTGCTCGCGTTCGCGAAGCGCGCCGGCTGCGACCGGCTCGCGACGGGGCACTACGCTCGTATCGCCGAGCATCGGGGCAGGACGCTCCTGCACCGCGGCGTCGACTCGCAGAAGGACCAGTCGTACATGCTCGCGCGCCTCGATCCGCGCCGACTCGACCGCGTCTGGTTCCCGCTCGGCGAGCAGGACAAGGAGGCGACACGTGCCGAAGCCGCGCTCGAAGGGCTGGCGGCCGCGACCCGCGCGGAGAGCCAGGAGGCGTGCTTCCTCGCGGGTGACGATTACCGCGCGTTCCTTTCGCGACAGGGCGTTGCGCCGCGCACCGGGGCGATCGTCGACGGGAGCGGTGTGCAACTCGGGACGCACGACGGGCATTGGACCTTCACGCCCGGGCAGCGGAAGGGAATCGGCGTGTCGGCCGCGAAGCCGCTCTACGTGATCGACTCCGACGCGCGCACGAACACGGTCGTGGTGGGGGAGCGCGCTGCACTCGCGCGCACGCAGGTTTCCGCGTCGGGCTCTCTGTACGTCGACGTCGACCGCGTCGACGTGAAGCTCCGTTACCGGTCGGCAGCCGTCGGCGCGCACGTGACGCGCGCACCGGGCGGTTTCTCGCTCGAGCTCGACGAGCCGGCGTTCGGTGTCGCACGCGGGCAGGCGGCCGTTCTCTACGAGGGCGACGCCGTCGTCGGCTGCGGCGTCATCTAGGATCCGCGCCGGATGCTGGTCGCATTCACGTGGGGGGACCTCTGGAGGCTGGCGCTCGCCGTCTTCCTGCTCTCGGTCGGCCTGTCGGCCGCGTATCTCCTCGTCCGGCTGGGCGGAACCGTTGCGCGGCTTTCGGCGTTCATCAGGGGGGCGGAGCAAGAGGTGCTACCCGTGATCAACAAGGTCGGAGGCAGTGTGGATCGGGTGAACGGCCAACTCGACAAGGTCGATCGGATCACCGATAGCGCAGTCGACGCTGCCGAGAGCGTCGACACTGCGGTGCGTGCGGTCAGCATGGCGGTGACGCGACCGGTGCAGAAAGTGTCCGGCTTCGCGGCCGGGGTCAGCTACGGCGCCGCCGACTTCAAGACCAAACGCAGCTGGCGACATGCCGTCCAGGCAGGCAAAGCTGCCGCCGCGCGGCGCGAGCAGGAGCTCGGTGAGGAGCTGGCCGAGGCGGGGGAACCGTCGTGACGGACGAGATCCAGCTGACGCTGCCCGCGCAGGCGGACTTCCGGCACATCGCGAACCTCGTCGTGGGCGGTCTTGCGGCACGGCGCGACATCACATTCGAGCATCTCGAAGATCTGCAGGTCGCGTTCGACACCGTGCTCGGGATTCGCGAGGACGATGACGACATCACGGTGACGATGTGCGTCGAAGACGGTCATGTGCGCGCGAAGGTCGGGCCGTTCGACGCCGACGCGCTCGCGCAGCTCGACGAAGGGCCCGGCGGGCTCGAACCGCGTCACGTGCTCGAGACGGTCTGCGACGGAGTCGCCGTCGACGGCGGGTACGTGGAGCTCACGAAGCAGGTAGCCGGATGACCCGCATCGACGACAAGATCCTGCTCCGCCGCTACCACGAGGAAGGCGATCTCCAAGCACGCGAGCAGCTGATCGAGCAGTACATGTCGCTCGTGCGATCGCTCGCGCGGCGCTACTCGTATCGCGGTGAGCAGCTCGAGGATCTCGTCCAGATCGGCGCGATCGGCCTGATCAAGGCGATCGATCGTTTCGATCTCGAGCGCGGCGTCGAGCTGACGACGTATGCGACGCCCAACATCATCGGCGAGATCAAGCGCCATTTCCGCGACAAGGGCTGGGCGGTGCGCGTGCCGCGCGGCCTGCAGGAGCTGAACGTCCAGCTGTCGCGGTTGATGGAGACGCTGACGGTGCAGCTCGGCCGCTCGCCGACGATTCCCGAGCTCGCGCAGGCCGCGGGGGCGCAGGAGGAAGAAGTGCTGGAGGCGCTCGAGTCGGGCCGTGCCTATTCGTCGCTCTCGCTCTCGACCGGCAGCGGCGGCGACGGCGAAGACGACCTCGACCCACTCGAGTCGATCGGCACCGAGGAGCACCAGTACGAGGTCTCGGAGGACCGCGCCGTGCTGGCGCCGGGCTTCCGCGTCCTCGACGAACGCGAGCGGCACATCCTGCAGCTCCGCTTTTTCGACGGCTTGACGCAATCGCAGATCGCGCAGCAGGTCGGGATCTCGCAGATGCACGTCTCGCGGCTCATCCGCCGCTCGCTCGAGAAGATCCGGGACGAGATCGCGGCCGATGAAGGCGCGCCCGCAAAACGATCCTGACCTCGTCCGCAGCGAGTACGCGGACGAGTCCCGGTTCCTCGCGCGCTTCTCGATCTGGGCGGACCGCGACCCGAACCCACCTGACGTGGCATTCGACGAGGTCGTCGCTCTCCGGCCTCGTCGTGTTCTCGAGGTCGGGTGCGGGACGGGAGGCTTCGCAGCGCGGCTCCTCGGCGCCGGGCTCGACGTCGTCGCGATCGACCAGTCGGAACGGATGATCGAGCTCACCCGCAGGCTCGGTGTCCGCGCGCAGGTCGGAGATGTGCAAGAGCTTCCGTTCGCCGACGGAGAGTTCGACGTCACCGTCGCGAACTTCATGCTGTACCACGTCCCCGACCTCGACCGTGGCCTCGCCGAGCTCGCACGCGTTGCTCCGGCGCTCGTCGCGACGACCAACGGCAGGACGCACATGCAGGAGATGTGGCAGCTCGTCGGCCGCGACCGCTGGACGGAGACGGCGGGCATCTTCATGGTCGAGAACGGCGCCGGCCACCTGTCCCGACACTTCGCCTCGGTGCGAACAATCGACCTGCCGGCAACGATCGAAATGACGGCCGAGGACATGCGCCGCTATGTCGGCAACTCGGTTGCGCACCGGCACCTCGCAGATCGTGTGCCCGATTTCGACGCCACCCGCACGGTCACAGCGTCGACCGCGGTGTTCGTCGCCTCAAACCCCGCGTAGAGCGTCGTCCCAGACGATGTCGGCCTCGGTGAACGCCTCGCCTGCCCGGCGTCCCGCCGCGACGACGTCGGCGAGGATCACCGTCGAGTCCCCGGCGTCGAGCGTCGCGACGACGCGGCAGTCGGCACGCGCGAGCGTCTCCTCGTACGGCGGTCCCGTGTCGAGCGCGAGGAAGCGAAACAACTCCTGCTGGTCGCGCCGCAGCAGGTGGAGCGTGAAGGCGCCCGACGCCAGCGCGAGCTCGTGCGTCAGGTTGTCCTTGCGCAACTGCAGCACGACCCGCTCGTGCTCGGGGTCGAGCGACGACGAGACCGCCGTCGAGCAGATGAGGCCGCTCGCGCGTCCCTCGTGCTCCGCGGACACCGCCGTCACCGGTGCCCACAACTCGTCGGTGACCCAGCTCACCACACCGCCCGTGCGCGCTCGGCGAAGGCGGCCATCTCGTCGTCGGACTGCCGCTCGTGCGTGTCGAACATCGCCTTCTGCAGGGCGGGACCGTGCAGGTCGTACCGCGCCATCAGTGCCTCTGTAACCGGCTGGACGACGAAGTGGATGTGCCCGGGCTCCCGCCCTTGATGCGACCACAGCGAGACGTACACCTGGCTCGGCCGAACGACCTCGTCGACGACGGCGGCCGCCCGCTGCAAGAGCGGTCCGAGCTCGAGCGATTCCGCGGCATCGAGATCGCCGACACGCTCGACGTGGCGATGCGGCCGCACGATGAGCGTGCCGACGCCGAGTAGGCCGACGCAGTGATCGACGATCCAACGTTCGGTCGACATGACGGCGCCGCCGGGCGCGACGAATCCGCAGACCCAGCAGCTCATCCGAGCGACGCGAAGCCGAGGTCGAGCAGCCGCTTCGCGTCCGTGTACATGTCGGGCGAGTCGAGCACGACCGCGATCAGCGTCGTGCCGCCGCGGGTCGCCGATGCGACGAGACACGGGCCGGCCTTGTGCGTGTAACCGGTCTTGACGCCGTTCGCACCGCGGTACGAGCCGAGCAGCCGGTTGTTGTTGATGTAGATCTTCGAATACGTCGGCGCCGTCCACGCGACGTGCTTCACCTTCGTGCGCACGATCGAGCGGAACCGCGCGTTCCGCAGCGCGACGCGCGTCAAGGCGGCGAGGTCCCAGGCGCTCGAATAGTTGCCGACGTCGACCACCCCGCTCGGCGAGACGAAGTGCGTGTCGTGCAACCCGAGGATGCGCGCCTCGACGTTCATCTGGTGGACGAAATGCCACTTCGTTCCACCGGACGCGATCGCGAGGGCGAGCGCGTCGTCGTTCCCCGAGTAGAGGAGCATCGCGTAGAAGAGCTTCCACGCCTCGACTCGCTCGCCGGCGCGCAGCCCTTCGCGCACGAGCGGAACGCGCGGCACCGACTTGTCGACGGTGACGATCTCGTGCGGCTTCAGCTTCCGCAACGCAAGGAGCGCGGTCATGATCTTCGTCGTCGACGCGACCTGCAGCCGGCGGTGCTCGTGCAGCTGCCAGAGCACCCGTCCGTCGGAGGCATCGACGAGAATCGCCGCCTTCCCGAGCAGCTTCGGGGCGAAGGTGTGCCTCACCAGGTCATCCGCGTTCAAGAGCCGTTCCTCGTGCCTGACCGTCTTCTGGACGGCCGGCGCAAGCCCGACGACCGCCGGCGGGCGGGCAGCCGCGATCGTCGCAATCGGCAGCGAGCGCTGCACGTGGCCGACCCAGGCGCCGCCGATTCCGGCGATCGCGGCGACGGCCGCAACCGGTGCCAGACGTCTCAAGCGGTAGCGATAGCGCTTGCGTCTCCTCGGAGGGGCCACGTCCCGATCCTAGAATGGCCGCCTGATGCACACCACCGCCGAGATCCGCGAGGGCTATCTCTCCTACTTCGAGGAGAAAGGGCATCTGCGCGTGCACTCGGCGTCCCTGATTCCGCGGGCGGGCGACACGTCGACGCTGCTCACGACGGCCGGGATGCAGCCGCAGATGCCGTACTTCCTCGGGCACGAGGCGCCGCCCGCGCCCTTGACGACGACCGCCCAGAAAGTCTTCCGGACGGTCGACATCGACGTCGTCGGCCTCGACACGTTCCACCTGACGTTCTTCGAGATGCTCGGCAACTTCTCGTTCGGGCGGTACTTCAAGGAGGGCGCGATCGAGTTCGCGACCGACTTCGTGCAGAACCGGCTGCAGCTCCCGTGGGATCGCATCTGGGTCACGGTGCACGCCGGCGACGCCGAGCTGAAGCTCGGCCCCGACCAGGAGGCGATCGACCTCTGGGAGAAGATCGGCATGCCGCCGGAGCGGATCACGCCGCTGCCGTCGTCGGAGAACTTCTGGTCGGTGGGCGGCCCCGGGCCGTGCGGCCCGGACAGCGAAATCTACTGGGACTGGGGCGAGGAGCGCTCGTGCGGCGAGCCCGACTGCAAGCCCGGCTGCGACCGCTGTGAGCGGTTCCTCGAGTTCTGGAACCTCGTCTTCATGGCCTACGAGCTGCGTACGGACGGGACGCTCGTCGACCTGCCGAAGCAGAACATCGACACAGGCATGGGCCTCGAGCGGATGGCGCAGATCGTGCAGCAGGTGCCGTCCGTGTACGACACCGACGGTTACCAGACGATCATGCGCTGGGTCGCCGCGAACTCCGGCGTCGCGTACGGCGACTCGGTCGACGCGACGAAGGCGCACCGAGTGCTCGCCGACCACGGGCGGGGAATGACGTTTCTCGCCGCCGAGGGGGTCTCGCCGTCGAACGAGGGACGCGGCTACGTCATGCGCCGCATCATCCGCCGCGCAGTGCAGCACGGGCTGCGCATCGGCATGGAGGCGCCGTTCCTCGCCGGGCTCGCCGACGCAGTCACGGAGCAGATGGGCGAGGCATATCCCGAGCTCGTCGAGCACCGCCGCGAGATCGCGGACGTGCTGACGGCGGAGGAGGAGCAATTCGCGCGGACGCTCGAGCGCGGCATGAAGCTGTTCGACGAGGCCGCTGCGAAGGGCGACATCAGCGGTGAGGACGCGTTCACCCTGCAGGCGACGTACGGCTTCCCGATCGAGCTGACGCAGGAGCTCGCGCGCGAGCGAGGCCTCGGCGTCAACGACGAGGAATACGACACGTACATGGGCCGGCACCGCGAGATCTCGCGTCGCGGCGGCTCGTCGTTCCAGCCCCGCTTTCCCGATGCGCCGCACACGGAGTTCGTCGGCTACGAGCGCACGGACGTCCTCACGGCGATCACCGCATTCGCGGATCTCGGCGAGGGGCTCTTCCAGTGCAAGCTCGAGCAATCGCCCTTCTATGCGGCGGGCGGCGGCCAGGTCACCGATGCGGGCTACCTCGAGAAGGACGACGGCTCGCGCGCGGAGCTCGTCGAGGCGCTACGGCTCGACAACGACCAGGAGCTCGTCTTCCGCGGCTCGGGTTTCGGAGACGGCGACCGGGTGCGCGCGGTCGTGCCGTGGGCGGTGCGCTATCCGACGATGGCGAACCACACCGGCACGCACCTGCTGCACAAGGCGCTGCAGGAGGTGCTCGGCGACCACGTGCGCCAGGCCGGCTCGGCGGTGCGCCCGGACAAGCTCCGCTTCGACTTCACGCATCCGCAGGCCTTGACGACCGAGGAGCGCGTGCAGGTCGAAGAGATCGTCAACGAGCACGTCTTCGCGAACCATCCCGTGCGGATCTACGAGACGACGCAGGCCGAGGCGAAGAAGCTCGGCGCGATGATGCTCTTCGGCGAGAAGTACGGCGACGTCGTCCGCCTCGTCGACATCGACGGCTGGTCCCGCGAGCTGTGCGGCGGCACGCACGTCGGCTCGACGGCCGAGGTCGGGCCGTTCGTGATCGTCACGGAGAGCTCCGTCGGCGCCGGCGCGCGCCGCATCGAGGCTGTGACCGCCGGCGAGGCGTTCGCCTACCTGCGCGAGCAGGCGCGAGAGGCGGATCACCTCCGCGCCGAATTGACACGCGCCCGCAAGGAGAAGCCGAAGCCGAAGGCCGAACCGGCAGCGGCCGAGGTCGAGGTCTACGGCGGCGTCGTGCTCGCCATGACGAGAGGTATGAAGGGCGGCGATCTGCGAGACATGTCCGACCGCCTGCGTCAGCAGGAGAAGGCAGGCGGCGCGATCGTCGCTTCGATCGACGACGGCCGCGCGTTCCTCGTCGTCAACCTCGACCAGTCGCTCGTCGACCGCGGGCTCGACGCCGTGCACATCGTCCGCGAGCTCGGCAAGCACATCGGCGGCGGCGGCGGCGGCAAGGCGACGCTCGCAGAGGCCGGCGGGAAGAACCCGGACGGCGTCGCAGATGCTCTGCGAGCGGCGAAGGCGCTCGTCGCATCGTGAAGGTGATGGCGCTCGACTACGGCTCCACGCGCACGGGCGTTGCCGTCTCCGATCCGACCGGGACGATCGCGCGCCCTCTCGGCGTCGTCGAGCGCGCGCATACCGAAACCGGCCTCGCCGAGCTGCAAGGGCTCGTCGCGAGCGAGGACGTGGAGAAGGTCGTCGTCGGGCTGCCGTTGACCCTGCGCGGTGAGCGGGGCGAGCAGGCTCGCGCAAGCGAGGAGTTCGCCAAACGCCTGCGTAAGACACTCAGCGTGCCGGTTGTCCTCTTCGACGAGCGCTTCACGACCGACCTCGCGCAACAGACGGCGTCGGACACGGAACTCGATGCGCGGGCCGCCGCGCACCTCCTCTCCTCTTTTCTCGCGTGGTCGAGCGCCGCCCCGGCGTGATGCCGCCGAAGCCGGGGCCGCCGCCCCGGCAGGTGCCGCGCCGGACGATCCTCATCCGGCGGCTGATCGCGCTCGGCGCACTCCTCGTCGCGCTCGTTATCATCGGCGTCACGCTTGCAGTGCACCACGGGCGCAGCACCGCGGCGCCGGTGACGACGGTGATTCCACCACCGAAGCCGTTCCGCATCATCTTCCCGGAGGGAATGACGCGCGAGGCGATGGCGCACCGCGTGTCCGTCGTCGCGAAGATCGCCGAAAAGAAGTCGCACAAGCACGTGCAGCTGAGCGCGCGAGGCTATCTGCACTGGTCGCAGCGTCGTGCGGTTGCAGGCTTCGGCGGGAAGCACAGCCTCGAGGGGTTCCTCTTCCCGGCGACCTACGACTTCCTCCGCAACACGACGTCGCGCCAGCTCGTGACCGACCAACTCGAGGCATTCGCGCAGAACTGGCGCAAGGTCGACATGTCGTACGCACGCAAGAAGAATCTGACGCCCTACGACGTGCTGATCATCGCGTCGATGGTCGAGGGCGAGACCGTGGCGCCCGACGAGCGGCCGCTCGTCGCAGCGGTGATCTACAACCGGCTGCACGACCGTATGCCGCTCGGGATCGACGCGACGATCCGCTACGGGCTGCACGTGCCGGGGACGAAGCCGCTCCTCGAGTCCGAGCTGGCGAGCGACAACCCGTACAACACGCGCAAGTTCCTCGGCCTGCCGCCGACGCCGATCGGCAACCCCGGCCTCGCGTCGATGCAGGCGGCCGCACATCCCGCGCACGTCGACTACCTCTACTTCGTGCGCAAGCCCGACAAGGTGCACCACTACTTCACCGCGAGCTTCCAGGACTTCCAGAACCACGAGATCCAGTACGGCTTCACCAAGTGACCGAGGTCGTCGCGCTCCTCGGCCACCCGGTGGCGCACTCCCTCTCGCCGCGCATGCACAACGCCGCGTTCGCCGCGCGCGGCCTCGACTGGACGTACGTCGCGCTCGACGTCGAACCCGACCGGCTCGAGGAGGCCGTGCGCGGCCTCGACGCGCTCGGCTTCGCGGGCGCGAACGTGACGGCGCCGCACAAGCTCGCCGTCGCCCGGATCGTCGGCAGCGACCTTCCGTCCGTGAACACGCTCCTGCCCGGCGGAGTCGCGCATTCGACGGATACTGCGATCCTCGACGGTCTGGCGTGCGAGTCGCCGGTGATCGTCGGGGACGGCGGCGCTGCCGCTGCGTTCCGCCACTTGCTGCCGGAAGCGCGCGTCTACTCACGTCGGACGATGTGGCCTCCGGACGTGTCCCGGGCGGACGTGGTGATCAACGCGACGCCCGTGCGCGACGACGTGCTCTTCGAGGTGCACCCGGGGCAGACGCTGATCGACCTCCCGTATCCGCGCACCGCGACCGCGGAGGCCGCCGCCCGTGCCGGGGCAACCGTCTACGACGGGCTCGACGTGCTCGCCGCGCAGGGCGCCCAGAGCTTCGAGCTCTGGACCGGCGTGCCCGCACCTGTTGCGGTCATGCGCCGCGCCCTAGGGTTGGACACATGACGCTCGAGCTCGCATCCGCGGGGGAATCGCACGGTCCTGCGCTCGTCGCGATCCTCTCCGGCTTGCCTGCCGGCCTCGAGCTGGAACAGACGGCGATCGACGCCGACCTGCGGCGCAGGCAACAGGGCTACGGGCGCTCCCCCCGCCAGCAGATCGAGACGGACGAGGTCGAGGTGCTCGCCGGGCTCCGGCACGGCCGGACGCTCGGGACGCCGCTCGCGCTCGTCGTCCGCAACCGCGACCACAAGAACTGGACGTGGGGGATGAGCCCGTGGCCGCCCGAGGGCGAACCGGAGGGAAAAGGGACACGGCCGGTCACGCTGCCCAGGCCGGGCCACGCCGACCTCGCGGGCGTGCAGAAGTACGGGCACGACGACGTGCGGAACGCCCTCGAGCGCGCGTCGGCGCGCCACACGGCGGTCCACGTCGCCGCCGGCGCCGTCGCGAAGGCCCTCCTGGCGACGATCGGCGTCGACGTGCGCGGTGAGGCGCTCGCCGAGCACGGCGCCGACCCGGCTGCGGTCGACGAGGCGCGCAAGGCACGCGACACGCTCGGCGGCACCGTCACAGTGCGCGCGACCGGCGTGCCGCCCGGCCTCGGTTCGTATGCGCGCAAGGACGACCGGCTCGACGCACGCCTCGCGGCGGCGCTGATGGGCATCCAGGCGGTCAAGAGCGTCGAGATCGGCGACGGCAAGGAGCTCGCGGGCCTCCGCGGGTCGGAGGCGCACGACGAGATCAAGCCCGACAAGACACGGATGACGAACCGCGCCGGCGGGCTCGAGGGCGGCATGTCGAACGGCGAGGAGCTCGTCGTGCGCTGCTCGATGAAGCCGCTGCCGACGCTGATGAAGCCGTTGCGGTCGGTCGACCTCGCCACCGGCGAAGCGGCGGAGGCGCTGGTCGAGCGCAGCGACGTCAGCGCAGTGGAGGCGCTCGCGGTCGTCGCGGAGGCGGCGGTCGCATGGGAGCTCGCGCGTGCCGCCAAGGAGAAGTTCGGCGGCGACGCGCTCGTGGACTTCGTCGCCGCGCACCGCGTATACGTGGAGCGGCTCTGAACAAGCGCGTCGCGCTCGTCGGCTTCATGGGCGCGGGGAAGACGACGGCTGCGCGGTCGCTCGGTGTGCCGGTGCTCGTCACGGACGATGTCGTGCCGATCGAGCTGTTCGAGCAGGGGGAGGCGGCGTTTCGCGAGGCCGAGGCGCGCGTCGTCGAGTCGATGCTCGCGCAAGATGCAGTCATCCTCGACCTCGGCGGCGGCGCGATCACGACTCCGCGCGTGCGCGAGCTGCTGAAGGAGAAGGCGACGGTCGTCTGGCTCGACGTCGACGTCGACACGTGCTGGGAACGGGTCAAGGGGAGCGACCGTCCGCTGGCGCAGAACTACGACGACTTCAAGCGCCTGTACGAAGAGCGGCGGCCGCTGTACGAGCAGGTCGCGGACGTCAAGGCGAGGGACGCGCACGACGTCGCGCTTGCCGCAGCGGGGATCGTCGTCGAGGCCGGGGCGCTACAGCGACTCGGTGACTTCGTGCAAGGGGAGTGCGCACTCGTCAGCGACCCGAACGTCGCAGGGATCCACGGCATGGATGCGCAGCTCGCGCTCGGTGCGAAGCTTCGGCAGTCGCTGGAGCTTCCGGCGGGCGAGGAGGCGAAGACGCTGACCGCGCTCGACCGGCTGTGGCAGGAGCTGCGCCTCGACCGCAGCGGCACGCTCGTCGCGCTCGGCGGCGGCTGCACGACCGACGCCGCCGGCTTTGCCGCCGCGACGTACCTGCGCGGCATCGATTGGGTGCCGGTTCCGACGAGCCTGGTCGCCCAGGTCGACGCGGCGATCGGCGGCAAGACGGCGATCGACCTGCCGCAGGGGAAGAACCTCGTCGGCGCATTCCACTGGCCGACCCGCACGATCGTCGACCCGGCGCTGCTGCAGACGCTGCCGGAGCGCGAGCGCAGAGAGGGGATGGCCGAGGTCGTCAAGACGAGCCTGCTCGCCGGAGAGAATCTGCACGACCCGCTCGACGTCCGCCGCTGCGCCGCGTTCAAGGCCGCGATCTGCCTGCGCGACCCGCACGACCAGGGCGAGCGCAAGCAGCTGAACCTCGGCCACACGTTCGCGCACGCGCTCGAGGCCGCAGCGGCGTACGAGGGCGTGACGCACGGCCAGGCGGTCGCGCTCGGCCTCAAGGCGGCGTTGAAGCTGTCCGGCCGCGACACCTCACTGGTGGAAGAGATCCTCGAGCCGAAGCCGGTCCGCGTCGACCGCGAGCGGGCCTGGGCGGCGCTGCAGCGCGACAAGAAGAACCTCGGCGGCGAGCTCCGCCTCGTCCTTCTCGGGGGCGACGGCCCGGAATGGGACGTGCCCGTCCCCGCCGGGGACGTCCGCACGGCCCTGGACGAATTGATCTCGGGCTAGAGTCCGCCGCCGATGCGCGTCACCGTCCTCAACGGCGTCAATCTGAACATCCTCGGCCGCCGCGACCCGTCGCTCTACGGCGGCCTGACGATCGCCGAGCTCGAGGGGCGCATCTACGAGTGGGCCCGCGAGCTCGGCCTGATGGTCAACTGCCGCCAGTCCAACGACGAGGGCGAGTTCATCCACTGGATCCACGACGCGTATGACAACGCCGACGGGCTGGTGATCAACCCCGGCGCCTGGACGCACTACGCCTGGTCGATCCGGGACGCGCTCGAGCCACTGGCGATCCCGATCATCGAGGTCCACCTCTCGAACGTGGACGAGCGGGAGGAGTGGCGGCGGATGTCCGTTCTCGCCGACATCGTCGCCTCTCGGATCATCGGCAAGGGCCCCGACGGCTACCGCGAGGCACTCGAATATCTCAAGGAGAAGGAATGAACGATCGCGTGGGGCGCCTGCAGGCGCAGCTCGAGCAGCCGCTGCTCGTCACGAACCCCGTCAACGTCAAGTACCTCGTCGGCTTCGACAGCTCGAACTGTGCGCTCATCGTCGAGCGCGATCGCATCCGCCTGCTGACCGACTTTCGGTACATCGCGGCAGCGCGTGAGATCCCGGATGTCGAGGTCGTCCAGACGCGCCGCGACACGATCGGCGAGATCGGAGAGGTGCTCGCGGGGCAGAACGTGACCTTCGAATCGCTGATGCCGTGGTCGCTGTACGAGCGGCTGCGCGCGGCGGGCCTCGAGCTGACGCCGGCCGACGGCACGATCGAGCGGATGCGCGCCGTGAAGGACGAGCAGGAGCTGGCGACGCTGCGCAGCGCCTGCGCGATCACGGATCGGGCGTTCGAGCGGCTCGCGGAGGTGCAGTTCACCGGGCGCGCCGAGCGCGACGTCGCCTGGGAGCTCGTGCAGATCTTCCACGAGGAGGGTGCGCACGAGCCGTCGTTCGAGTTCATCGTCGGGTCGGGCCCGACCGGCTCGCAGCCGCACGGCCGGGCGGGCGATCGCCTGATCGGGAAGGGCGAGCTCGTCGTCGTCGACGCCGGTTGCATCGTCGACGGTTACGCGTCCGACTACACGCGCACGTTCTCGACCGGTGGCGTCAACGGCGAGATGCGCGAGGCGTACGAGGTCGTCATCGCGGCGCAGCAAGCTGCGCTCGACGGCATCCGCGCGGGCATCAGCGGAGTCGAGGCGGATGCACTCGCGCGCGACGTCATCGACGCCTCGCCGTTCAAGGGTGCGCTCGGGCACGGCCTGGGGCACGGCCTCGGGCTCGACGTGCACGAGGCGCCGCGGCTCTCGACGGAGTCGTCCGACACCCTCGCGCCCGGCAACGTCGTCACGGTCGAGCCGGGCATCTACGTCGACGGCAAGTTCGGGATCCGGATCGAGGACGACGTCGTCGTCACCGAAGACGGGATCGAGAACCTGACGGCGTTCCGCAAGGATTGGGTAGAAGTCGCCTGATGGCCGATCAGGTCGACACGAACAGCTTCAAGAACGGGATGCACATCGAGCTCGACGGCAAGGTGTGGCGCATCCTGGAGTTCCAGCACGTCAAGCCGGGCAAGGGCGGCGCGTTCGTCCGCACGAAGCTGCGCGGGCTCGAGAACGGCGCCGTCGTCGACCGCACGTTCCGTGCAGGCGAGAAGTTCGCGCGCGTGCACACCGAGGTGAAGAACGTGCAGTACCTCTACGAGGACGGCACCGAGGCGCACTTCATGGACGCGGAGACGTACGAGCAGTTCGCGGTTCCGAGCTCCGATCTCGCGGAGGAGCTGACCTTCATGCAGCCGAACGCGACCGTGCAGGTACTCGCGGTGAACGGCAAGCCCTCGAGCGTGCAGCTGCCGGCGTCCGTCGAGCTGACGGTGGTCGAGACGGAGCCGGGAGTGAAGGGCGACACGGTCAGCAACGTCACGAAGCCGGCGACGCTCGAGACGGGCGCCGTCGTGCAGGTGCCGCTATTCGTCAACGTGGGCGACAAGCTGAAGGTCGACCCCAAAGAGAAGCGTTACATCTCACGCGCCTAGCGATCGCCTACGTCTTCTGGGGGCTCGCGGCCGTCTGCATGCTCCTGATGCCGATCGCGGGCAGCAAGCGGTTCTACCGCCGAACGAGCCTGCCGCTGATCGAAGGCTGGATGTTTCTCAGCGCCGCGATCGTGCTGTGCGTCCTCGGCGCGCTGATCGACGCGCTCTAGGAGTGAGAGAACATCAACACGCCCATCGCCGCGAGACACGCGGTGAGGGCGAGCGCAAGCCGTAGCGCGATGACCATGCACTGCCGATCGGCACGGGATCGATCAGGCTTTAGCCCGCGATAAGGTCTCCGGCGATGCCGACCCTCGCGGACACGACGATTCGCCTGCTCGGACAGGATCCGCTGGCCGGCGTGATGCCGACCGCCGCGCAGCTCCAGCTGGCCGAGATCCTCGACGGGGCCGGCTTCTCCTATCTCGAGGTCTCGGGCGGCGGCTGCTTCGAGTCGGCCGTGAAGCGCGGGCTCGAGAGCCCGTGGGAGCGGATCCGCGCGCTCAAAGCGCGCACGAAGACGCCGCTCGGCCTGGCGCTCCGCGGCCGATTCCTCGTCGGCTCGCGCCCGGTGGACGCGGATTTCGCGCGGCGCTTCGTCGCCTCGGCGGCCGAGAACGGCATCGATGTCTTCCGGCTCCACGACCCGCTGAACGACGTCTCGAACCTTCGCGAGGCCGCCGAGGCGATCCGCGCGGCGGAACGTGACTTCGAGGCGGGTCTCGTCTACAGCCCCGGGCCGACTGGCGAGGTCGACACGCTGATCGAGCGTGCGAAGGCGCTGCCCGAGCTCGGTGCGGTGCGCGTGCTCCTGCACGATCCGACCGGCTCGCTGCAGCCGCACAAAGCGGAGAGCCTCGTCGGCGCGCTCGCCGAAGCAAGCGGCCTGCCGGTCGGCATCTACGTGCAGGGCTCCGGCGGCAGCGCGCTCGCGGCGTCGCTCGCCGCAGCCCGTGCGGGTGCGCAGCTCATCGCGTGCACGGTCTTTCCGCTCGCACTCAACCTGCACCGTGTGTCGGGTGAGGCGCTCGCGGAAGCGCTCGCCGGCATGGGGCTCGACCCCGGCGTCGACGTCGCCGCGCTGTGGCAGGCGACCGATCTCGTCGACGAGCATCTCGGCGACGAGCCGGTGGCGCCGCTGGCGCCGCGCATCGCGGTGCGCGCCGCGCAGCACGACGTTCCCGCAGGCCTCGTCGCCGGCGTCGACTCGACGCTGCGGGCACAGGAGGCGGGCGACCGGCTGGAGGAAGTGCTCGAGGAGCTCGACCGCATTCGCGCGGAGGTGGGCTGGCCGCCGCTCGCTGCGCCGATCGGCCATGTGCTCGCGTCGCAGGCGCTGTTGAACGTGTTGAGCGCGAGCCGCTATCTGACGATCGTCGACGAGGTACGCGCACTCGTCACCGGCTTTTTCGGCTCGCCGCCCGAGCCGATCGATCCTGCGCTGCAGCGCGCGGTGCAGCTGACGCACGATCCCGCGACCGAGGACGACATCGTCGCGCCGCTGAGCGAGCTGCGCGAGGAGGCCGAGGGGCTCGCAGCGAGCGAAGAGGAGCTGCTCCTGATCGGGTTGTTCGGCGAGGACGCCGAGAACCTGCTCCAGTCGATTCGCGGGCGGACGCGTGCGGACGACGACGAGCTCGCGGGCGTCGACAAGACGAGGGCGGAGCGGATCCGCGAGCTCGTGCAGATCGTGCAGGAGACGGGCATCGGCGAGGTGACGATCGAGGAGGCGGGGATGCGGGTCTCCGTGCGCGCGACCCCGGACGCGCCGGCGGCCGCGTCCGGCGCGCCGCTCGCGATCCCCGAGCCGGAACCGGCGCCGATCATGCGCCCGTCGAACGGCTATGTGCAGATCGAGTCGCCGATGGTCGGCACGTTCTACCGCGCGCCCGACCCGAGCTCGCCGCCGTTCGTGCAGGAAGGCGACGTCGTCGCGGCGGGGCAGACGCTCTGCATCCTCGAGGCGATGAAGCTGATGAACGAGGTGAAGTCGGAGCTGGAAGCGGTCGTCCGCAAGATTCACGTCGACAACGCACAGCCCGTCGAGTTCGGCCAGCTCCTGTTCGAGCTGGAGCCTCTCGCCGGGCCGCCGACGTTGTAGCGAGCATCCCGAGCTCGTTCGTGCGCTCGCGCAGCGGTACGAGCGAGTGATCGCCGGAGAACTTGCCGACAACGGCTACCTGCGGTTGTGGATGTACTACCACCGCGGTGACCTCCTCGCCGCGTCGCAGGATCGGTAGCCGAGTCCGAATCAGGTCGTACCTGCGGCGGCGAGCGCCCCGTCGGCCTCTATCCGCCGAACGCCACGAGCAACGCTTCCCGAATGCGCCGTAGATCGTCCGCTGACCGCTCGAACGACGCCCGCCGCGGATCGATCGGCGCTCCGACGAATGGATCGTCTGCGAACCGGGGGAAAAGGTGCAAGTGGAGATGCGGGATCGTGTTTCCGTGGATCTCGTAGTTGATCTTCACCGGCGCGAGGAGCCGGTCGAGAGCATCGGCGGCAAGCATCGCGTCCCGCCAGAACGCTGCGGCGTCGGAAACGCCGAGGTGAAACGGCTCGACAACATGGTGCTTCGAGACGACGCACGCATAACCAGGTAGGGGTGCTTTCGTACCTCCGGTGACCCAGGTCTGCTCGGACTCCACGAGGATGTCGAGCGGCTCACCGCGCTGACAGATGAGGCACGACTCCCGACGCCGGGCTTCCTCCCACCTGGCCGGGTCGCTCCATGCGCTGCCGGTAGCCACGTCGAACGGCCGGACCGACTCAGGAGGTCGCGCGGAAGCGGCGCGCGAGAAACCCGCCGGCCGCCGCGACGCCGGCGAGCGCCGCCGTCAGGAGGTTCGTCTGGACGCACGTCCGGCAGGCGTTGCAGCAGGTGGTGGCCGCCGGTGCGACATCCGCATACCTCGCCACCGTCTGCGTGAGGTGGCCCTTCCAAGCGGTTTGCATGACGGAAGGCTACCCGCGTTCACCCGCGGGCGAAGGCGGGCGCGCATCTCGATTTCCGCGCCTGCGTGCCCTTAGCGCGCGGGCCGGCGAATCCGCGACCGAGCGTTGAAGAGCGCCAACAGCGCCCTGTCTCCGAGCGATCCGAGTGGGGGCAGCATGCCGATCTGTCGCGCGAACGTCGCGCCGTCGTAATAGATCGAATTGCGGTACTGCAGCCCGTCGCGAACCTCCACGACGTCCACGCCCTCGATCTCGACCGGCTTACCGGTTGCGCGAATGCCCTGAAACGAATCGCCGCTGAAGGTCCCGCGCATCGTCCACTCGACCGTCACGACGTCGTCGGCGGCGACGACACGGCGTACTTCGAGACGCGCATCGGGCACGGCGGCGAACATCTCCTCGAAGAACGCCACGATCGCCTCGCGGCCGGTAAAAGTGCCGACGGCCAGGAACCGGTCCTCCGCGTCGGGATGCAGGAGAGCGCGAAACCGATCCAGGTCGTGCGCGTCGAGCGCCGCGAACGTCTCGCGGACGACGGACTCCGCAGCGGGCATGGGGCGGATCCTACAGGCCCCTTATGCGCCCGACTGCGCCGGATCCTGAAAAAAGGTCAGCGTGTTGCCGTCGCCGTCTTCGACCACGAGGCGCCGAGGAGTCGAACCGTCGGCGTGCGCCTCGAACGCGATGCCGGCTTCACGCAAACGTCCCTCGCAGGCGTCGAGGTCGTCCACAGCGAGCGCGACGAGCCCGTGCCCGGCTCGTTCCGCGTCCTGCACGACGTAGATCGAACAGCTCGAGCTCAACTGCCAGACGGCCTCCGTGGCGTGCGGGAACATGTCGGCGCTCCGCTCGAACAACCGCGCGTACCAGGAATACGCGGCGTCGTAGTCGGCGACCGCCAGTCCCGAGAACGCGTGGGTGGTCGCCACCGTCCGGATTGTGCCCGAGCGCGCTCGGCCTTCGGGGTCGTAGAGTCGCGAAGACCCCTACGGAGGAGCTGTCCATGGCAATGCTCATCAGATTCACGCCGAGCGGCATGTCGTCGGAGCAGTACGACAGCATCGGGCAGAAGTTGCAGGACGGCGGCCACTGGCCACCCGAAGGGCTGCTCGCGCACGTCTGCTTCGGCTCGAGCGGAAACCTTCGCGTGAGCGAGGTCTGGCAGTCGCGGGACCAGCAGGAGCAGTTCGCGCAGCACTTGATGCCGGTGCTGCAAGAGGCGGGTGTCGACGTGAGCGGGGAGCCCGAGATCCTGGACGTCGAGGGCTACTTCATGCGCGATGCGAGCAGCCAGGCCGGCGACTGAGACCCGACTGTTTTCCTCGCTAGACCGTCGCGGGGTCAGGGGCCCGCGCCCCTGGTCCCGCGTCAGCTCGTCTTCTGCCAGACGGAGACGTGCTTGCGGCTGTCGGCCGTGAACGGCGACCGGTGCCAATCCGCCCAGCGATGGCGCAGCGTCATGCCGGCGATCCGCGCCATCAGGTCGAGCTCGGACGGCCACACGTAGCGGAACGGCATCGAGAGGCGCCGACCGGTCGCCTGGTGGTGTGAGACGAGCCCCTGATTCAGGACGTCGTACTCGTCGACGCCGACGTAGTCGTCCCGCACGCCGATGGGGACGAATCGTTCACCCGGTGGCAGGCGCTGCAGGTCGGGGACGCCGACCTCGATCACGAAGCGCCCGCCCGGCTCGAGATGACGCGACGCGTTCTCGAAGCACGCGACCTGCGCATCCTGCGTTGTCAGGTTGTTGATCGTGTTGTAGACGAGATATGCAACGCTGAACGTCGCATCGACACGCGCCGTCGTCATGTCGCCGAGCGTGACGGGAATCGCGTTGCCGCCCGGCTTCGCGCGCAGCTGCTCGACCATCGGCTCGGACAGCTCGATCCCGTGCACCGGCACGCCGCGCGCCGCGAGCGGAAGCGCGATCCGTCCCGTGCCGATCGCGAGCTCGAGCGCGGCGCCGTCGCCCGCAAGCTCCGCGAGCACGTCGACGACCGGGTCGATCGCCGCCGCTTCGCCCATCGCCCCGAGGCCCGCGTCGTAGCGGTCGGCCCAGTCTCCGAACCAGTCGGTCATTCGAGCCACCCGTCGTACGGCTTGCGCTCGGGCTCGCCGAAGCGCGCGTAGGCGACGTCCGGGTCGTCGGTCGCCTCCTCGACCCCGACGCCGTGCTTCAAGGCGACGGGGTCGACCGGGTACGTGCCCCAGCCCGTCCCCGCCGCGATCTCGTGGCCGCGCGCGCCGACGGCGATCACGACGAGCGGGCCGCCGAGGATCGCGTGCGCTACGCCGCGGGGGCAGTGGAAGAAGTCCCACTGCCGCAGCGGTCGTTCTTCGCCCTCGACGATCAGCGTCCCCTCGCCCGAGACCACGAGGAAGTCCTCTTGGTCGTTCTCGCGGTGGTACATCGCGAGCGTCTCACCGGGCGCGAGCGCGCAGACGACCATTCCGATCTGCTCCCACCAATCGTCCTGCTGCGGCGCCGTCCGCCAGCCGAGTCCGCCCGGCAGGCGAGCCCAGCGCGTCTCGGTGAGGTTGCGGATCAGTCCAGCCATCCGCCGTACCGCACCGGTTCTCGCGGCCCGAAGCGCCTGTACGCCTCGCGGGTGTCGTCCGTGTCCCGCTCGGGGGCTGCGCCGAAGCGCGCCGCGACCGGATCGGCGACGTACGCGCCTTCGTCGGCACGCTCCCGCGCGCCGACGCCGAAGAGCACGAGGCCTTCCGGACCGCCGACGAACGCGTGCGCCGTGCCGGGCGGGCAGTGGATCGCGTCCCACTGCCGCAGCCGGTGCTCCTCGCCGTCGAGGATGGCAACACCGCCGCCCCGCAGGACGATGAAGTCCTCCTCGTTCGACTCCCAGTGGTACATCGTCGTCGGCTCGCCCGGGCCGACGATCGTGATGCCGACGCCGAGCTGGTCGAAGAGCGTGTCGCCGCCGAAGTTCGCGCTGGCCCCGCGGCCCTTCGACTCGCGCCAGCGGACGTCCCGCGCGTTGACGAGGAACCAGCCCTCGCCCTTGCAGACGAGGCCGTGCTCCGTCTCCTCGAACGGCGCTTCCATGCCCCGAGCCTAGACTCCCACCGTGTTCCAGCGCGTGCTCGTGGCCAACAGAGGTGAGATCGCTGTGCGCGTCATCCGTGCACTGCACGAGCTCGGCATCGAGGCGGTGGCCGTCTACTCGACCGCCGACGAGGACGCGCTGCACGTGCGCCTCGCCGACCGCGCCGTCCGGATCGGCCCGCCGCCGGCGAACGAGAGCTATTTGAAGATTCCCACGATCGTCGCTGCCGCCACGACGACAGGGTGCGACGCGGTGCACCCCGGCTACGGCTTCCTCTCCGAGAACGACGAGTTCGTCCGTGCGTGCGAGGACAACGACCTGGTGTTCATCGGGCCGCCCGCGGACGTGATGGCGAAGATGGGCGACAAGGCGCAGGCGAAGGCGGAGATGCGCGCGGCCGGCGTCCCGCTCGTCCCGGGCACGGAGGGCACGGCGACACTCGAACAGGCGCGCGCCGCAGCGGAGCAGTTCGGCTTTCCGGTGCTGCTCAAGGCGGCGGCCGGCGGCGGCGGCCGCGGCATGCGCCTCGTCACCGAGGCCTCCGACCTCGACGACGCGTATGCGCAGGCGAGGAACGAGGCGCTGGCCGCCTTCGCAGACGGCACGCTCTACGTCGAGAAGGCGATCAAGCCCGCGCGGCACGTCGAGATCCAGGTGATGTGCGACTCGCACGGCAACGTGCTGACGTGCGGCGAGCGCGAGTGCTCGATCCAGCGTCGCCATCAGAAGCTGATCGAAGAATCGCCCTCGCCGGCGCTCGATGCAGAGCAGCGCGAGGCGATGGAGGAAGCCGCGGAACGCGCGTGCCGCCATATCGGGTATCGGAACGCGGGCACATTCGAGTTCCTCGTCGGCCCGGACGGCGCGTTCAGCTTCATCGAAGTGAACTGCCGACTGCAGGTCGAGCACCCGGTGACGGAGCTGTGTACGTCGATGGACCTCGTGCGCACGCAGATCCGAGTCGCCGACGGCGCGGCGCTCGAGCACGGCGGCCGTGCGTCGCGGCACGGGCACGCGATCGAGATCCGCATCAACGCCGAGGATCCGCTGCACGACTTCCGGCCGTCGCCCGGTCGGCTCGCGCGCTTCCGTCCGCCGCTCGGCCCGGGGGTGCGCGTCGACACGTTCGTCGAAGAGGGCTCGACGATCCCGCCGTACTACGACTCGCTGATCGCGAAGCTGATCGTGCGCGACAACAATCGTCACCTGGCGATCGAGCGCGCCCGCCGCGCGCTGAGTGAGTTCGAGATCGAAGGCGTGCCGACGACGCGGGACATCGCCTTCGAGATCCTCGGCAGCGAGCAGTTCCGCAGCGGGGACTACTCGACGTCGTTTCTCGACGAGGTCGAGCTGGCGGCGCTCGCATGACCGTGAGCCGCCGCGATGCCCGCAAGTCGGCGCTGACGCTCCTCTACCAGTGGGACGTCACCGACCGTGCTCCGGGCGAGCTGTACGAGGGCGAGATCGACGCGTACGCGCAGCAGGTGACGGACGCGGTCGTGCGCGACGCGGCCGAGCTCGACCGGCGCATCACGGCCGCGGCCGAGGAGTCCGGCTGGACGGCCGACCGGCTCGGAGCGGTCGAGCGCAACATCCTCCGGATCGCAATCCACGAGCTCGACGTGGGCGAGATACCGCCGCGCGCGGTGATCGACGAGGCTGTCACCCTCGCCAAGCACTATTCGACCCGGGAGGCCGGCCGGCTCGTGAACGGCATCCTCGATCGCATCTATAGGGAGGCTGCGTAGTGGCAACCGAAGATTCGTTGAATCGGGCGGAGGAGCTCCTCGCGCGGCTCGAGGCGGCGCGCGGCGAGCTCGACAAGCTCGCGGCCGAGGGCGGGGGCTCGCCGGATCGCGCGCTCGAGCTGCTCGGCGAGCTGTCGGAGCTGGCGAAGGGTGTCGAGGAAGAGCTCGAGCGCGCCAAGCGCGCGGCGGAGGCCGATGCCGCAAAGTCCTGAGGAGCTGAAGGCGCTCGTCGAGAGCGAGCTCGAGCGGCTCTCGCTCTGGCCGCAGCTGCACGGGCAGGCCGAGTCGGTTCGCTACGGCGCCGTTGAGATGGGCGGCAAGCGCGTCCGGCCGGTGCTGACGCTCGCGACCGGCGAGGCGAACGGCGCCTCGGTCGAACAGATGCTGCCGGCCGCGCTCGCGATCGAGCTCGTGCACAACTTCTCGCTCGTCCACGACGACCTGCCGTCGCTCGACAACGACGACGAACGGCGCGGGAAGCCGACGGTCTGGGCCGCGTACGGCGAGGGGCCTGCGCTACTCGCCGGTGACGCGATGCTTGCCGAGGCGTTCCGGCTCGCGAGCCGGTACGAGACCGCGCACGTCGCGCGCGAGCTCGCGCAGGCGACGCTCGGCATGATCGGCGGCCAGTACCTCGACACCATGGTCGAGGGCGCCGACCTCGAGACGGTGCACCGCCTCAAGACGGGCTGCCTCTTCTTTGCGTCGATTGCGATGGGATTGTGGGCGGCGGGCGTGCCGGAGGACGAGCAGGGGCCGTGGCGGGCCTTCGGCGACGAGCTCGGCATGCTCTTCCAGGTCGTCGACGACATCCTCGACGACGACGGCTTCGTCGTCGAGCGCGGCGTCGACGGTGCACGTGCATTGGCTGACCAGGCCGCCGAGCGGTGCCGCGCTCGGCTCGCCGAGGTCGACGCGGACACGAGCGTGCTGCGCGAGATCGTCGACTCGCTCGCGGTCCGCACCGTGTGATTCCGCCGTCGGGAGCGCAGTTCGAGCTGCGTCACCGCTCGACGCGCGTATTCGTGACCGAGGTCGGCGCCGGGCTGCGCGAGTGGGCGGGCGTCCTCGACGGCTACGCCGCGGACGAGATGGCGCACTCTGGCCGCGGTCAGGTGCTGATCCCATGGCCGAACCGGGTGCAGGACGGGCAATACGACTGGGACGGCGAGTCGTATCAGCTGCCGCTCAACGAGCCGCCGTACGCGATCCACGGTCTCGTTCGCTGGCTCCCATGGGAGGCAGTCGAGCGGACGTCGACACGTGTTGCGCTGCAGTGCCTGCTGCCGCCTTCGCCGGGCTATCCGTTCGCCGTGCGATCGCGCATCGAGTACGAGCTCGGCGACGACGGGCTCGCGGTGCGGTGCGTCGCGGAAAACGTCGGCAACCGTGCAGCGCCGTTCGGCGCCGGCTTCCACCCGTACATCGCACGCCATGCCGACGACGTCTTCGGCCCGGGCGTGGAGCGTGACGATGCCGAGCGCTTCGGCGGCGAGATCGGGATCGGGGACGTCACCGTGTGGGGGGACGCGAACTGGAAGTGGGTGCAGCTCTACACCGGCGACACGCGGCCGGA
This sequence comes from Thermoleophilia bacterium, assembly GCA_025934995.1. GTDB lineage: Bacteria > Actinomycetota > Thermoleophilia > Gaiellales > Gaiellaceae > Palsa-739. The sequence goes on along the minus strand of JAICWC010000001.1, from coordinate 28,910 downwards.
CGTCGCGCGGCGGGCGATCGCCGTCGAGCCGATGACGTGCCGCAAGGACGCGTTTCGCACCGGCGAGGACGTGATCCGACTCGAGCCGGGCGACGTCTTCGACGCGCGGTGGGGGATCGCCCCGTGATCGACGAGCGCGACCTGGCCGGCGCGGAGCATCTCGATCCGTCGTACGTCGCGGGCTACGACCGCAAGGCCGGCTTCGACGTCGGCGAGGACGTGGAGCTGCTGCAGCGCCTCGGCCTGGACGGCGGTTCCACGGTGATCGATCTCGGCGCGGGAACCGGCCTCTTCGCGCAGGCGGTCGCACCACTCGCACGACGCGTCGTCGCCGTGGACCCGTCGCCGGCGATGCTCGAACGCGCGCGAGGCCGTGGGCTCGAGTGCGTCGAAGCAGGCTTCCTGACCTACGAGCACGCGGGAGACGCGCCCGGCTTCGTCTACTCACGCAATGCGCTGCACCACCTGCCCGACTTCTGGAAGGCGGTCGCGCTTTTCCGCATCGCGCGGATCCTTCCGCCCGGCGGCGTCCTCGTCCTCCGCGATCTCGTCTACTCGTTCGAGCCGGCGGAAGCCGACGACGCGCTCGAGGCGTGGTACGCCACTGCCGCCGCCGACGCTGCCGACGGCTGGACGCGCGCCGAATTGGAGACGCACGTCGGCACGGAGTTCAGCACGTTCTCATGGTTGCTCGAGGCGATGTTCGAGCGCGCCGGCTTTCGGATCGACGAGGCCTGGCACTCCGAGTCGCGCGTGTACGCCCGTTACGTCTGCTCGACGCGATGAAGAAGCGGGTCGACGTCCTGCTCGTCGAGCGCGGGCTCGCCGAATCGCGCACGCAGGCGCAGGCCCTCGTCATGGCCGGCCTCGTCCCCGGCTACGACAAGCCCGGCACCCAGGTCGACGAGAGCATCGAGCTGACGGTGAGGGGAAAGCAGCCGTACGTCTCGCGCGGCGGTGAGAAGCTCGCGCACGGGCTCGACCGGCTCCGGGTCGATCCGTCGGGGCTCGACTGCCTCGACGTCGGTGCGTCGACGGGAGGCTTCACCGACGTCCTGCTGCAGCGCGGCGCAACGCGCGTGATCGCGGTCGACGTGGGAACGCACCAGCTGCACGAGAAGCTGCGCGGCGACGACCGCGTGATCGTCATGGAACAGGTGAACGCGCGTGAGCTGACAGAGCTGCCGTTCGCGCCGCAGCTCGTCGTGTGCGACGTCTCCTTCATCTCGGTGCGCATCGCACTGCCGCCGGCACTGCGACTCGCCGCCCCCGGCTGGCAGGCCGTCGTGCTCGTGAAGCCGCAGTTCGAGGCCGGGAGGTCGGACGTCGGCAAGGGCGGCGTCGTGCGTGAGCCGGGAACGCGCGCACGCGTTCTCCGCGAGGTCGCCGATGCCGCGCTCGCCTGGGGGTCGAGCGTCGTCGGCGTCGTAGACTCCGGTCTTCCCGGCCCGAAGGGAAACCGGGAGTTCTTCCTCCACCTCGTGCAGTCGAAGACCCCGACCCTCCCCGATGACCTCGACGAGCGAATCGCAGCAGCAGTCGCAGCCGGTTAGCTCGGCGGCGATCGTCGCGCACGGCCGGGTCGACGTCAACGACGCCGTCGAACGCGTTCGCGCCGTCGCGGAGAGCGCAGGCGTGACGGTCGTCGAGGAGCCGCGCGACGCCGAGCTCGCCGTCGCGCTCGGCGGCGACGGAACGATCCTGCGCACGCTCGCGCATCTGCTCGGCAGCGGCGTGCCGGTGATCGGCGTCAACTTCGGCCGCGTCGGCTTCCTCGCGTCCATCTCGCCCGCGGACTTGGAGGACGGCCTCCAGCGCGTGTTCGCCGGCGAGTACAAGGTCGACGAGCTGCCGACGCTGGAAGTGGCGCTCGGCGGAGAGACGCACGTCGCAGTCAACGACGTCGTCGCGACGAGCTCGACGCTCGGCCGGATGGTCGAGCTCGGATGGTCGATCGGCGGGGAGGACCTGGGTGTCGTGCCGTGCGACGGGATGATCTGCGCGACGCCGTCCGGCTCGACCGCCTACAACCTCTCGAACGGCGGCCCGGTCCTCGTGCGCGGGCTCGATGCGATGTCGATCACGTTCATCGCCCCGCACTCGCTGCACGCGCGGCCGATGGTCGTCCCGCGCGGCCGGACGCTGACGATCAGGAACCAGACGGCCGACGTCGCCTGCGCGCTCCTCGTGGACGGCCACCATACGGCCGAGATCGCCCCCGGCGCGGCGGCCGACGTCTACCTGTGCGAGGCGCGGACCCTGCTCGCGACGTTGCCGGAGACGTCGTTCTTCCGGCGCTATCGCGAGACATTCGCGTCCTAGGCCGTCTCTAGCCTTCCGTCTGTGCTCCGTCGGCTTCGTATCGAGAACCTCGTCCTCATCCGGGAGGCGGCGCTCGACTTCGCGCCCGGCCTGAACGTGATCACGGGCGAGACGGGCGCCGGCAAGACGATCTTCGCGCAGGCGGTCGGCCTCCTGCTGGGGGCGAAGGGCGACGACGGCTTCGTCGGCCCGCATGCCGCCGAGGCCTACGTCGAAGCCGAGCTCGATTCCGATGCGCTCGGGGATCTGCGGCCGGAGGGGGAGGACGCGCTGCTCGTCGCGCGCCGCGTCTTCGGCGACGGGCGGACGCGCGCGTACGCCTGGGGGCGCGCCGCCGCGCGCGAGGACGTCGCCGACGCCGTCGAGGCCGTGGTGGCGATGTCGGGCCAGTTCCAGCAGCGGCGGCTGGCGCGGCCGTCGTATCAGCTCGAGCTGCTCGACCGCTTCGCGGGGATCGACCGGGAACCGGCACGGGCAGCGTGGCGCGAGCTCGCGTCCGCGCGGAAGCGGTACGACGAGCTGACGGCGAACGCGGCATTTGCGGAGGCGCGCCTGGCAGAGCTGCGCGCGCTCGTCGAGGACACGGACGGTCTCGAGCCGGGTGCAGAGGACGCGCTGCGCGCCGAGCGCGAGCGCTTCAGGCACGTCGCGGAGCTCGCGGAGGGAGCCGCGGCTGCAGCGGCAGCGCTTGCGCCCGACGACGGCGAAGGCGCTGCCGGCCTCGTCGCCGTCGCCGAGCGGGCCGTTGCGCCGCTCGAATCGCTTGCACCCGAGTTGAAGCGCGCCGGCGACGACCTGCGCGACGTCGAGCTCCGCCTGCGCGAGACGGCGTCCGAGCTCCACTCCTTCCTCGCGTCGCTCGAAGGCGATCCGGCGCGACTCGAGGGGCTCGAGGCGATGCTCGACCGGATCGCCGAGGCGAAGCGGCGGTTCCGCTGCCACACCTACGACGAGCTGATCGGCCGCGCCGAGGAGGCTCGCGTCGAGCTCGCTTCGCTCGACGGCGGCGTCGACCCCGTCGACGCCGCAGCCGCCGGGCTCGCGGCCGCCGAAACCCGGATGGACGAGATTGCAGCGGGGCTGCGCGCGGCGCGCACCGCGGCGCTCGACTCGTTCGCGGCCGCCGTGTCGGCTGAGCTGCGCGACGTCGGGATGGGTGACGGCGAGCTGCGGTGCGAGCTGGCTGAGCGAGAGCTCGGAATCACCGGCTGCGACGAGGCGGTGTTTCTCGTGCGGCCGAACGCCGGGCTGCCGTTCGCACCGGCGGCCGAGACCGCGTCGGGCGGCGAGCTGAGCCGCATCGCGCTCGCGCTCGCAGTCGTCGCAGGCGGCGACACGATGGTCTTCGACGAGATCGACGCCGGCATCGGCGGCGAGACGGCGCACGCGGTCGGCCGGGTGCTCCAGCGGCTTGCGCAGCGCGCGCAGGTGATCACGATCACGCACCTGCCCCAGATCGCAGCCCTCGCCGACCGGCACTTCCGCGTCGAGAAGGTTGCGGGCGACCCGACGCACACACGGATCGAGGAGCTCGGCGACCTCGAGCGGAAGGCGGAGCTCGAGCGGATGCTCGGCGGGCAGGAGTTCCTTGCCACGGTTCGCGGCTGAGCGCACGCTCCTTGCGCCCGTCGAGGACGTTTGGGCGTTCCTCGCGGAGCCGTTCCACCTGCCCGACTGGTGGCCGGGGATCTCCGGCGTGCAGCCCGACCGCCGGGGCGTCGCCCCCGGCGCGCGGTGGCAGGTGCTCGGGCCCGACCGGCCGACGTTCCTCCGCCGGCCCGACGCGGCCGGAAACCTGCTCGTCCTCGACGTCGTGCCGATGCGGCGACTGGCATTCCAGCTGACCGGGCAGCGGCTCGACGCCGAGATCGAGCTCGAGGCGCGCGAGGGGCGGACGCGCGCGAGGCTGACGATCGACGCTCCGTTCCTGATGGTGCCCCGGTCGTTCCCGCGGCTCGCCCTCGGACGGCTCTACGACCTCATCCAGACCGGCGCCGAGGCGTAGAGGGCCTCGATCGCGGGCGCGAGCCGGCCGGGGAGCGGATCGCCGGGCCGATGCCAGGCGATCGCTGCGATCTCGGCGGCCGCGCTCGGCGTGCCCACGAGCTCGGCGCGGAAGACGTCCATCGCCATCGGCACGCCCTCCAGCGCGGCGGGCGCATGGATCGTGTGATCGAACTCGAGCGAGGCGAGGTCGGCGCCGAGCTCTTCGCGCACCTCGCGGCGGACGCATTCTTCAGCGCTTTCGCCCGCTTCCGGCTTGCCGCCCGGGAGGTAGAAGACGTCCGGAGCCGCGCGCTTGCTCACGAGCAGGAGGCGGCCGTCCTCGACGACGGCGACGGCGGCGACTCGGAGCATCCGCAAGGCTTGCTACTTTGACATCCCGTGAGCGCACGGGCCCCGAAGTACGTCTTTGTCACCGGGGGAGTCGTATCCGCGCTCGGGAAGGGAATCGTCGCAGCATCGCTCGGCCGCCTGCTCAAGGCGCGTGGGCTCCGCGTCCAGCTGCAGAAGTTCGACCCCTACCTGAACGTCGACCCCGGAACGATGTCGCCGTTCCAGCACGGCGAGGTCTACGTCACCGAGGACGGTGCCGAGACCGATCTCGACATCGGGCACTACGAGCGCTTCGTCGACGAGAACTCGTCGCAGAACTCGTCGCACAGCGCGGGGGCGATCTGGGAGACGGTCCTGCGCAAGGAGCGCAAGGGCGAGTTCCTCGGCGCCACCGTTCAGGTGATCCCGCACATCACGAACGAGATCAAGGCGCGGATCAAGCGCGCCGCCGAGACCGAGCCGACCGACGTGGTGATCAGCGAGATCGGCGGCACGGTCGGCGACATCGAGTCGCTGCCGTTCCTCGAGGCGATCCGCCAGTTCCGGCGCGAGGTCGGCCCGGAGAACGTCATGTACGTGCACGTGACGCTCGTCCCGTTCATCGAGGCGGCCGGTGAGCTCAAGACGAAGCCGACGCAGCATTCGGTGAACGAGCTGCGTCGCATCGGTATCCATCCGGACGTCGTCGTCTGCCGCTCGCACGAGGAGCTCTCGCGCGACATCCGCGACAAGATCGCGCTGTTCGCCGACGTGGACGAAGGCTCGGTGATCGCGAGCCCCGACGTCCCCGACGTCTACCTCGTGCCGCAGGTCCTGCAGCGCGAAGGGCTCGACGAGCTCGTCTGCGCGAAGCTCGGCATCCAGACCGGCCCGGCGGAGCTCGGCGAGTGGGCCGACCTGACCCGGCGCATCGACGAGCGCCGCGAGCTCGTCGAGATAGCGCTCGTCGGAAAGTACGTGAAGCTGCAGGACGCATATCTCTCCGTGCACGAGGCGCTCAAGCACGCCGGCCTGCACCACGGCAGCGCCGTACGCGTGCGGTGGGTCGACGCGGAGAACATGTCGTACGAGGAGGCCGCCGAGCTGCTCGACACCGTCGACGGAGTGCTCGTGCCGGGCGGCTTCGGCTCGCGCGGCTGGGAAGGGAAGATCCTCGCGTGCCGCGTCGCGCGGGAGCTGCGCATCCCGTACCTCGGCATCTGCCTCGGCATGCACGTCGCGGTGTCGGAGTTCGCGCGGCACGTTGTCGGGCTCGACGGCGCAAACTCGACGGAGATGGACCCGGAGACGCCCTATCCCGTCATCGACCTGCTCCCCGAGCAGAAGGGCGTCGAGGATCTCGGCGGCACGATGCGGCTCGGGGCGCGCGCAGTGGAGGTCGCCGACGGCACGCGCGCGCGCGAGCTGTACGGCGACAGCGTGATCTTCGAGCGCCACCGGCACCGTTACGAGGTGAACAACCTCTACCGCGAGCAGTTGACGGACGCCGGCCTCGTCGTGTGCGGCACGTTCGAGCAGGGCCGCCTCGTCGAGATCGTCGAGCTTCCCAATCACCCCTGGTTCGTCGCGAGCCAGTTCCACCCGGAGTTCAAGTCCCGCCCGACGCGGCCCGCGCCGCTGTTTAATGGCTTTGTTGCCGCGGCACTCGAACGGGCGCGCACACGCGCAGGCCAAACCGCCGCGGTCTAGGAAGGAGGCACACCGTGCTCCGGTGTGCACTACTGGTCGGAATCGTGGTTCTCGCGTTCGCCCCGTCGTTCGTGAGCGCCGACTCCCAGCCTCAGCTCACGTTGCAGCCACGGGTCACGATGCTGCACCAGCGCGCCTGGATCCGGGTGACCGGCATCACGTCGTCCTCACTCGACGTTCGGGTCGTCGGCGCGACGACCGAGCTCGGCAAGCAGCTTCCGTGGACGAAGTTGACCTTGCAGCGAAACGTGTGGCGCGGCCGCCTGCCGGCTCCTGCGCTGCGCGGCGTGTACGCGATCGAGCTGCGCGTCGGATCGCTCCACGTTCGTGCTGACGAACGGCTTCGCGTCTACGAGCCCGGCACGATGAAGCGGCCGTCGTTCAAGACGCCGGAAGCCGTCGTGCGGTGGTGGGTCCGCACGGTCCCGCACGGCAACGTGACGGCGCTGAGACGCTGGCCGCCGCCCGCGTTCGACCTGCGCGACCACAGGCTGCACCAGATGCTCGTCGTCGCGTACAGCCCACGTGGCCGCAAGGGCCGGCTCGGCATGTTCGTCACGGCGGTTCGCGAGGGCACCGGGCAGCGCTGGCGGCTCCTCGAGGCCACCGTCACTCCCTGACGCCTTACTCGACGAATCCGATCGAGACGAACAGGTGCAGACCGGCGACGGTGGTCTTGGTCGCGCGGTAGCGGAGCGTGAGGGTCGACCCGTCCTTCCGGGTCAAGGTGGCGACGCCGTCTCGCGCCCCGCGGGCCAGCATCTCGTCGTACTCCTGCGGAACCGACTGCTCGCGGGCGACGTCGGTCACGCGCAGCTTCAGGAGCTCTTCGCGCGAATAACCGAGCGCCTCGCATGCAGATCGGCTGACAGCGAGGTACTTCATGTCCTCGTCGGCGACGAAGACGAGCGCGGGGCCCGCGTCGACGGCCTCGCCCAGCAGCGCAGTCTGAATCAGCCCCTCTGCGACCCCGGTCACGTCCCTGATTCTACGATCACCGTCCGTGTCCGAGGTCGTCGATCTGTTCCTCGAGCTCGCCGCTCTGCCCACGCCGCCGGGCGAGGAGCGCGCCGCAGCCGAGGTCGTCCTGCGCTATCTGACCGAGCTCGGCCTCAGCCCGGACGAGGACGACTGCGGCGCACGCATCGGCTCGACGATGGGGAACGTCTACGTGAGGATCGAGGCGACCGCCCCTGGAACGCCCCTCTTCTTCTGCGCGCATCTCGACACCGTTCCGCCGTCCGGGCCGCTCGAGCCCGTCATCGACGAAGGCGTCGTGCGGAACGCGGGCGGCACGATCCTCGGCGCCGACAACAAGTCCGCGGTCGCCGCGATGCTCGAGGGAACGAGGCGCGTCCTCGCGGAGAACCGGCCGCACGCCGGCATCGAGCTTCTCTTCACCCCGATGGAAGAGGTCGGCCTGATCGGCGCGTATGCGTTCGACCAGAGCCGCCTGCACGCCGACGTCGGCTACGTCTACGACCAGGCCGCGCCGATCGGCGAGATCATCCTCGGCGCGCCGTGGTCGCAATCGATGCAGGTGCGCTTCCACGGGCGCGCCTCGCACTCGGGGATGTTCCCCGAGGAGGGACGCTCCGCGATCCAGGCTGCGGCGCGGGCGATCGCCGACCTGCGCCTCGGCCGGGTCGACGAGGTGACGACGGCGAACGTCGGTGTGATCGAAGGCGGCACCGCCGGCAACATCGTCCCGGAGTGGTGCACGTTCCTCGCCGAGGCACGATGCCAGGACGAGGACAAGCTGCGCGATTTCGTCCAGGAGATGCTCGACGCGTTCAGCTTCGCGGCGACGTCGACCGACTGCGAGGTCGAGACCGAGTTGCGCAAGAGCTATCTGGGCTATCGCTTCAAGCAGAGCGACGATGCCGTTCGGCTCGCGGCGCAGGCGCTGTCGGCGTGCGGCCATGACGTCTCGTACGCGCTGTCGGGCGGTGGCGCCGACGCGAACGTCTTCAACGAGCACGGAAGGCGTTGCGTCAATCTCGCGAACGGGATGGCCGACATCCACACGCCGAACGAGCACATTTCGGTTGCCGACCTCGAAGCGATGGTCGACGTCACGCTCGCGCTCGTCGAGCAGGCGCTCGAGGGTTGATGGAGGAGCGCCGGCTCGGCCCGGTCGTCGGACTGGGAACGTGGAACACGTTCGGCGGCGACGCGCCGCTCGCGCAGCAGGTTGTCGACGCGGCGCTCGACGCCGGCGTGCGGCTGTTCGACTCGTCGCCGATGTACCGCGGCGCCGAGCAGTCGCTCGGCCGGGCGTTGCAGCGCCGCGGCGTCGTCGCGACGAAGATCTGGGCGCCGACCGTCGACGAAGGGCAGGAGCAGTACCGCCGCCAGCTCGAATGGTTCGGGCGCGTCGACATCGAGCAGATACACAACCTCGTGGCTTGGCGCGAGCATCTGGAGTGGCTCGAAGCGGCGCACGACGGGAAGCTCGGGGTCACGCACTACGCGTCCGGCGCGTTTCCCGAGCTGGCCGAAGCGTTGCGCACGAAGCGCTTCGATGTCGTGCAGTTGCCGTACAACCCGCACGAACGCGAAGTCGAAGACGAGCTTCTCCCACTCGCCGCGGAGCTCGGTGTCGCCGTGATCGTCATGCGGCCGCTCGCCGAAGGTGCGCTCGCCCGGAAGCGCGTCGACCCTTCGGCGCTCGAGCAGCTCGGCGTCGAGACGTGGCCCCAGGCGCTCCTCAAGTGGGCGCTCTCCGACGAACGCGTCGACGTCGTCATCCCAGCCACCTCGAAGCCCGAGCGGACTGCGGAGAACGCACGTGCGGGCGAGCCGCCGTGGTTCACACCCGAGCAGCGCGCGTTCGTGGAGGAGCTGTGCTCGTAGAGCTCGTCGAGGAGAACGGGAAGCAGATCGTCGTGCATCCCGGCTCGGTCGCGATCGTCGCGGTCGACAACCAGGACCGCGTCGTGCTCGTGGAGCAGTACCGCCGGCCTGCTCGAAAGAGGCTGCTCGAGCTGCCGGCCGGCGTTCGCGAGGATGGGGAGGAGCCGCTCGAGACCGCGCAGCGGGAGCTGCAGGAAGAGTGCGGGCTGCACGGCGGAGAGTGGCGGGAGGTCGCGGGTGCGTGGACCACGCCGGGCTTCGTCCGCGAGCACATGACGCTCTTCGTCGCCACCGGGCTCGAGGAGGGCGAGGCCGAGCCGGAGGAGGGCGAAGACGTTCGCATCGTGCGCCGGCCGGTGAGCGAGATTCCGGCCTTGCTGAGCGAGATCGAGGACCTCAAGACGCTCGCCGGGCTGCTGCTCTACCAGGCCCTCCAGGAGGCGAACGACACGAAGAGGCCGTGACCGCTCGACGTCCGGCAGGTCAGGCCGCTCCGGCGCGACACGCACGTGAAGGCGGCAAAGCGCCAGGCGCGTCCGTAGGCGAGTCGACGGTACACGGGTTCGTCCGCGTTCGAGTTGTAGAGGATGCCGCCGGAGCAGACCGTCGTCGCCGGCCTCCGCGCGTCGACCTCCCAGCCGTGCCAATCGAGGCCCGCACGTGTGCCGCACCGCGCCTGCTCGCGCGACGCGTAGGCCGCCCGGTGGATGTCGCAGAGCAGGTGGGCAGGCTTCGCCGGCATGTAGAAGCAGTGGATGTTCCCGGTCGGCGTGACGACGCCCGGAAGCGGGGCGAGCGCGATCACCGCTGCGACGAGCAGGGTCATTAGAGGTATTGTCCCGCGCCGTGCGGATCGGCGTCGCCAAGGAGATCAAGACCGACGAATACCGGGTGGCGCTGACGCCCGCCGGCGCGCGCGAGCTCGTCCAGCGCGGGCACGACGTGTTGGTCGAGACGAGCGCGGGCGACGGCAGCGCGATGTCCGACGCCGACTACGAGCGCGCCGGAGCGACGATTGCGTCGGTCGACGACGTCTGGTCGAGCGCCGAGCTGCTGCTCAAGGTGAAGGAGCCGATCGAGGCCGAGTATTCCCGGCTCCGCGAGGGGCTCGTCCTCTTCACGTACCTGCACATCGCCGCGGACGAGCCGCTCACGCGCGCGCTCGTCGACAGCGGGATCAAGGCGGTCGCCTACGAGACGGTCGAGACGGACGATCGCCGTCTGCCGCTGCTCGCGCCGATGAGCGAGATCGCCGGACGGCTCGCCGCCCAGGCGGGTGCGTACTTCCTCGAAAAGCCCCTCGGGGGCCGCGGGCTGCTGCTCGGCGGCGTGCCCGGCGTCCAGCCGGGGAAAGTGCTGGTGCTCGGCGGCGGCGTCGTGGGCTACAACGCGGCGGTCATCGCGATCGGCCTGGGCGCCCAGGTGACCATCCTGGACAAGTCGATCGACCGCATGCGCTATCTCGACGAGATCCTCTCGGGCCGCGTCAGCACCGTCATGTCGACGACGCTCCAGATCGAGTCGATGATCGGCGACGCCGATCTCGTGATCGGCGCGGTGCTCGTTCCGGGTGCTCGCGCACCGAAGCTCGTCACGCGGGACATGCTCGGCGCGATGAAGAACGGCGCCGTGATCGTCGACGTCGCCATCGACCAGGGCGGCTGCGTCGAAACCGCGCATGCGACCACGCACAGCGACCCGGTGTACGAGGTCGACGGCGTGCTCCATTACTGCGTGGCGAACATGCCCGGCGGCGTGCCGATCACGTCCACGAAGGCGCTGACGAACGCGACGCTTCCGTACGTCGAGGCGATCGCAGAGCACGGGCTCGCCGACGCTGTGGCGCGCGACAAGGCGCTCGCAAAGGGCGTCAACGTGCTCGAAGGCAGGATCACGTACGAGCCGGTGGCCGAGGCGCACGACCTCGACTACACGCCGCTTCGCGAACTGCTTCCGGCCTAGCGCCGCGCCGGCGCCCTCACCGTGTGAAGGTGAGGTGGGTGACGCCGCTCGGCGTCGACACGGCCTCCACGTCGTACTGCTCCTCGAGCGCCTCGAGGCCGTCCCACAGCCGCACGCCGCGGCCGAGCAGGATCGGGACCTGCACGACGTGCAGGTGGTCGACGAGGCCGGCGGCGAGGAACTCGCGCAGCAACGTCGGACCGCCGCCGATCCGGACGTCCAGATCGCCCGCCGCCTCGCGCGCAACGGCAAGTGCGTCCACCGGAGGGGCGTCGAGGAAATGAAAGGTCGTGCCGCCCTCCATCTCGAGCGGCGGCCGCGGCCGATGCGTCAGCACGTAGGTCGGCGTGTGGAACGGCGGATCCGGCCCCCACCAGCCGCGCCACTCCGCGTCGTCCTGCCAACCCGGAGGTCCGAACTTGCCGGCGCCCATGATCTCCGCCCCGATGCCGCGCTCGAAGAGCTGGGCGAAGGCGTTGTCGACGCCGGTAGTCCCGGCCGGGCCCCAGAACCGGGTCGCGAACATCCACTGGTGGAGCCGATGCCCGGCGTGGCCGAACGGCTCGTCCAACGAGAGGCCCTCGCCGGTAGCGAACCCGTCGAGCGAGATCGAGAAGTTGTGGGCCCGGACGCGAGACATCGGTTCAGGGTGCGCGAGTTGCGCGTGCGCCGCTACGACGCGGGCGGCTGCTGCTGCTTCGGCGGCGACAGCTTGACGACGACCCAGGTGATCCCTGCGGCCGCACCGATCACCACCGCGATGAACACGATGAACGCGAGGACTCCGAGAACGTTCGACATCCGAACCTAGAATAGCCCGATGCCCAGGGCCTGCGTGATCGTGCTCGATGCGGTGGGGGCGGGCGCGCTCCCCGACGCCGACGAGTACGGCGACGTCGGCTCGGACACCCTCGGCAACGTCGCGAAGGCGGTCGGCGGCCTCGATCTGCCGACGATGGAGGCCCTCGGCCTCGGCAACGTCGAGGCCCTCGAAGGGTGTCGGCCGCAGCCGGGCGCGCCGGCGATCGCCGGACGGCTCGTCGAGCACTCGAAGGGCAAGGACACGACGACCGGCCACTGGGAGCTGATGGGCGTCCTCACTGCGCAGGCGTTCCCGACGTATCCGCACGGCTTCCCGCACGACGTCATCGATCCGTTCATGCATCGCACCGCACGCGGCGTCCTCGGCAACAAGCCGGCGTCGGGGACGGAGATCATCCAGGAGCTCGGCGAAGAGCATCAGCGGAGCGGGAAGTGGATCGTCTACACGTCCGCCGACTCGGTCTTCCAGATCGCCGCGCACGAGGAGACCGTGCCGCTCGAGGAGCTGTACGACGCGTGTCGCACCGCCCGGGAGATCCTGACGGGCAAGCACGCGGTCGGACGTGTGATCGCCCGCCCCTTCAGGGGCAAGCCCGGCGCGTACGAACGGACGTCGAACCGCCACGACTTCTCGCTCGAGCCGAAGCGGCCGAACTATCTCTCGTTGATCCGCGACGCCGGCGTCACTGTGCACGGCGTCGGGAAGATCTTCGACATCTTCGCCGGCTGCGACATCGACGAGTCCCATCCGACGAAATCGAACAACGAAGGCATCCAGGAGACCGAACGACTGTTACGCGAGCTCGACGAGGGATTCATCTTCACCAATCTCGTCGAGACCGACATGCTCTGGGGTCACCGCAACGATCCGATCAACTTCCACCGCTGCCTCCAGGACTTCGACCGCCGCCTCCCCGATCTGCTCGATGCGCTCCGGCCCGGCGATCTGCTCGTCGTCACCTCCGACCACGGCTGTGACCCGACGACGCCGTCGACCGACCACTCGCGCGAGCACGCGATGCTGATGGTGTACGTCGAGGGGCGGAACGCTGCAGGGCGGATCTACGAGGGCGAGTTCGCCGACGTCGGCGCGACCGTGAGCGCATGGCTCGGCGGGAAAGCCCCGACGCGCGGCATCCCGGGACAGCCGATCCTGACCCCGTGACGATCCGCGCCGCCGAGCTGATCCAGGCCAAGCGGGACGGCAAGGAGCTCGACGCGGCCCAGCTGACCGAGCTGATCCTCGCGTACGCGCGCGGCGAGGTGCCGGACTACCAGCTGGCTGCGTTCTGCATGGCCGTCTACTTCCAGGGGCTCTCGAGTGCGGAGACGTTTGCGCTCACCGATGCGATGGTGCGCAGCGGAGCGTCGATCGCGCTGGGCGAAGCCCTGGGTCGGAAGGTCGTCGACAAGCACTCGACGGGCGGCGTCGGCGACAAGACGACGCTCGCGGTCGGCCCGATCGTCGCAGCGTGCGGCGTGCCGTTCGGGAAGATGAGCGGCCGCGGGCTCGGACACACCGGGGGGACGCTCGACAAGCTCGAAGCGATCCCCGGCTTCCGCGTCGAGTTGACCCTGGACGAGTTCGTCGCGCAGCTCCGAGAGACGGGGCTTGCGATCATCGGGCAGACGGCGGATCTCGTGCCCGCGGACAAGCTCCTCTACGGCCTCCGTGACGTCACCGCGACCGTCGACAACGTCTCGCTGATCGCGGCGTCGATCATGTCGAAGAAGATCGCCGCGGGCGCAGACGCGATCGTGTTGGACGTGAAGGTCGGCGACGGCGCGTTCATGAAGTCGCTCGCCGACGCACGCGTCCTCGCGGAGACGATGATCTCGCTCGGACGGCGCGCCGGGCGCGAGGTCGTCGCCGTGCTCACCGACATGGAGCAGCCGCTCGGCCGTGCCGTCGGCAATGCGCTCGAGGTGCGCGAGGCGGCGGCCACGGTCCGTGGCGAAGGACCGGACGACTTCACGGAGCTCGTCCTCGACTCGTGCGCACACCTGCTCGCGCTGTCGGACCTCGAGATCACGGAGGAGGAGGGGCGCCGCCGCGCGGAAGCGGCGGTGGCCGACGGCTCCGCGTTCGACGCGTACGAGCGGTGGGTGCGTGCGCAGGGCGGTGACCCGGATCTCGCCGCGCTGCCGAAGGCGCCGCTGATCCGCGAGGTGTTCGCGCAACGGGGCGGCTATGTCCAAGAGCTCGCAGCCCTGCCGGTCGGGCTCGCCGCCGTCCATCTCGGCGGCGGCCGGCGCGCGAAGGACGACGCGATCGACCACAGCGTCGGCGTCGTGTGCCTGAAGAAGCGCGGCGATGCAGTCGGCGACGGCGAGCCTCTGGCGGAGATCCATGCGCGCGACGAGACGAGCGCGGAGCAGGCGGCCGCCGACGTGCTCGCCGCGTATCGGCTCGGCGACGAGGAGCCGCGGGCTCGGCCTATCGTCCTCGACACGCTTGCCTGAGCTGCCGGAAGTCGAGACCGTGCGTCGCCTGCTCGAGCCCGTCCTCACCGGACGGAAGCTGGCTCGCGTTCGCATCGACGACGGCAGGCTGACGCGGCCGTACGACCCGGTGCACGTCGCCGCCGAGCTGCAGGGCGAGCGCGTCGCGCAGGTCGACCGGCGCGGCAAGTACCTCATCCTCCGCTTCGAGTCCGGCCGCGCGTTGCTCGTCCACCTGCGCATGACGGGCGGCTTCCACGTCGACGAGGAGACCTCGCACGAGCGTGCGATCGTCACCCTCGACGACAAGCGGCGCGTCTCGTATCGCGACGTGCGCCGCTTCGGCACCTGGCTCCTCCTCGAGCCGGACGAAGTGCAGTCGTATCTCGACGCCAAGGTCGGCGAGGAGCCGTTCGACGCGCTCTTCACCGTCGCGCATCTTTCCGATCGATTGGAGAAGCGGCGTGCGCCGATCAAAGCCGCACTGCTCGACCAGCGCACCCTCGCGGGCCTCGGCAACATCTACACCGACGAGGCGCTCTGGTGGGCGCGCATCCATCCGTTGCGGCCGGCCGAGTCGCTCGAGCGGGACGAGGTACGCCGCCTGCACCGCGCGATCAGGCGTGCGCTCGAGCGAGGCATCGCACGACAGGGCGCCGACCTCGGCGACGGCGTCTACCGAGGCGGCCGGATGCAGAAGGAATTCAAGGTCTACGGGCGCGCCGACGAGCCGTGCGACCGTTGCGGCACGCCGATCGCAAAGACACGTGTCGGCGGGCGCGGCACGTGGTTCTGCCCGGAATGTCAGCGGGCTCAGGCCGCGAGGAGCTCGTCGAGCCGGCCGTCGCGGTCGAGGCGCCAGAGCTCCGTGTAGCCGCCGATCGGCCTGCCGTCGATCAGGATCTGGGGAACCGTCCAGCCGCCGGTGAGATCGTGCACCGTCTGACGGAAGTGCTCGTCGTCGTCGAGATGGATCTCCTCATACGGGAGCCCCTTCGAGTCGAGCAGCGTCTTCGCGCGGACGCAGTACCCGCACCAGCGCGTCGTATACATCTGAATCCGGGCCATCCTTCGTTACAACGACGAAAGGGCGGGATCCGTTCCCGGGCCTAGACTGGCTCAGACATGGCTTCCCGCACGGTCAAGACCGAGGCGGTCGTCCTGCGGTCGATGCGGCTCGGCGAGGCCGACCGCGTCCTCCACATCTACACGCTCGACCGCGGCCGGGTCGGCGCCGTCGCGAAGGGCGTCCGGAAGACGAAGTCCCGCTTCGGCGCCCGGCTCGAGCCGTTGAGCCATGTCGAGCTGCTTCTCCACCAGGGCCAGAGCGATCTGCAGACGATCACCGGCGTCCACCTGCTCGATGCCCACCACCACGCGCGCGAGGACTACTACCGTCTGAGCGTCGGGTTGATCGGCGCCGAGGCGATGCTGCGCCTCTTCAGCGAGCAGGAGGCGAACGAGCGCGCGTTTCTCGCGTTGACGCGCTTCCTCGAGGCGCTCGACACGACACCGCATGCGGCGGAGCGGCCGGCGCTCGATCCGCTCGCGCTCTCGTTCCAGTTGAAGCTGCTCTGGCTCTCGGGCTATCTGCCGCACCTGACGAGCTGCGCGGAGTGCGGGGCGGAGGATGCGACGCTCGTCGGCTACTCGCCGCGCGCCGGCGGCGCGGTCTGCGGCGGCTGCGCCAACGAGGCGGAGGCGCTTGCCCTGAGCGGGGACGGGATCCGGGGGATCGAGGCGCTGCTTGCGAGCCCGCTCGCGGACGCCGTCGGGCTCGGGCTCGACGAGCGCGCCTCACGCGACGCGCTGCGCGTCGTCACGGCGAGCTACGAGTACCACGGCGGCTTCCGCCTGCGTACGCTCTCCGCCTAGCCGTCGTCGCGGATGTCCTCCGCGACCCGCTCCTTGAACGGCTGCAGCTTCTCGAACGCCTCGTCTGCGTCGATGCCGCCCTTCGGCGCGTCGCCGAGGAGCCACGGCGCCGCGTCGACCGCCGTCTTCCAGGCGACCTCCTCGATGTTCGGGTCGCCCTCCGGCTCGTCCAGCACCTCGACCTTGTCGAGGTAGACGTTCGTGAACCCGTTGCGCTCCTGCTCGTGGAACCCGATGCGGGCGCGCTTGCCCTCCGCCCCGACGGCGTCGCGGGCGATCGCCTCCTTGAAGGTCGTGTACTCGCTGCCGTCGTCGGCCCGCAGCACGAACCGGGTGTTCCCGGACTGCGTCTTGAATGCCTTGACCTCTTCGACACCGACCTCGCGCTCCGGCATGGCAGGCTTGTTCCCGTGAAACGGACGCTCGAAAACGGCTACGAGCTGGACGACGATCGGGCGCGGCTCGACCGCGCGGCGATCCACGCCTATATCGGCGGCGTCTCGTACTGGGCGCAGGGGCGGACGCGCCGGCGGCAGGACGAGCTGATCGACGCGAGCGCGCATGTCGTCGGCCTCTACGAGGGTGCCGAACAGGTCGGCTTCGCGCGTGCGGTCGACTGCGACGCCGCGGGCTTCGTCTACCTCGCCGACGTGTACGTGCTCGACGAGCACCGCGGCCGAGGGCTCGGCATCGAGCTCGTGCGCGAGATCGTGGAGAACGGGCCACTCGCAGGCCGCACCTGGGTCTTGCACACCCGCGACGCACACTCGTTGTACGAGAAGTTCGGCTTCGCGCCGCATCCGCGGCTCATGCAGCGCGGTTAGGCGGCGCCGCTGAACGGCGTCGGCTGCAGCGAGCCGCCGCCGCAGAGCCTCGTCGCCGGGGAGATCTTCGCGTCGAGCGTGCTGTTGTCCGGCATCGTCAACCGCAGCGTGGTCGCGGTGCCGGGATCGCACGGGTCGACGTCCGGCGAGAAACGGACCTGAGACCGCGCCGAGTCTCCCGGCTGCAACGTCACGACGACGGCAGTCCCGGCCCCGTTCGGGCTGACCGCCTTCTTCAGCGGCTGTCCGCTCGAATCGAGGAAGTCGATCGTCGGGATGCCGGAGACCGTGCACGCGCTCTGCGACGCGTTGACCACCTTCAGCGTGTAGACGATGTTGCCGGCCCCCGCGCTTCCCTGCAGCACTTCGAACGTGCCGGTGAGGTCGTGTGCCGAGCACGCGCCGCCGCCGGTCGGCGACGTCGTCGTCACCGTGTGGGTGACGGTGCGCGTCACCGTCTGCGTGACGGTCGTCGTCTTGCTCGCCGAGCTCGTCAGGCCGCAACCGGCGGCGACCAGGGCCGCTCCAGCGCAGCCAAGAGCCATGAGGCCACGCCGGAGATGGGGATGCGCTCC
Organism: Thermoleophilia bacterium; assembly: GCA_025934995.1. GTDB lineage: Bacteria > Actinomycetota > Thermoleophilia > Gaiellales > Gaiellaceae > Palsa-739. The sequence continues at coordinate 11,206 of JAICWC010000001.1, read as the reverse complement.
TGCGCGAGCGAGTCCCGGTCCCTGACGGTGACCGTCTCGTCCTCCAGCGTCTGTTCGTCGATCGTGAAAGCCCATGGTGTTCCGATTTCGTCCTGCCGGCGGTAACGCCTGCCGATCTGGCCCGAGTCATCATGCTCCACCGAGAAGCGCTTCCGGAGCTCTTCGAACAAATTCCTTGCCTGGGTCGCCATGCCTTCGTCTTTCGAGATCAGCGGCAGCACGGCGGCCTTCACCGGTGCGACGCGTGGCGAGAGACGCAGAACGGTGCGCTCGCGCTCGCCGACGACCTCCTCGTAGTACGCGTCGCACAGCAGTGCGACGAAGATCCGCTCGATCGAGACCGCGGGCTCGACCACGTACGGGACGTAGCGCTCGCCGTCCGGGCCGACGAACTCGAGCTTCGTCCCGGACGCTTCCGCATGCTGCGTCAGGTCGTAGTCGCCGCGGTTCGCCACGCCTTCGAGCTCCTGCCAGCCGATCGGGTAGAGGTACTCGATGTCACTCGTCGCGCTCGAGTAGTGCGAGAGCTCCTCCGCCTCGTGCGGGCGCACGCGCAGCATCTCGCGACGGAGCCCCAGCCCGAGGTGCCAGCTGAGGCGCTGGTCGATCCAGTACTCGTGCCACTTCGGCGCATCCGCCGGCGGGACGAAGAACTCCATCTCCATCTGCTCGAACTCGCGGACGCGGAAGAGGAAGTTGCCCGGTGTGATCTCGTTTCGGAACGACTTGCCGGTCTGCGCGATCCCGAACGGCGGCTTGCGCCGCGCGATCTGGAGGACGTTCTTGAAGTTGATGAAGATGCCCTGCGCCGTCTCGGGCCGGAGATACGCGGTCGAGGATGCACCTTCCATCGCGCCCACCTGCGTCTGGAACATCAGGTTGAACTGCCGCGCCTCGGTGAGGTCGCACTGCGCGTCCTCGCCGGGCTTCTTCGACGGCCGCTTGCCGCAGTGCGAGTCCTCGAGCTTGTCGGCGCGGAAGCGGAGCTTGCACGTGCGGCAGTCGACGAGCGGGTCCGTGAAGCCAGCGACGTGGCCCGACGCCTCCCACACCGCCGGGTTGAGGATCACGGCGGAGTCGAGCGCGACGATGTCGTCCCGCTCCTGCACCATCGAGCGCAGCCAGGCCTGGCGGATCTCGTTCTTCATCAGCACGCCGTAGTGGCCGTAGTCGTACGTCGAGCTGAGGCCGCCGTAGATCTCCGAGCTCGGGAAGACGAAGCCCCGGCGGCGGCAGAGCGAGACGATCTGGTCCATGGTCACGTCGGTCACGGAGCCGTACCGTATCCACATGAGCACGCCGGCGATCACGGCAGTCGAGCGCGCGGGCGTGCGGTACAGGCTGCACGAGTACGAGCACGACGCTGCGGCCCGATCGTTCGGCGACGAGGCGGTCGAGAAGCTCGCGTGGCCGGCCGAGCGCGTCTTCAAGACACTCGTCGTCGCGGTCGACGGCGACCTGCACGTCGCGTGCGTGCCGGTCTCGTCGCAGCTCGACGTGAAGGCGCTCGGCAAGCGCGCGAAGCTCGCGGACAAGGAGCACGCGGGGCGTTCGACCGGCTACGTCGCCGGCGGCACGAGCCCACTCGGCCAGCGGAAGCAGCTGCCGACCCACGTCGACAGCTCCGCCCTCGATTTCGAGACGATCCTCGTCAACGGCGGCCGGCGCGGACTGCAGCTCGAGCTCGATCCGAGAGACCTCGTGCGGCTGACTGACGCACGCGTCCACGCGATAGCGTCCGGCCGGTGACGAAGACCCCGGTCGAGCTGCACGTCGTCAGCGACGCCACCGGCGAGACGGCGGCGCGGCTCGTGCAGGCACTCGAGGCGCAGTTCCCCGACCAGGAGTTCGTCGAGATCCGGCATCCGCGGGTCGAGACGGAGGATGACCTGCACATCGCCGTCAGCCGCATGAAGGGAAGGCCGGCCGTCGTCGTCTACACCCTCGTCGACCCGGAGATGCGCAGCGCGATGCGCGCGCTCTGCCGGCGCACCCGACTCCACTACTGCGACCTGCTCGGACACCCGATCGACGCCGTCGCACGCGTCTCCGGCCGGGCGGCGAAGATGAGCCCCGGCTCGCGGCCGCCGCTCAACTCCGCGTACTTCAAGCGGATGGAGGCGATCGAGTTCGCCGTTCGCTTCGACGACGGCGTCGGTCGCGGCCTGCAGGAAGCGGACGTCATCCTCGTCGGCGTCTCACGGACGTCGAAGACGCCGCTCTCCATCTATCTCGGCTATCTCGGGCAGAAGGCGGCGAACGTCCCCGTCGTCAAGGGGATCGCGCCGCCGAAGGAGCTGTTCGAGATCGATCAGCGGAAGATCGTCGGCGTGACGATCGACCCGAACCGCTTGATGGAGATCCGACGCGCGCGCGTGCGATCGATGGGCGCGTCGCGCAACCGCCGGTACGCCGAGCTGCTCGAGATCTACGAAGAGCTCGAGGAGGCCTCGAAGCTGCACCGCAAGCTCGGCTGCCCGGTGATCGACATCTCCGAGCTGTCGATCGAGGAGACCGCGCACCGCATCCTGCGCGTCGTCGAGGAGCGGAAGAACGCGGCGTGAGGAACGAGAAGGGGCATGTGCCCCTGCGCTACTGGGTGCTGTGGTGGTCGCTGATCGTCGTCGCGGACTTCGTGTTCTACGTCCTGCTGACGCCGATCTGGATGGGGTTGCGCGCGGTCGCGTGGCTCGCGGAGTTCCGGGCGCGGCGCCGTCGCGGCACCGCGCCCGGTTAGAGCGGTCCTAGAGGCCGGTCTCGACGCAGCCGCGATCCCTGTTCGAATACTCGAGCTGGAGCGCGTAGTGGTGGCCGTTGATCGACTGGTTGTAGACGGTCGAGCCCGAGCCGCCGAGCCAGGCGCCCCACGACCAGGCGCACTTGTCGCCGTCCTCGTAGCCCTGGACGTCGTACCACGCATTGCCGAACTCGTCCGTGATCGACTCGTTGTGCTCGTGCGAGGTGACGTTGATCGTTGCGTCGCCCAGCTGCGAGTTCGGGTGGTGGCCCGCATCGCAACCCGAGACGTTCTCGACATACGGCATGTTCGCGTAGATCAGCGACCCGGACGAGTTGTGGTACGCGCAGTAGTTCACGAACGCACATCCGGCCGAGCCGAGGCAGCTGCCGACGCCCGGGGCGAAGTACACGAAGTACTCCGTGGTCGAGTTTTGCGGTAGCCCGTGCGACGAGGTGAAGTGCGAGACCTCCGTCGCGAGCTGCGCGTCGCTGACGCACACGCTGGACGCAGAATCGCTACAGCCGCTCGCGGGCAAGGGATCCGTGTCGACCGCCGAGCCGGCGAACGTCGACTTGTACTGGATGCCGCTGTATTGCGTCTCGGTGTAGTAGACGTTGCTCGTCTTGCCGCTGTCCGCCGCGACGTCGCCGAAGTACTGGTCGACGAGCGTCGAGTAGCCGGACGGGAACTGCTGCGACCAGTTCGACGGCTGCCAGTAGATGGCGTACGTCGTGTTGGTCGTCATCGTCGGCCCGCCGTGATAGCGGAGCGAGCCCGAGCCGTAGGTGGCCCGGTATGCCCCGTTCGCCCACGGCATCGCTATCGACGCTGCCCAGGTCGGCACGATGCCGTGGCCCGGCTGCGGCGTGAACGTGTCACTGCTCGGCGGCGCGGCCGACGCCGCGCCCACAGCGAGAATTGCCGTCCCGACGATTGCTGCGAGACCGATGAGTCTGCGCATCAAGCTTGACCCCTCTCTCGATTGGGGCCGGGCCGCCAGGCCCGGCAATTGGTATCAGCCAAGACGGCCGACGGGAAGGCTTTCTTCCTCATTCGGCGCGGAGAAGCCGTTCGCTTTCGCGCACCGAATCGTGGAGGACGAGCGACACGGCCTGAGCCCGGTTCCGGACGTCGAGCTTCCCCAGGACGTGTTGGATGTGGGTCGCGACGGTCTTCGGGCTGATGAACAGCCGGTCGGCGATCTCGTCCTGGTCGAGCCCGTCGGCCAGCAGCAGGACGACCTCGCGCTCTCGCGGGGTGAGGATTGCGAGCTGGTCGGCTGCTGCGTCCGCGGCGAGCTTGTACCGCGCCGTCAGCGGGGCGAGCCGGCGCACGCGCGCGACGAGCTCGCTCGGGTCGAAGGGCTTGGTGAGATAGTCGTCGCCGCCGACGAGCAGGCCGGCGCTGCGGTCGTACGTCTCGACGCGCTCGCCGGAGATGAAGATGATCCCGATATCCCGGTTGAACCGGTCGCGGATGCGGCGGCAGACCTCGTAGCCGTTGAGGCCGGGGAGGTTCACGTCGAGGAGGACGACCGCCAGACGCGTGCTGTCGAGGAACTGGACCGCCTCCGTCCCCGTCGCCGCCTCCGCGACTGCATAGCCCGCCTGCTCGAGCAGGTCCCGAACGAGCGCCCGCAGCGGGGCGTGGTCGTCGGCGACCAGGACCGTGACTCGTTCGGCTGACATCCTCCACGCTCGGTCTACCGCGTCTGCAGTAGCACCGGTCCAGCCATCGGTACTGCGAAACCCGGACGCAGGTACAGCAAGAACCGGCGGCCCGAGTTACCGCATTCGCCCTCTGTTCCGACCGCACGGGCAGGCATAGCGTCGGTGGAGAAACCGGTGGAAAACCGTCGAGAAGGATCGTACTACGAATGCGGACGGAAATAAAGGCGTCGGTCGTGCGGTAGCTGCGGAATGCGAGGACGAGTGGGTCATAACGGCGAATTTTGGAGGGCGAGTACAGCATGAGAAAACGGTTCGGCCTGCGCGTAATCGCGGGCCTCACAGCGCTCGCGGCGGCAGCGGTCGTCGCGTTGATGGTGGCGGGCAGCGGAGCTGCGACGCCCGTCGGCGGGTTCGACACCGGAGTGACGTATACGTCGATCGCGGGCACCGACCTGCATAGCTCGCAGGTGGGCTCCGACTCGACGACGTTCACCCAGGACTGCTCGGACTTCACGCCCACGAACGGGGACGTGCTCTGGCACTTCGTCCTCGTGCAGACGTCTGCCGTGAACTCCGGCAGCCTGCGCGCTGAGTTCCAGAATGCCGGTGTGACGACGCCGGATGTCGTGTACTCCAAGCACGTCGGCGGCGTCCTGCACTGGGACGTGATCACGCCGTCCTCCGATGTCCTGCTGGCAGCGTCCACCGACGCGGTCGGCGGCATCCTCAACCTGTCGCACGTCTGTGACGGCAACGGCGGCGGCGGCGGCGGCGAGACGTCGGCGATCAGCACGACGGTCCATCTCGGTGCGACCGACAGCGGCACGCCGACCGTCGTCGACGAACTGCACCCGGCTGCACTGGGGAGCACGGTGCACGACTCGGCCGATCTCACGTTCACGGGCGGCGGCACGCTGCCGACCGACAGCACCGTCTTCTTCGGCTTCTTCCATAACGACGCGTGCAGCGGCGACGTCGCCGACCTAGCCGGCATCGACGTCGGCGGGCAGTCCTCTCCGGCCGGCGGGCTGGATCCAGCGCTCGTCGAAGGCCCACTCCATGCGGGCAGCTATTCGTATATCGCGGTCTTCGTCAGCGGCGACAGCAGCAAGGTGGCCGACGCGATCGGCGACTGCGAGCCCTTCACGATCAGTCAGGGCACCACGGGCACGAGCACGGCCATCCACCTGGGCGCGACCGACGGGATCGGCGGGCCGGTCGTCGTCACCGGGCCGATCTCCTCGGCCAACAGCGTCGTCCACGACTCGGCGACGGTGACGGGTACGCCGGCGGCGTTCACGCCGACCGGCAACGTCGTGTTCACCTTCTACCGCGGCGGCGACTGCGCCACCGGAACCGCTGAAGCTGCGGGAACTGTTGCGCTCGTCAACGGCGTCGCTGACCCGTCGACCGCCGAAGGGCCGCTCGCCGCAGGCAGCTATGCCTTCTCGGCGCACTATGGCGGGAACAACGACTACACGGGCTCGGACAGCGCCTGTGAACCGCTGACGGTGTTCCAGCTCGGCAAGACGATGGGCTTCTGGGGCAACCAGAACGGCATCGCCAGGATCCTCGGCGCCGGCGGCTACGCGGTCAACGCAGTCGCGATCGGTCGCGGGTCGAACATCGACACGCAGTCGGAGTCGGCGAAGGTGCTGCCCAACACCCTGAACGCGTGCGGCAAGGGGTCGCCGAGCATCTTCTCGGTCGGCGCCGCAACGAACACGAAGGACTGCACTCTGGCAACGGGTATCAACGAGGGCAGCTTGAACACGCTCGCGGCGCAGACATTGGCGCTCGGGTACAACATCAAGCTGGTTTCGGGCTTCACGGGCCAGTCGATCGGCGTACTCGGGTGCGCGGCGAATCTCACCGCGGGCCTGACGGCTTCGAGCACCGTGAACGGTGCGTTTGCGGCGGCCGTCAACCTGATCGACCACAGCGCAAGCGGCGGCTCGACCACGCAGGCGCAGATCGGCGCGATGAACCTGCTGCTCGGCTGCCTGAACCGCGAGGCATAGGCACGAGCGTCTCTGACGCATGAACGGCATCGAGGGGCCCCGGCGACGGGGCCCCTCAGTCGCTCATCCCTGAACGGCGACCGAGCCCGACGCCGGGCTGACGTTGCCGGCCGCGTCGTACGCCACGACGTAGTACGTCGCATTGACCGTCCTGCCGCCGGGCGAGTCCGTGAAGCCGGGGGACGAGGTGGTGCCGACGGCGGCGCCGTTCCGGTAGACGGTGTAGCCGGCGACGCCGACGTTGTCGGTGCTCGCGCTCCACGACAGAGTGACCTTCTTCGCCTTCCCGACCGTGCCGGCGAGGTTTGCCGGTGTGCTCGGCGGAATCGTGTCCGCCGGCGGAGCGGAAGGCGTGGTCGTCGTGGTGGTCGTCGTCGTCGTGCCAGTCGTTGTCGTGGCCGGGGCAGCAGCCGCGCTCGTCGTCGCCGAGACGCTCGCCGCGACGCTCGAGTTGCCGGCGGCGTCGAAGGCGACGACGTCGTAGGCGTAGGTCGTTCCCGCCGAAAGGCCGCTGTCGACGAAACCGGGCGAGGCCACGGTCGCGACGAGTGCGGAGTTGCGGTAGACGCGGTAGCCCGTGACTCCGACGTCGTCGGTGCTCGCCGTCCAGGTGAGGCCGACGTCGCTCGAATCGACGCTCGTCGTCACGAGCCCGACGGGCTGCGTCGGCGGTGTCGTGTCCGCCGTTACCGGGCTTCCGGGCAGGGCGAGCCGCACGAGCGCGCCGAGGGGAGAGATGTCGACGACCGAGATCGAGATCCCGCTCAGGGGATCGACGAGCGTCTTGCCGAGCGCGAGGGGCGCGTCGAAGTAGCTCATCATCGAGCCCGGCGTGGTGTCGACGAGCAGCGACCGCGGATCGCCGGACGCGGGCGTGACGCGGACCGAGACACCGGTGACCGCGGAGTCCGTGAACGAGAACGTGTCGAAGATCGGCGCGGGCTGGCGGAACTCGAGCGTGAAGTACGTCCCGGAGGTCCGCTGGACGCGCAATGTGTCGACTGCGGTCGGATCGTAGGTCTCGATCGGTGCGAGCGCGTAGTCGCCGGACGAGGTGACGGTGCGCGTGTTCGCGGCAGACAGCCAGCCGAGGACGCCGCGCGCGAAGTTCGTCTGGCCGTAGTGCTTGCCGGCGCCCATGACGCTGAACGGGTCGCCGTAGTCGCCAATCGTGCAGTTCGCCGGGTTCGCGGAGAGTGCGACGCGCACACCGTTTTCGGTGCACACGTACGAGCTCGCATGGTCCAGCCCGAAGTTGTGCCCGAGCTCGTGCGACATCTCCTGGAGCGTCATTGCGCTCGGGCCGTTCAGCCACGAGCGCGTGCCGGGCAGGTCGGCCCAGCCGTTCCACGAACAGCTCGAAGCGAGCGGAAACGCGTAGACGACGTTCGTGTAGGCGCCGAGGTTGACGCCGGCGTCTGCAGCCGCCTTGTTCGCGTCGTTCGCCCAGGTTGCGGTGTTGCAGCTCGTGTCGCTGTCGGGCAGCGTGTACCAGCCGAAGACGTTGCCGCTCAGCGAGAGCTGGCCCCATGAGCTGTCGGCGTAGTACGCCGCGACCGAATTGCTGTTCATGAATGCGACACCCGCGGCGAACGCCGTCGTGAACGGCTGGCTCGTGTCGTTCGAGAAGTTGACGAGGAGGACGGCGACGCGCTTCGCGCCCGTGACGCCCGCGCTTGCGGAGAGGCGCCGGCCCGGAAGGGGGATCACGCGCGCCCGACCGCGCGAGCGCACGACGCGCACGCGCCTGCCGACGAGGGCCTCACCGCGCCGCCGGCCGAGCTGAAGCGGCAGAACGCGTCCGCCGCTCTCGACGGCGAAGGAGGGCCGCGACTCCCGGCCGGTGGCGAACGAGTCGCCATGCTGCTCGACGAGCATGCCCACGAAAGCCTGCGTGTGGGTCCTCGACTGTGCGGCGGAACCGGTTGCGCCCGCGAGCACGGCGAGGACGAGCAAAGGCAGGAAGAACCCGAGGTGGCGGCGGGCAGAGCACATGGGCGGCGACTCCTTGTCAGTGCCTCGGGGCGACCCCGTGCTCAGAGGCTGCGGCGTTGTCTACGCCGCAAATATCGGTCGCCGCGAAACGCGCCCGTGCCCCTCCTTGGAGGGATCCGAGACCTAGATAACGCTCGTCTCGAGCCGCGTCTCGCCCTCGGGGCCGACGCGGTAGCCGGCGGCCTCCGGCCGGTCGGTGACGATCTCGTGCAGCTCGGTGCCGACGTAGTGCGCCGCGACGCCGTCGTCGAGTGCGATCCCGGGCGGGAACCCCTCGCGGGCAAGCTTGGTGTAGACCGGCCGGCGCAGCTCTTCGCCGTCGTAGTGCGGACAGGCGCTCCCGGGCAGGAAGCCGAGCCCGTCGCGCATCCCTGCCAGCTGCGGCCCGAACGAGTCGGTGACCCCGGCCTCGAACCAGCAGATCATCCCGGCGCTCCAGCCCGTGAGGAGGACGCCTGCCTCCCAGGCCTCCCGGAGGATCGCGTCGAAGCCGTGGACGCGCCAGACGGCGAGCATGTTCGCCGTGTTGCCGCCGCAGACGAGGATCGCGTCGCTCGAGAGCGCGAGCGCGCGCAGGTTCTCCGGCGGGTACGGATAGAACGAAAGGTGCGTGAAGTCGCCCGGCAGCCCGTCGACCACCGGGCCGTACTCCGGGTAGGCGGCATGGTCGACGAGGACGCGGTTGCCGCCCGCAAGCTCGAGGACGTGATTCCAGAGGCGCTCGCCGGGGAATCCGCCCATGCCGACGATCCGCCGTGCTTGACTACCAGCGCCCATGACCGGATACGTATACGACTTCGACGAGCCGTCGGGCGGCGGGAAGGAGCTCCTCGGCGGCAAGGGCGTCGGCCTGGCCGAGATGACGCAGCTCGGAGTCCCGGTTCCGGCCGGGTTCACGATCACGACCGACGCCTGCCGCGCGTACCTGCGCGAGGGCGGCCTGCCGGATGGCCTCGAAGACGAGGTCGCCGAGCACATCGCACGACTCGAGGAGCGGGCCGGGAAGCGATTCGGCGATCCGGAGGACCCGCTGCTCGTGTCCGTGCGGAGCGGCGCCGCGATCTCGATGCCCGGGATGATGGACACGATCCTCAACGTCGGGCTGAACGACGTGGCCGTGCAGGGGCTGGCACGCTCGACCGGGAAGGAGGACTTCGCGCAGGACTGCTATCGCCGCCTGATCCAGATGTACGGCGAGACGGTGGACGGCGTGCCGCACGACCGGTTTCGTGTCGACGACACGGTGGAGACGGCGCGGGCCGCTTACAACGCAGAGACGGGCCGCGACTTTCCGCAGGACGCGCGCGAGCAGCTGCGGCGAGCGATCGTCGCCGTCTTCGACTCGTGGAACTCGCCTCGCGCGCAGGTGTATCGGCGGACGTACGACATCCCCGACGACATCGGCACCGCCGTCAACGTCGTGCAGATGGTGTTCGGGAACAAGGGCGACCAGAGCGCGACCGGCGTGTGCTTCACACGCGACCCGTCGACGGGCGAGCAGGGGCTCTACGGCGAATACCTCGTCAACGCGCAGGGCGAGGACGTCGTCGCCGGCATCCGCACGCCGCAGCCGATCGAGGAGATGCGCGAGCGGCTCCCGGAGGCGTTCGACCGGCTCGTCGACACGATGGCCCGGCTCGAGCAGCACTACCGAGACATGCAGGACATCGAGTTCACGATCGAGGAGGGGCGGCTGTACCTGCTGCAGACGCGCTCGGCGAAGCGGACGGCGGCGGCCGCGGTCAAGTGCGCCGTCGACATGGCAGCGGAGTCGCTGATCACGAGGGAAGAGGCGATCGCGCGCATCGACCCGACGCAACTCGACCAGCTGCTGCATCCGATGCTCGACCCGACCGCCGAGTTCGAGGTCGCGGCGCGTGGACTGAATGCGTCGCCGGGCGCCGCCTGCGGGAAGATCGTGTTGGACGCCGACACCGCCGAGGAGCGCGGCAAAGCGGGGGAGTCCGTCATCCTCGTCGGCTGGGAGACCACGCCCGACGACATCCACGGGATGATCCAGGCGAAGGGAATCCTCACCGCGCACGGCGGCATGACGTCACACGCTGCGGTCGTCGCGCGGGGGATGGGCAAGCCGTGCGTCTCAGGGTGCGAGGGGCTCGAGCTCGACGCGGGCACGGGCGTCGTCCGCATCGGCGGGGAGGAGCTGCACGTCGGCGACGTGATCACGATCGACGGTGGGACCGGCCGCGTCGTCATCGGCGAGGTGCCGCTCGTGCCGCCGATGATCAACGAGGACTTCGAGACGGTGCTCGATTGGGCCGACGAGGTGCGCCGACTGAAGGTGCGCGCGAACGCGGACAATCCGGAGGATGCCGCGAAGGCGCGCGAGTTCGGTGCGCAAGGGATCGGCCTCTGCCGCACCGAGCACATGTTCTTCGGCGAAGAGCGGCTGCCGGTCGTGCAGGAGATGATCCTCGCGTCCGACGAGGCGGGCCGCCGATCCGCGCTCGACCGGTTGCTGCCGTTCCAGCAATCCGACTTCGAGGGGATCTTCGAGGCGATGGCGGGGCTGCCGGTGACGATCCGGCTGCTCGATCCGCCTCTGCACGAGTTCCTGCCGCCGCTGGAGGAAGCGACGGACGAGCGGCTGCGCGGCCGCATCAAGGCATTGAGCGAGTCGAACCCGATGCTCGGCACGCGCGGGTGCCGCCTCGGCATCCAGTGGCCGGAGATCTACGAGATGCAGGTGCGCGCGATTGCACGCGCGGCGCGCGCAGTGCAGGAGCGCACGGGCGACGCGCCGCTCGTCGAGATCATGC